>JAKVBD010000066.1 GCA_022446985.1 Lentisphaerales bacterium
ATTCAACTTAGAGAGGCTCTGTCAACTACTATGCCAAAACCAGGTGAAAGTCGCCGCATAGAATGTCGGAGTGCATCCAGCAAGCGACGAAGATTGCGCAAAATCAATGGCATAACCCGATCTAACATACGAACTCTTCTTGGGCTTGTGTTAGCCAAAAAGAAATTTGTACGACTTATCTCATCATTCAAATTTTGCTGACAATGTTGCACAAAAGCCTGGCCTGATAACACCGGCAAAAAGCACGTAAAATAATGCAAAGGATAAAATCGACATCAGAAGACTTGTCGCACTTACGTTGCCACCCCTTGCCTTTTTGTGGATCTTTATCGAATGCATTTTGCTAGGCCTTCTCAATGTTGTTTGTGGGATTCTCCTCGTAATGTTTGTAAGTTGTTATTAATTAATATTTTACAAAGTTCTAAGATTGCGGATTATTGAAAAGTCAAGGGCCTGTATTAAAAAATACATATTTTTATTAAGAAGGCTCTAAGACAACCTAAGTCAGAACGCTTTCAAGCTTGTTTTTTAATAAGAGAAGAATGAGCCAGCGTTCTTAAGGTTTTGTAAACTAAAAAATTCTATCGGCTGTGCGCAAAAAAAATGAATACCGTTGATATATTCTATTGAAAAAAAATGGAGTGATCAGCTTTTTCTAACTGATCACTCCATTGAAGTCGTCTGATTACTCGGGTTGACTAAAGTCCCATCTCGTCGATAATCTTGTGAAGATTATTAAAAGAACGTTCAACAGCCTGGATGGATGTGATTCCTCCAGGGTAATCAGTTTGCTCGATTGAGAACCACTCAGTACCGCCATTTTTAAGGCAGGCATCGATAAGTTTTTGCCAGTCCTGACCATCTTCGCCAACGAAAGGCTGGTAACCTTTAGTGGTATCAGTAATACCCGGTCTGAAATGAGCCGTGATAGTGCGGTTTGGATATTTATTGACGTAATCAATCGCATTTTTACCGGCCTTCCAAGTCCAACCAACATCTTGTTGAAGAATGAACTCTTTATCGGTATTTTGAGCAAGGTAATCCCACCAAGTTGTGTCTTTACTTGGGCCGGACTCAAATTCCTTCCTGTGGTTATGGTAACCAGCTTTCATACCGTGCTTTTTTAGAGTAGCAGTGGCCTGGTTGAAGATAGCGATAGCTTCATTGCTGGATTTCTTGTCTTTAAAGACACGTCTATCCGCTGGAATGATGAGATAATTACAATCGATAGCTTTGTGGAAAGCAATGGTCTTTGCGATATTTTCTGGAAGAAGATCTTTTGTCTTAACATGAGCAGCAGCAGCCTCAAGGTTAAGATCGTCTAAGAGTTTCTTAAGTTCTTTAGGCTTGTTGGTGTAGTGGTAGTAGCCGGCGAATTCTACGCCATCCATTCCCATGTCAGATAATTTTTTAAGAGAACCTTCAAAGTCTTTCTTCATCTGGTCGCGAATTGACCAAAGTTGAACAGAGACTCCAAAGTCTTTTTGCTGATTAGAAGAAGTACACCCTGCCATTAAAAGAGCAGTTATTAACACAAGTAATAATTTTTTCATGACGTCCTTTTTTAGAAGTTGAATAGTAGATTGTTTAAATAACCCACGATTCATCGGCAATTTTTAAAGGATTTATTCAAAAAACTAAACTTTCCCCAAAAATCTTTTTCAGTACCAGGCCGTCCTTGCTAGAATCTTACTTAAGATGACTTTTCCGGCCTGTTTGATTTAATTCTAGCAAAGCTTATTAAAATTCTTTGCCTCGGCCATCAATTCTTTTTCGATTTCAACGCGTATGTCAGCCAATGATTAATATCTTGAAGTTTGAATTCTACGCTCTGGTACAGATTTTTGTTTCATTGTGTATAACCATACCAAAGTCATTGCAGTACATGTGAAATTCAAATGATTTTCAACAGCATTTTTCTTAGAGATTGATTGTCCAAGGCACCGAGTTCGTGTTTCAGCTCTTTAAGGCCTACCTCAATTTTACATCGCGCGGCATAATACTCAATTGCTTTTTCGGCACTTAATTCTAAGCCGCTCGTAAAAACAGGAAAGACAAAGCCATTTAATTATAAACTAAAATAACTTTGATTTTACGGCTCAGAGCTTTACTCATTACGATAGTTTCGGATAAAAGGATATCTCTATTTTTTGAATACATAAAATGTTCGCTGATTGTGCGCTAGCCTTTAGAAACCTGGCCAAAGCACTGACACTTTCAATTCTCCTGCCATATTTTGGGCGACGCCCGGGACTCTTTTTTACCTTCCGGCAATTCATATAGTGAAGAATATTATCGCCCATCATGTGAATGCTGCGCAAACGAAGCTTTGTCTAGGGAATTTAAGGACTATTCAGTAAAGCGTAAAAACGTTTTTGAGTCATTCCTTTATCCGCAAACAGTGGAGCAAATCTTTGCCAAATTGCCGAAATACATTTTTTAGAGGAGCTGCAAACCATACCAATGATAAGACAGCGGAAGATTGAGCGACGGTATGGCGAGAAATCTTCAGAAAGCTGCTTGAGAAGTGAAGAAAAGCTGGAGTCTTTCATGATGTAACCTTGTTAACTTGTTGATAATCAAATAGTTAATAATGGTTATTTGCAATATTTCAACATACCAAAAATAGTCATAAACTATTAATTATAAAAATATTATGTATGGACTCCATAGGCATCATATAAGGCAAATGTTGGGAGTTTTTTGAGTTTGAAGTTGCCAAAAGCTCTCTTGGTGGAACAGGGTATACTTAGAAGTTACCTGTGTGGACATTAGATACTGGTTAGGTGAAATTTCGAATTTGGACCTCTTAGCAGATTCCAGAATAAAAAGTTTACTTTTTTTAAAGAGGGACCTCATATGTAACTATTGTTAATGGTCTCAAATATTGATGTTTAAAAATGGGAAAAGTTTAATTGAAGAATTTACCTTCGTTGGAAAAGCTGGTCCTGACAAATTCGGCAGTTACGAATATAAAGAGTTTAAGTTTTTTGACTAAAATAGAAGATCTAAATCTATCGGCAATAAAGACAGAGAAGACAGTTGATATGACTATTTTTAGTCGAATGGAGTATTTAAAAACTTTAAACCTTCAATATATGAAAATAAAGAATGCAGATAAGCTACTGAATATAAAAAAACTCGAAAGGCTGTATATCGCAACAGATGCCCATATACCAAGAGAGAATCTGCAGTACGTAACAGATTATAATACAGCGATCTTTAATATATCTATACCTTTAAGCGTTTATGAGAGTTTTAGAGAAAAACCTGTTGTGATTCACCCAGAACCAGAAAATCCGTGGCGACTGGAACCTAGAAAAAGCAGGTTAAGGCGAATGAGGCAGTCTGCTATTGCTTTAAGAGTTAAAGAGAAGCCACAACGAGTCCCTACAGCAGAAGAAGTTAGCAAATTAAACCATGCCTTGGATACAGCTCGTAAGAAATTCTTGGGGAAAAGTTTGAGATAGAGATGCCTTCAGGTGTAATTATAAAAGATTGTGAGGTTTTTGAGTGGAGGCCACATATGATAACTTTTAGGTATACTAAGAAATCAGGAGGAAAAGATATGAAAAGAATTATCTTTAAGCGCATGCCTAAAGGTGCCGAAAGTCAATTACTTTATGACCCTGAATTAGAGGCTCTTTACGAAGAAGTACATTCTTACCTGGTTCCAAAGAAATTTTCAGATTGGGTAAACAAGCCTCACATAAAGTAAGGCTTATAAAATGATTATTTCTTTTTCCTTTTAAACTTGTTCAGTACCCATTCGTGTTCTGGAGCTTTGTACTGTTCTCTTTGCTCCACTAAGCGTTTCTTGAGGTCTTTTAGCACAGACTTGTATTCAGGGTTGTTGTACTGTGACTTCATTTCTCCTGGATCTTTAGTTAGGTCGAAAAGCTCCCATTCTCCACTTTCATAGTAGTGAATCAATTTATACTTGTCTGTGCGGACACCTTCGTGAAATGGAACGTTGTGTGGCCCGGGTGATTCATAGTAAGCGTAGTAAGCAGTGTCGCGCCACTCTGGTTTTTGACCCGTAAGTAAAGGTAGCATGGAGGTTCCATCCATTTCTGCAGGAACTGTTATGCCGGCAGCATCAAGAAGGGTAGGGGCAAAATCTGTATTTTGAGTAATTTGAGTGATTGTTTGATTGCCTTCAAATTTTGCAGGCCATTGCATAACTAGGGGCATACGAAGAGAGATGTCGTACATCCAGCGTTTATCGTACCAACCGTGCTCACCGAGGAAGAATCCCTGGTCTGAAGAGTAAACAATGATCGTATTGTCAGCTAAGCCATTTTCTTTAAGGAAAGTTTTTAATCTGCCGATATTATCGTCAACTGATTTAACACATCTAAGATAATCCTTGATATAACGCTGGTATCGCCAGCGAATGTCATCTTCAGGACTAAGCTTTTTGGCAAAGTAGGCTTTATTCTGAGCTTCATAGCCTTTTTTGAAAGCAGCTTTTTGTTCAGCAGTCATGCGACCCCATTCTTTGCTTTTCTCAACAGGTATTTTCAAGTGAGATTCATGCATGTGGTGCAGCCCCATTTTGTGTTTGGGGGCATTGGAGTTCCTGCCTTCGAAGTTGTCGAACAGAGTAGATGGCTCTTTGAATGTTTTATCTTTAAATAAATCAAGATAGTTCGGGCCGGGGTTCCAGTGACCGTGTGGTGCCTTATACTGACACATAAGCATGAAAGATTTATTTTCTTTTTGAGCTTTCTTCATAAAATCGATTGAAAGGTCTGTCGTTAGCTCGATGCTATAACCTTCAAGACGCTTCATGCCGTTTGGAGTGCGATAATCCGGATTGTAGTAACTTCCCTGACCTGGGTATACCATCCACTCATCAAAACCCGTTGGACTGGACTTTAAGTGCCATTTTCCAAAGATTCCTGTAGAATAACCATGTTCCTTAAAAAGCTTAGGAAAGGTCATTTGTGATCCGTCAAATGTATTACCATTTGTGAATTGTCCGTTCTTATGACTGTGCTTACCGGTTAGGACAACTGCGCGGCTTGGAGCACAGATAGCATTCACACAAAAGTTTTTTGTGAAAATAGCCCCTTCTTGAGCGATAGAGTCAATATGAGGAGTTTCCATAAGTTTGTTGTCACCAGCATATGAGCTTATGGCTTGTGTCGTATGGTCATCACTGAAGATAAAAAGAATGTTAGGGCGCTCAGCAGAAATAAGAGCTGAGGGCAGAAGTGTTAGGAGAAAGAAAAAATACTTTATAAAATGCTGCACGTACATATCCTTGCTTATTTACATATATATAGCAATCTATAAAACAATATTACGTAATAAATCTTAACAGAGTAAGAAGAATATCCTATGTGAGCCTATTCCGATATTCTCTCGGTTGGCATTTTCTCCAACGAAGAAATTGCCTATTAAAATGAGAAAGGTTATTGAAGCCGGCCTCTGAAGCCACTTCGCTGATTGACAGCTTGGCCTTATTCTGTAATAACAAACAAGCGGCATTTATCTTCATTTCGTTGTGGAAGTAAATAATTGCCAGACCGGTATGTTTTTTAAAGAAGCGCCTGAAGGTACTTTCGCTCATTCCTAATTCACTGGCAAGTTCAGGAACGTTAAGAGGCTTTCTATCAAGTAATCGGCTAAGAATGACATTCATTTGTGTTTGGATTTTTTCATTTACACTGATTGGCGTGCCAGCTTGAGAAATAGGAGTACGTTCGCTGTTGCTCAACAATTTCAGAAGTTCTAGAAGACTTATCAGTCTATTTAATCCAATTGACTCATGAATGGATTTCATATGTTCTTCTACGACCAAAACGATTTCTTTTGGGAAACTCCAGGTACTTTCGAAAAGATTCTGTAACTCTTTAAGGTCTATTCCAGTAAAAAAATCACTTCCAAAACAATCTTGATTGAATTGAATAACCAGAGCTTTTTGTAAGCCTTGTTCATTTTCTGAAATGCAGGTGTGTGGAACATTAGGGGGAATAAAAAAGAGTTCCGGGCCGGAGTAACTCATCATTTCATCACCTATGATGCGCTGCCCCTGGCCGTTGAGAATGAGAGTTATTTCATATTCTGGATGATAATGCCAGAATGCTTCAAACTTCTTATCTTCCCGGTGGATACTTTTAAAGCTGCTTTCTGAGGGAATAAAAACTTTTTCTCTAGTTGCCAGCATAAAATAAAGTCCTGCTAAGTAGTGCTTATATTATTTATTATTTGGTAATATATCTCTAATTATGACTGAATAGTATTACTATATGGGCGAATCCTCGCAGTTTTTATTACAAACAGCCTTTAAGCTTTAGGCCTAGGTAAACTTTACAGGATCAAAGATGAAAATTAGAGCAGCAGTTACTGACGGTAAAGGCAGCTTCAAAATAACTGAAGTGAACTTGCAATCACCTGGATCAGGAGAAGTTCTAGTTCGTTTAAAAGCCTCAGGTATTTGCCATACTGATTATGACCATGACATGGGGAGAATCGTTAGTGATGGGACATGAAGGGGCTGGTGTAGTTGAGCAAATTGGCACTGGAGTGACTTCTGTTCAAGTTGGTGATGCAGTCCTTTTGAATAGGACGATTACTTGTGAGACTAGCTACACTTGTAGTGATGGACGTCAGCATATTTGTGAAGAGAATTTTTTGGTAACTGGAAAGGGAGGTGGAGACACTTGTGCTACGATTCATGACGAGCTGCAAATTGGTCGTTCATTTCATCTTGGAGCTATGGCAGAAGCAACAGTCGTTAAAGAGGCTGCTGTTGTTAAAATGACCAAAGCTATGCTATTTTCTTCTGCAGCGATCATGACTGGCTTTGGTTCGGCGATAGATGCTGCCGAAGTTAAAGTAGGAAGCAGTTGTGCAGTGATTGGTTGTGGCGGTGTCGGCTTAAATGTCATCCAGGGTTGTCGTATTACAGGTGCTTCAAAGATTATTGTAGTTGACCTTTCAGAGGAACGCTTGAAGCAAGCTGAGAAATTTGGTGCGACTCATTTTATTAAGGCAGACAAAGAAGATCTGGATTTTGTAGAGGTGAGGCAGAAAGTCAAAGAGTTGACTGATGGTCGCGGTTTAGATTATGCCTTTGAGTGTACCGCAGTACCGGCTTTAGGCGCTGCACCTTTAGCATTGGTTCGCAACAGTGGAGTCGCTGTTCAAGCCAGTGGAATTGAACAAAAAATTGATTTCGATTGCGAACTTTTTGAGTGGAATAAGATCTATATCAATCCTTTATATGGCCCGTGTAAGCCACAAAAAGACTTTCCGCTTTTTCGGGAACTTTACAGCCAAGGAAAGTTACTGCTGGATGAGTTGGTGAGGCAGACTTATTCACTGGATCAACTGGGAAAAGCCTTTGAAGATTTACTGGCAGGGAAAAATGCCAAAGGCGTAATTTTATTTGAGGATAATTAATGAGTTTTTTTCGAACAATTGAGATATCTAACCAAGCGCCAGATGGCTTAAGGTTTGTTACAGTTAAATCCCAAAATCTTAAAGGCCGTGGAGACATAACGCTCTTTGAGCCGGAAGGAGATTTTGAAGATCCTTTGCCATTAGTGATTTTACTCCATGGCGTTTATGGCAGTCACTGGTCCTGGACTTTTTCGGGAAGCGCTCACCTAACGGCAGCTGAAATGATTAAAAATGGCGACATGAAACCTATGGTCATTGCTATGCCTTCGGATGGCCTTTGGGGGGATGGAGCATTTTATACTGAACATAGTGGTAAAAACTTTGAAAAGTGGATAATCGAAGATGTTGTTGAAGCGGCCTGCGAAGTAAGTGATTTGATCAATAAAACTTCACAAAAGTTCATCGGCGGTTTGTCCATGGGAGGTTTCGGAGCTTTAAGAATTGGTGCTAAATATCCTAAAGAGTTTTCTGCTATTTCTGGTCATTCATCAGCGACTCGATTCAGTGAGTTTGAACAAGCTGTTGAAGAAAAATACGATTGGCTGGGGCACCAGAATTGGGATGTTATGACTGAGATTTTAAAGAACCGAGAGCAGCTACCGCCATTTCGATTTGATTGTGGTGTTGATGATTTTCTTATTGAAGGAAATCGACTTTTGAATAAGCAGCTAAATAACCATGCTATTGCTCATGATTATGCAGAATACCCGGGTGAGCATACCTGGGAGTATTGGAGTGAGCATGTCCGTAAAACTTTCAAGTTTTTTAGTAAGTACGCAGTGTAGAGGAGAAGTGATATGAGTCAGGTGTTATTTGAGAAGATTGATATCGACAGTCACTATATATTGACCGAAGAACAGATTAATTTTATAGAGAGAATGAGTACATAAAGCTTAAACAGGTTCTGTCTCCGGAAACCCTTGAATACTATCGCCAGGCTATTTGATAAAAGACTTTTGAGTTGAATACCAATACTAAGCCAATGGCAGAGCGTAGTACTTATGACAAGGCTTTAATACAGGTCATTAAACTTTGGCGTTACTCAGAAACGGTAAAGGAGTTTGTTCTTGGTAAGACTTTGGCGCGGATAGCTACAGAGCTGATGGGAGTTTCTGGTGTAAGGCTTTATCATGATCAGGCTTTATTCAAGGAAGCAAGTGGTGGTTTTACTCCTTGGCATGATGATCAACAGTATTGGCCTTTAGCCAGTAGAAAGATAATTACAGGCTGGATACCTCTTAAGAAAACTCCTCTCGAAATGGTGCCTCTAAGCTTTGCTCCAGGCTCTCAGAATAACACCGACTATCGCGATTTGGCTATATCCGATGACTCAGAGATGGTGATTCAGAAGGCGATGAATGAATATTCTTTTGAATGCTCAGCTTACGATATTGGCGAAATCAGTTTTCACAGCGGTTGGATGTACCATCGTGCTCCAGGAAATGAAACAGGCAAAACTCGTGGAGTCATGACAGTTATCTATATGGGTGAGAATATAAGGCTGAAACAGCCTGAAAACCAAAGCTCAGTAAAATGATCGAGCCGCTTACATACCTGAAATTGATATAGGTGAGATCGCTGTCAGTCCGTTAAATCCGGTTGTTTACCAAAGGACTAAAAAAGGCCGCTAAAGAGTACTTTAATGGCTGTATTTCCTGTCTTTAAAATAAGTTGGTAAAGAGCTGCAAAGCTTTTATTATTCCTCTATCTTCCAGCGACCTTCTTCAAGGTGAAGGATGATATCTGTTTCTTTGTCTTTGACTTTCTTAGAGTGTGGATCGTAAAATTTGTACTTCATTTTCATCGTGATTTTAGAATCACTTTGTTCAATGACTTCAGTTTCCCAGGATTTTATCAGTTTGTACATGAAGGCTTCATATTCGAAGCGTTTTAAGATTTCGTCTTCAGTTTTGTCTTTTAGAAGTTTTTCGCGTGAAGCTTTATCGGTTAATTCCCAGCGCGTGTCGGCGTCACCTTCCTGACAGGCTAGAATACTTTTGGCGACAGTTTCTTCTGGAGTCAGGTAGCTGTTGCAAGCGTAGGTCAGTAAGACAAGTACAAATGTGTAAAGCAGTTTCATAGAAATCCTTTAAGTTGGTATTTTAACTTAGCAGCTTTTTTAATCAGTATAAGTTCAATAATAAGTATTTTGATTATTTCTGAGCATAGATGAAAATGCTGGACTTCTTTTAGTAAAAATGTCTTCATTCTGTTAAGGTTATTTAGTATAATCTGTTAAAGAGAGAAAAACTAAATTATGTGATTCCCATGCTGTATAAACTTTTCCTTTTCTTGCTCCTTTATAATTTTAGCGTCAGTGCTACTCCTGTGACCATTGCTGGTAAGCATAAAAAAATAAATGCTAATGGTCGCGATGCTATCAGTGGTAAAGAATTACTTTTGCGGACGAGTAAAGGAACAATCGCTAAACATGCTCTAGTGGAACTTACCTTTAGTTACCTAGATAAAGGAAAAGGCGATATCATTATCAGCTATTCGTCTGCAGATCCATTAGATGAAAGTTTGAAAACAGGCTTCCGACTGCGCAAGGCAGACTATATCCATAAGTTAGAAACAGGTAAGTGGGTAGATTATAAAGTTACCTTGAAAAACACTGACTTTGCTCAGAATAAATTGAACTATCAAGTGAAAGTTCAGGCTAAAGGAGGACCGCTAGTTGTATCTGGCGTGAGTCTCAAACCAGTTGCTCAGCAAGTGAAAAAAGCCATTCAAAAAGATAAGCTAAACGTCTTGATGATTATCATCGATGACTTAAATAACTATGTCGGAGCTTTTGGCGATCCTCAGGCTGTTACTCCAACGATCGATAAGTTTGTTTCTCAGGGAGTGCGTTTTAACAGAGCTTATTGTCAGTATCCGGTATGTGGCCCATCGAGAGCTTCATTTCTTTCTGGACTTTATCCTGAATCCAGTGGTGTTATGGATAACACTGCTTATTTGCGAGAAGTTAACTCTAAAGCAGTCAATATGTTTGAGCATTTTAATAAAAATGGTTATTGGACTGGCGGATCAGGCAAGATTTTTCACAGTAAATTTGGAATGTATGAAAAAGGCACGAGCTTTGATGAATATGAGAAACCTGATAATGCTGCTGATCCACAAACTTTACTCCTGAAAAAGAGATTTATGGCAGCGGGAGCA
Source organism: Lentisphaerales bacterium (assembly GCA_022446985.1). Taxonomy (GTDB): domain Bacteria; phylum Verrucomicrobiota; class Lentisphaeria; order Lentisphaerales; family Lentisphaeraceae; genus JAKVBD01. The sequence continues at coordinate 10,576 of JAKVBD010000066.1, forward strand.
AAAGGTGACTTCGCTGAATTTGCGAAAAAGCATCGAGTTAAAGATCAGAGTGAATTGGTCCTGGGCTACGGTACAGAGTTAAACGATGATCAACATGGTGATGGCCGTTCTGCCCGCAAAGTTGCTAAGTGGATTTTAGATAATGAATCGGGCGATAAGCCGTTTTTAATGGCTTGTGGAATCGTCAAGCCGCATGTGCCTTTTTACGCACCGGAAAAGTATTTTAAGCTTTACCCTCAAAGTGATCTGAAATTCGAAGATGTTCCTGAAGATGACTGGGCCAATAAACCCAAGATTGCAGCCGTAAAAGGTTATACGCGCTTTCGTTCAAAAATGGGTGTAAATGATCGCCAGGTTCGAGGTGAGTACCTACAGGCGTATTTAGCGTGTATTTCATTTATGGATGCTCAGGTCAAGGTTTTACTTGATGCTCTGGAGAAAAGTGGCCAGGCCGACAATACGGTAGTGGTTTTTATGAGTGACCATGGTTTTCACATTGGCGAACACTTTATGTATGGAAAGGTAACGTTATTTGAAGAGTGTGCTCGGGTCCCTTTTGCTATCCGTCTTCCAGGGGCTAAAGCAAATGGTAAGTCAACAGACAGTTTTGCTGAACTTGTAGATGTTTATCCGACAATAGTCGAACTTTGTGGTTTACCACAGCCGCCTCATAACTTACAAGGAAAGAGTCTGGCAAAAGTTTTACAAGATCCAAGTGAGAAAGTAAGGGATGCGTCTTATACTGTCGTTACAAGGGCAGGGAAGGTCGGTCGTACGATTCGCACAGCTAAGTGGCGTTTTGCTCACTGGGGTTCTTCAAAAGATATCGAGTTGTATGACATGCAGGATGATCCAAAGCAGTATAACAACCTGGCCAAATCACCGGAGTACAAAAAGGTTGTTAAAGAAATGACTCAGCTTCTAAATTCTAAAAAGCCGAATAAGTAGAAAATGAGTAAGCGCGAAGAAACGATGGGCTCTTCGTATTGTCATTTTTAGCTCTCAGAATTAATTCCTTTTTTCTTTAGTTTTGCTGCCAGAGTAGGACAAAAGCTTATATCTCTGTCAATGAGGCTTTCAACCTTAATTTTAAGGCTGTCAGCATTGAATGCTTTAATGACATAATTGTTGGCTCCGCTTTTTATCGCTTCAGTGACTTTATCTTTTTCAGCAATAGATGAGCACATTAGAACGGGTGAAGCTTTGTAATTATCATTGGCTTTTATTTCTTTAAGAGTATCTTTGCCATTTTAAACCGGCATATTCATGTTCAGAAGAATGATATAAAATGAGTTGTCTTCTTCAAGGGTTTCCAAAGCTTCTTTGCCGTTATCTGCTTTTATAGATTTTTTATCTATTTCCCTAAGAATATTTTTTGAATCTTCTGTATAGTTGCAGAATCATCAACCAGTCATGCCCTCATACTTTTCTCTTAGTTTTGTAACTAAAGTTTTGCACTTGAGATCTAAGCTTAAAATAATGATTGTTTAAGTTGGATACAAAAGCCATTATCTGTTATCTAATTAGTATTTAATTGGTTACAAAAAATTCCAATAAAGGTCAATAAAACAATGGCAAGGATGAACTTACGGACCAATCGCTTTAGTATCAAGGAGCTTAAAACTAAATTTTCCATCGACTTTGCCAGCTTATTCAACTACATGAATAAAAGCGTAAAAATTGAAAAATAATTTGCCCACTCAGAGTATAAAAGACATGCAGGATGCAGGTCAAATTTGTTAAAAAACTTCTGAGTTGTTCGATAACAGATACAATTGATTCTCTAAGCTATTTAGTTCTTGATGACAGCTTGATATCTTAAAGTGACCGTAAAATTGAAGGCGTCAGTAAAGTACATGATCATACAAGTGGTGGCTGGAATCAAGGTTATAAGTTTTTAGGTTTGTCAGTCATTCGTTGAGGCCTTCGCTGTATCCTTGATTTTTGTTTAGTCAGTTAAGCTAAAAAGAAGGCCAAGGCCGCCAATAAATCACAGCTCAGCAAGCATTCCCGTGAATTGACTCAGGACAAAATAACTCTTGCCTGCCAACTGACTGGCAGGGCGGTCTACAATGGGATAACTGCAGATTATGTCCTCTTTGACACTTTGTTTTTCTGTAAGTCCCTGGCAAATAAAATTACTGAAGGACGACCATCCGTGCACTATGTTGGTGGGATTAAAGAAGGTACAAGGCTTTTTACGTACAACTCTGGGAAATATACCTTAGGACAATTTCGCAGACTTCAGGTGAAATAAAAAGGCACTAAGAGGTGTAAATTCCTAAATAGCCATTACATCGAAGTCGTTTGTAAAATGAATGGTGTTGGAGAAGTGAAAATATTTTTCTCCCGTTTTTCCAGAACAAAAAAATGGGTCATGATCATCACCAGTGACCTGTAATTTTCTTATGTTCAGGCCATTAAAATATATTCAAAGCACAGGAGTATCAAGGTAAATTTTAAGAAGCTGAAGCAGTACCTTGGCATAGCAGGTTGCCAGTTAACTAAATTCAATGTTCAAATCGCCTGCATGAGCACTGCTTGCATGATCCATGCTATGTTCAGTCTATACAAGAATAACAATGATTTATGGATACTCGGTGAGTTATTTAGAAATCAACGCCAGAGAATAAATGACATCGCAACTGTTGACTTTTGTTGGCTACAAATTGAAGAAGTCATACTATGGATTGCTGAAGTCATTGGAGGCGCTGAAAATGTTACTGTACAAGAACTCTTAAAACCTGCAGAGTATCTCGAAATTAAGGCAATATTGAATCAGGACGTACAGTTAAACCAAAGATTGAGGAACTCAAATTAGCCCGTTTTAATCAATTTCTGAAGTTGATTAAAACGGTTAACAATAAACTCAAAAATGAAGTGCAAAACTAAAGTTAATATTATAAATCTTAGTTCTAGGCTTCCTAAGGGTAAAGGAGCTGAATTAGCAGATCTTTGTAATTGTTATGAGTTACTATTTGATTTGAACTTAGAGTTTTTTTAGGTTCCTAGCCTGAGTTTCTCGTTCTTTACGTTCGCTGTAACGATCAACAAGGAAATCAGCGTTGTCTCGGGTCATATATGTAAAGCGCATGAGTTCTTCCATAACATCGATAACACGATCGCGGAAGGCAGAGTCCTTCATAGTACCGTCTTCATGGAATTCTTGATAAGCCTTCGCCACAGAAGATTGATTTGGGATGGTGATCATGCGCATCCAGCGTCCAAGAACTCTTAGAGAATTGACGGCATTGAAGCTTTGGGAACCACCGCTGACTTGCATGACTGCCAGAGTTCTTCCTTGGGTGGGTCTCATAGCTCCGACTGAAAGTGGAATCCAATCAATTTGAGTTTTCATAAGACCGGAAATATTTCCGTGCAGTTCAGGAGATGACCAGACTTGGCCTTCTGACCAAATACTCAACTCGCGAAGTTCTTGCACTTTTGGGTGTTCAACTTCATTTTCCTGATCAAAAACAGGTAGTCCTTTGGGATCGAAAAATTTAACTTCTGCTCCCATATATTCGAGAATTCTACCAGCCTCTTCTGCAAGTAATCTGGAGTAGGAGCGTGCCCGTAGAGAACCATAGAGAATTAGAATGCGGGGAGGGTGGTCAGAGTTTTGCTTTGCTGGAGCGATCAGTGAGAATTGTTCACTTTTTAAGTAGTTGGGAGAGCTCATGCTAGTCCTTACGAAAATTCATTTTCTTTAAATTAGCCAGAGATTTCTGAGATACTGCAGTGAAAAATAAAAAAAGCCGGTAAGAAATGCACCTTACCGACTCTGTGACTATTTAGAAGCTATCGCAAATTAGAATGGTTTGTTTTTACCCGGCATAGGGATTGTGTAACGACCATTTGAATTTGGTAATGTTGGTGGGTTTGCAGACCACTCGTAAGCTTCAGGAGCCAGTTTAAGCTCAGAGTTAAGGGCTTGCTCCCAAGTAATTTCTTTACCGTAGTATGTTGCCATACGGCCAAGAATAGAAGTTAGAGTAGAGTATGCGCCGTACTCACCTTCATTTAAAATTTCGCCTTTATCAAGAGCGTTGATCATGTCTACCCACTCGTGTTGGTGACCAGAAACTTTTTTACCTTTGAAGCGCCAAGTTCTTTTACCGCTTCTGTCAGTGATGCTGTGGCGACCGAATTCACACTTACCTTTAGTACCGTAAGCGATTTCAGAAACTTTGTTATCACAGTTCGGAATGTGACGAGCCTGACTGAACATCTGTGAGCCATCGGCATAATCGTAAACAACGGAGAAATGATCATAGATTTCGCCATTATCGATACCATTGCGCACCTGACGACCACCCATACCAGAAGCTTTAGTTGGGTATGTACCTTTAATCCAGTTGATAACGTCAAGGTTGTGAATGTGCTGTTCAACGATGTGATCACCACAAAGCCAGTTGAAGTAATACCAGTTTCTCATTTGGTACTCCATCTCAGTCTGACCTTCCTGACGAGGACGAGTCCAAACACCACCAGAGTTCCACCATACTTGAGCGTACTGGAAATCACCGATAGCACCATTCTGACACTGAGCGACTGACTCATTGTAGTCGAACTGGTGACGACGCTGAAGACCGACTGTTAACATAGTGTTATTCGATTTTGCTTTAGCAGAAGAAGCAATAACAGAGCGAATACCAGGGCCATCTACAGCAACTGGCTTTTCCATGAAAACGTGTTTTTTCTTCTCGACTGCATACTCCAGGTGAATTGGACGGAAATGAGGAGGAGTTGCAAGTATTACGATGTCACAGTCTGTATCGATAGCTTTTTTGTAAGCATCAAAACCAGAGAAACGCGCAGACTCAGGAACGTCAATGCGGTCACCATGAACTCTTTTCATTTTATCGTAGCTACTCTGTACTTTATCACCAAATGCATCAGCCATAGCAACTACTTTGATACCTTTGCGAACGTTTAGAGCTTGAACTGCAGCACCAGTACCACGACCACCGCAACCAACTACGGCTACTTTTAATTCTGTATCGTTTGCTGTTGGCTTAGCAACAGAGAAAGCTTTAACTGAACTCATTGCACCAGCAGCCGCTGAAGCTTTAACGAAGGCTCTACGATTGAATCCGTCCATACTATTAACTCCTAAATATAAATTAATCTCACACCTCGCCACGACGATGGTGGTTTTATGTTAAATTCGCAACCATTTTTTCAATCTCGCAAGAAAAAATTAAAAAAAGTTAAAAAATTTATATATTTCCTAAATTAAACTCATTTTTTTGTTGCAAATCCCTCATATTTAAAATGATATTCTATAATTAAAAAAATTATTTTACTTGCAAAATAATTTTTTATAAACGATAGTTATGCATATTAATTATTATAATTTATAAATTACTTTTAAGAGAGATATATGCATTCACCAGTTTTAAAGATAAGTGAGAAAGACAATTTACTTGTTGCCTTAAAAGATTTTGATTCGGGAGAGTCAGTTGAGTTTAGCGGCGAAATTATAACAGTTGTCAGCTCAGTTCGTGCGAAACATAAAATGGCTTTAGAGAGCTTTTCCAAGGACGATATCCTCTATTTATATGGTGTACCTGTTGGACGTGCTCTTGAGGAGATTCCTAAAGGTGGCGCGATAACGACGCAAAATGTCATTCACACAGCAGCAGAAGTTGGCGCGAGAAGAGATTTTAATTGGAATCATCCAGAAGTAGACGCATTTACCGGAGCGACTTTTAAAGGTTTTGTCAGAAAGGATGGTCGTGTTGGTACGGCTAATAACTGGTTGGTAATTCCTTTAGTTTTTTGTCAGAACCGCAATGTTCGCGTTGTTCGCGAAGCATTCACGAAGCAGCTTGGCTACGATACGACAAATAAGTATGAAGTGATGGTCAGTGAACTTGTCGATATGTATAAGGCAGGGAAGACCACAGAGGAAATTCAAGAATATTCTAAACAACAGGCCGAAACAGCAGCAAAATCACGCCTCTTTGAAAATGTCGATGGAATACGTTTTTTAACACACGAAAGTGGGTGTGGCGGTACAGATGAAGATTCGGAAATGCTTTGTCAACTTCTAGCTTCTTATGTTTGTCACCCAAATGTTGCCGGTGCGACAGTTCTTAGTCTTGGTTGCCAAAAAGCCCAGATCAATCTTCTTAAAGCTAAAGTGCACGAGTTAAATCCTGATTTAGATAAACCACTTCTTTGCTTTGAACAGCAACGCTACACCTCTGAAGAAGAATTACTTTCAGACGCAATTAAAGCGACATTTACGAGTTTAATGGAAGCCAATAAATCAGAGCGCGAAGATGTACCGGTCTCGAAACTGGTGATTGGTGTTGAATGCGGTGGTTCCGATGGCTTCTCTGGTATATCCGCAAATCCTTGTATCGGTAAAACTGCTGATATGTTGGTTGCTTTGGGTGGATCTGTTATTTTATCTGAATTCCCAGAATTAGTCGGAGTTGAACAGGAAGTTGTTGATCGTTGCGTCAATGACGACATAGCTGCTCGTTTTGTTGATCTTATGGATCGCTACCAAAATGCCGCTGAAGCAGTAGGTAGCAGTATGGATAACAACCCATCGCCAGGAAATATCAAAGACGGTTTGATTACCGATGCGATGAAGTCTGCTGGTGCAGCTAAGAAGGGTGGTTCATCACCGGTTGTTGATGTTCAGGATTACCCTGGCTATGTTACAGAGAGTGGTCTTACCTTACTGAATACACCAGGAAATGATGTTGAGTCGACAACTGGTCTTGCTGGTGCAGGTGCGAATCTTATTCTTTTCTCAACAGGTTTAGGAACTCCAACAGGCAATCCGATCACTCCTACATTGAAGATCTCTTCAAATACTTTTTTAGCGAATAAAATGTCGGATATTATCGATTTTGATTCAGGTAAGATAATAAATGGTGAATTATCGCTTGAACAAGCAGCATCTGAATTATTGAAAAAATGTATAGCAGTTGCCAGTGGTGAAGAAAAATGTAAAGCAGAGATTCTTGGGCAAGAAGATTTTATTCCCTGGAAGCGTGGTGTTTCTCTGTAAAATAGAAATTTTTGGTATGATATAGGATAAATTTATGAGCAGATTAGAAGATAAAGTTGCAGTTGTAACAGGTGCAGGTTCCGGCATTGGTGAAGCTATCGCCATGCGATTCGGTGCAGAAGGCGCCAAAGTTGCAGTTGTTGATTTAAATGAAGAGAATGCAATAGCAGTTGCAAGCCGTATTAATAATTCTGGCGGAACGGCCAAGGCATATGTCTGTAATGTGACTGATTTCAGTGAAGTGAGTGAGACTTTTTCTGCAGTCGAAGAAGACTTTGGAGCTTTGACGACTTTGGTCAATAACGCGGGGATTGCTCATATCGGTAAAGTACACGAAGTAAACTCTGAAGATTTAGATCGAATTTACTCTGTGAACATTAAAGGCGCTTATAATTGTCTAAATGCAGCGGTTAAAAAGTTTTTGGCAAATGGCGGTGGGGCCATTGTGAACATGGTATCAATCGCTGCAACAATCGGTATTCCTGACAGATTTGCTTACAGCATGAGTAAAGGTGCTGTTTTCAGTATGACTAAGTCAGTGGCAGTCGATTACCTGAAAGATAATATTCGCTGTAACTCTATTTCTCCAGCAAGAGTTCACACACCATTTGTGGATGGTTACTTGAAGAAGACCTATCCGGGACAGGAACAGGAAATGTTTGAGAAGCTTTCAGCGACTCAGCCTATTGGTCGAATGGGAAAACCGGAAGAGATCGGTTCTCTCGCCTTATTTTTAGCTTCAGATGAATCGGCATTTATTACTGGTTCTGATTATTTGATAGATGGTGGTTTCAATACTCTAAAGGTATAAATCGACGTAGGAGAGGATGTATTAGACATAAGTCAGATGATCGATAAAGGTCAACAAGAGGGGCTTTTTTATAAATTCTTTTTTAGAGATGATATTTCCCGAATAAATCTTGTTGATCCTGTCTAGAATTATGGTGTTGGACAATCCCTGGGAGCACTGGCGTCTAGCCGGTAGAATAAATTTTAAAAATGTAGAGGATATAAAATGAAATTATTTAGATTTGGTGCACTGGGCTCAGAAAAGCCGGGTTTGATCTTAGAAGAGGGTAGAAAAGTAGATGTTTCAGCTTTCGGCGAAGATTATACTGATGAATTTTTTGCAAATGATGGTCTGAATCGTTTGGCTGCATGGGTTAAAACTCAAGGTGCAGATCTTCCAGAAGTGAGCGATGACGAACGCCTTGGTGCTGTGGTCAAGAAACCTGGCAAAATTATCTGTATTGGACTTAACTTTAAAGATCACGCTGAAGAGTCTGGTATGGAAGCCCCAAAAGAGCCGGTTGTTTTCTTTAAAGCGACAAGTTCACTTGTTGGCCCAAATGACAATCTTGTTATTCCTCGTGGCAGTGAAAAGACAGACTGGGAAGTTGAGCTCGCTGTAGTGATCGGCAAAAAAGCAAGCTACGTGTCTAAAGAGGAAGCACTTGACTATGTTGCAGGATACTGCCTTCACAATGATTACTCAGAGAGAGCATATCAGCTAGAGATGGGAGGCCAGTGGGTGAAAGGTAAGAGCTGCGATACTTTTGCGCCTTTAGGCCCATTCATCGCTACCAAGGATGAGATTGAAGACGTCAATAATCTCAAGATGTGGCTAAAGGTAAATGGCGAAATTAAGCAGAATGGTACAACTGCGAATCTTATTTTTGATGTGCCGACTGTTGTAAGCTATCTCAGTGAATTTATGACTCTTGAACCGGGTGATGTCATTTCAACTGGCACGCCGGCAGGTGTTGGTCTTGGTTTTGACCCACCACAGTATCTAAAACCAGGTGATGTTGTCGAGCTTGGAATCGATAATCTTGGTTCTTCATCACAGACCTGCATAGAGTGGTCAAAATAAATCTCGTGTGGTAATCCAAAAGGCCGCCCATTTTCAGGGGGGCCTTTTTTACACCCTTAAGAGCTTTTATAAGTGTTGACTATTTATTTGTATAAATTAACTACAAGATTTATGTTTTTGTCAATAAAATATACTTTTATACTAAAAAAAATGGCACATTTAAAGCGTCATGATTAAATTTTAGAGATAAGATATGTCCTATTTTAATTCGAATTTACCTTCTGTAGAAATGCTTCAAGAGCAGGCCAGGCGTCGCATGCCTGGTTTTGCCTATGACTATTTAACTGGTGGTTGCTTCTCAAATATAAATATTGAGCGGAACACTCGTGAAATTCGAGATATGCAACTTAGCCCTGTGTATCTACGCGATTATGACGGAGCTTCCCAAAAGACTGAGCTCTTTGGGAAAACGTATGATGCTCCTTTCGGAATTGCGCCTATTGGTCTTCAAGGCTTGATGTGGCCGAAAGCCTGTGAAATTCTGGCTCAGGCAGCAAAAGATCACAATGTACCTTTTACCTTGAGTACTGTTGGTACAGCGAGTATTGAAGAAGTCTCAAAAATCACTGACGGAAATTTCTTTTTTCAGTTGTATCATCCGGCTGAGGACAAGCTACGAGATGAATTATTGACCCGTGCAGAAGCGGCAGGTTGTGAGACACTTGTCATGCTGGCCGACACTCCAACATTTGCTTACCGTCCGAAAGAAATTAAAAACGGTCTTTCGATTCCTCCTAGAATGACATTGAGAAATATCCTGCAAATGATGGGTTCGCCTAAGTGGGTCATAGAGCAGTTAATGGCCGGCAAGCCCGAGTTTCAGACTATGAAGCCTTACATTCCAAAAGGTTTAAATATGAAGCACCTGGGTTTGTTTATGAATAAAACCTTTTCCGGTCGTTTAACTGAGAAGAAAATTGATGCTATTCGCAGTCGCTGGAAAGGTAATCTGGTTATCAAAGGCGTTGTGAATCCGGAAGATGCAGAACTGGCAGTTAAGCTTGGGATCGATGGTATCATCGTCTCCAATCATGGCGGTCGTCAGTTGGATGCAGGTCAGTCTACCATTAAACCTCTTCAAGAGTTAGCGAAAGAGTTTTCAGATAAGCTAACTGTGATGATTGATAGTGGTCTAAGATCTGGGCCGGATGTCGCAGTAGCCATGGCTTCAGGTGCTCACTTCACCTGGATGGGACGAACTCCAATGTTTGGAGTTGGAGCTTTAGGTAAATATGGTGGCGATCATACACTTACTATGCTAAAGCAGCAGTTACAGCAGGTGATGGAGCAGCTTGGCTGCCCGGATGTGAAGCATTTACCAGATCATTTATTGGATCCGAAATAACAGTAGGAATACCAGTGTTTCAGCCAATCGGCTTTTGAGTTTTTAAACAGAAGCCGTTTAGCGATTTTTTTCCCATTTTTACATAATTCTTATGCTGATGAATCATTGTTAATACTTGAAAGTTTTTATGCAGATCGATGAAAGGTCTCAGTCTCTACTTTCTGTCAATCGTCTCTATTAAATGGCTTGGCAAGAAAGCCATCCATAACGCTTTTTAAGCACCTTATATTCTTTCATGGTATTGGCTGTAAGAGCAATAACTGGTGTGTGGTTATAAGTATTCATATTTTTAATTCTTCTGGTAGTTGCAAAGCCATCCATTTCTGACATAAGGCAATCCATGAAAATGATATCTGCTTCATGAGTTTCCAGGTAAGCCATAGTATTCAGGTTTTAGGAAGCCGTAACTGAATCGAAATCAATATTTTTTAAAAGGAAATCTTTACCAATTTTAGGTTGGCTCAGTTATCGTCAGCGACTAAGGCATGCTTGCTTATAAGAGTACTGGTGGTGGCAGCGTTATTAACCTTGGGCATAATATTCACTTCAGCATTCTTGAATATAATCTCAAACTAAAAACAAGATCCTTTGCTGATTTGACTCTCAAGTCTAAATTGGCCGTACATTAGGCTAATCAGAGATTTAACTGTGGAGAGGCCAAGTCCTCAATATTTGCGAGTTGTAGAAGAGTCGATTGAGGGACACTCAAGTAGAATTTGAGCTTGGCATATATTGATGTGTAATGATCAAGCAGTATACTAGAAAGTAAAGTGGGTACATAAAAACAATTTTGAGGAGGCCGTATGGCGATTCATCCTGGTGCAGGTAAGAAACCAGATGCAGATAAATTGATCGATTTAGATAAATTGAAAGATGCTTATTATGAAGAGGGAAGATACCCTGTTGAACCTGTCGCTTTTGGTACATCCGGGCACAGAGGAAGTTCTCTTAAGGGAAGTTTCAATGAGTTTCACATTCTTTCCATCAGTCAGGCACTATGCGAATACAGAAAGTCTCAGGGAGTTGATGGCCCACTTTATATTGGCGTAGATTCACACGCTTTAAGTGAGTTGGCTCTCAAATCAACAATAGAAGTTTTAGCAGCAAATGGTGTTGAAGTTCGTTATCAAGAAGGTTTTGGAATAACTCCAACACCGGTAATTTCTCACGCAATTTTAACTTACAACGAAGGTCGAACTGAAGGCCTTGCTGATGGCATAGTTATCACTCCTTCTCACAATCCTCCAGAAGATGGCGGCTTTAAGTACAATCCTCCAGATGGTGGACCGGCTAATACTGAAATTACAAACATTATAGAGAAGCGTGCCAATCAGATTTTAAATGACGCTAGAGCCGATGTGAATCGCGTACCTTTTGAGGAAGCGATGAAAATGTCAAATGTTCAGGCATGTGACTATGTCCCTAACTATGTCGATGATCTTGCTAAGGTTATAGATATGGAGGCGATCAGTAAAGCCGGAGTGAAAATTGGTGCAGATCCTCTTGGTGGAGCCAGTTTACCTTACTGGAAGCCAATTGCTGAAAAGTATAATCTAGACATCACTGTCGTAAATGAAGATATCGATAAAACTTTTTCATTTATGCCACTGGATAAAGACGGTAAGATCCGGATGGATTGTTCGTCTCCATGGGCAATGTCCGGTTTGATTGACTTGAAAGACTCATATGATATTGCTTTTGGTAATGACACAGATAGTGATCGTCATGGTATCGTTACTCCTTCTGTTGGTTTGATGAATCCCAATCACTATCTGGCAGTTGCCATTAAGTATCTTTTTTCGCATCGTAAAGATTGGCCTGCTACAGCTAAGATCGGTAAGACTTTGGTCAGTAGTAGCATGATTGACAAGGTTGCAGAAGATTTACAGAAACCACTCTGTGAAGTGCCAGTTGGTTTTAAATGGTTTGTCGATGGTTTGTTCTATGGCGAATTTGGCTTCGGCGGAGAAGAAAGTGCCGGAGCCTCTTTCTTGAGAAAGGATGGAACTGTTTGGAGTACAGACAAGGATGGTATCATTCTATGTTTACTTGCAGCTGAGATCATTGCCGTAACCGGTAAAGATCCAGGTCAACACTACCAGGAACTGGAAGAGCGTTTCGGTTCGCCAGTTTACAAAAGAACAGATGCTGTTGCTACACCTGAGCAGAAAGCTAATTTAAAGAAATTGGCACCAGAAGATATCAGTGCTACTGAGCTCGCAGGAGATGAGATTACGGCCAAGTTAAGCCATGCTCCCGGAAACGAGGCTGCAATTGGCGGTTTAAAAGTTTGTTCTCAGAATGGCTGGTTTGCAGCTCGTCCTTCAGGCACAGAAGATATCTACAAAATTTATGCAGAGTCTTTTGTCGATGAAGCTCACCTCGAAAAGATCCTGGCTGAAGCTCAGGAAATTGTCGATAAGGCCATTTCTTAAAGACGTATGCTACAGCTACTCAAACAGTCGGCCTACAATCGGCAGGAAATAAAAGACCTGCTGACAAAAGCTTTTGAATCTGAAGGAGGTTTTAAGAATCTCCTTCAGGGTAATACTAAAGTTTTGCTCAAGCCAAACTTCGTTATGCCAGAGGAAGCAGACGGCTGTTCGACGACTCACCCTGATTTTTACATGTCAATAGCTGAGCTTTTACTTGAAGCTGGCTGTAAAGTTGGAATAGGTGAGTCCCCTGCGTTTGGAACCTGTGAGAAAAGCTTAAAATTTCACAAAGTCTATGATGAGTGTCTCGAGCGAGGAATTCAGGTTGTTGAGTTTAAGAAGAATCAGCCCTATGAAGGCGTTGAGGGCGATAAGAACTATGGGCAACTAACTGTCGCTGCTGAGTTAAATGACTGGCAGGCTATAATTAATGTGCCAAAACTTAAGGTTCACCAGCAGTTTATGTTTACTGCAGCTACTAAAAACCTTTATGGATGCATAACAGGCAGCCGCAAGTTTTTCAGACATAATCTTTGTGCCAATGATCCAGTCCGCTTTGGAAAAATGGTTCTTAAAAATGCCGAGAAAGTTAACTGCATTCTTCATATAGCAGATGGTATAAATGCTTTGCATGTTAAGGGGCCTAGAGGCGGAAAGCCTTATCCTTTAGGGAGGGTTATAGTTGCAGACAATTATTTAGAGTTGGATTGGATATTTTGCCATTTAATTAGTATGGATCCGTTGACAACGCCACTCTTTAAGGCAGTTTCTAAGGATCAAATTATTAAAGTAAAAAACAAGTGTAGTGAGATCCTCGGAGCGGATAACTTTAAAGCCGCAGAAGATTTTCAGCATTCTTACTACACCGACATCAGTTTTAGTCCCTGGCATTTACTTAGATCTCGCTGGCGGGCTTTAAAATTTAAATTAAAAAGAGCCTAAAATGAAATTTTCTTTTGTTTTCTTTTGTCTAATAACAACAGCCGTTATGGCCCACCACGGTCCTCAACATCAGGTCAAAGCTCTGTCTGAGCGTATATCTGAGAAACCAAGTTCAGCTTTACTTACTCTTCGCGCGACTCTTTACTTAGAAGAAGGGAATGTTGAAGCTGCCAAAAAGGATTTGACTCAGGCTCTTGAGATAAACGCCAATTACCAGCTCGCAAAAAAGCTTATCGACAAGATCAAGTAAATTTACTTGTTCATCAGCCTTTTTAAGGTTTTATACATAGCCGAGTGGTAATCTTTCTCAGCTGTAACGTCTTGCATTATAGAATTATAGAGCTCTTCAGCTTCATAATCTTTTCCAATTCCTAAGTAGACTGCCGCTTTAAGAATTTTTGTATCTGTATTATCAGCAAGTTTGACTGTAGAAAGAACAACTGCAGCTTCCTGGTTGTTTCTTATTTTTGGATACTTAGATGTTGCCATGAACCATGCTACTTGATATCGCCAATGATTAGTTTTTGAGTATTTTTTGAGCATATGAAGGCAGCAGTTGAAGGCCTTGTCTTCTCCGTGTAAAGCAGCCATGAACATGTAGTTTCCAATAAAGTCTGCAACAAGTATGCTCTCCTTGAGAGACTCAGTAGCAGAATAAGATTTTAATATTTCCTCACTGTGATTTTCTATAATTACTTCAAAAGCTTTGGATGCTTCAATTGCTTCATATGTATAAGGCTTGTACAGAATTGTGTATAGGCACGAGTTTATGGCATCGGTTATCTTACCGATCGAAACTTTTTGTTCTATTTCATCTTTAAATTGACTACCTTTTAATACGTCTTCGGCTACAGAAGGAGTCCTTTGCTCAAATAACCAGGTAAAAACTTTTGTGAGAATTTCAGGTGGTGAAGGCGTTCGTCTTTCATGAAACCAGTCTTTGATGACAACATTGAACTTGTCGAGGTGTTCTTTATCTGTCCACAGATAGTGCTTGCCGTTGTCATCATCTCCAGTTGTTCGTCCAACCAAGAGTCCTTTTCTGTACCAGTTTAAAATAGGATCTTTTTGATTTGCGAGCCAGCCGCCCATGGGGATAATACCCGAGATTTTATGAGAAAATGTTCGCGCAAATGGATAAACATAGTAGCCTCCACCGTTATTTCCGGAAGCAAATTGTCTAGAAGGGTCAAAGTGGATCCTTCTCGGGATATCACGCATAAGCGCATACCAGCCAAGTTTGATATGGTACCAGTTAAGCCTCCCGCGAGTAGGTGGGTGAGCGATAATTATGAGACCGAGCTCATCGGCGACTTTTTTAAATTTATTTATTAGACTTTTGCCTCCCGGGTGGAAGGTGAAAACGATAGGCAGTTTAGTGTGGCCTTCAAAATCGTACTGTTGAGGTAGGTAGATCTGATATTTTTGCCCGGGGTAATTAAGGCATTCAATACTAGCTATTTCGCCTTTCTGAGCAGGGAAGTTTGTAAATAACTCCAGTTCCTTTTTACGGCGATTTTCAAAGGCAGTGTTATAATGGCTATAAAGAGTGGCAAGACAGTTGGAATAAAGCGCTTTGAGAAAGTCATTTTCTTCGGTACGGAGTAAGATAGGCTTAAGTTTTGCAGGGACGGATGAGAGTGTGTAGTTATTTATGTTTTCGCAGATTTCCAAAAGTTGTTTGTGGAAACTGAGAATTTCTTCAGTTGCCTGCCAGTTTTTATAGAGCGGTGCTAAAGGAGCTATATCTTGATTCGCTTTTTTTGCTTTAGCGATAAGGTTTTTAGCAGATTGATACTGTTGGTCCAGGATAAGGATTTTGGCTGTATCCAGCAAATAAGACTCAGGCGCAACATTTTTCAGCAGATAGTAAAGTGAAAGTGCGGGGAGTTCATTTATTGGGATTGTCTCCGTTTTAAAGCCACTTCCGAGAGAAAGTTTATAAATGAGGGTGCCGGCTTTTATAGAGCTTGCCAAAGCTTTCTTTTTATCAATTGGAAAAGCAGTTCCCGATATTTTTTCTTCACTGACATTTTGTAGGTTTTTAAAAATTTGTTGAGCTTCTTCAACAAGTGATTGCTGGCTTTTGATATAGTTGTTTAGCGATTTGTCAGCAATCCCTTTGAACCAGACCTCAAATAGTTTTAACGATTGTTGGTAGTCGCGTTTTAGACATTTGTTGCGGATGTCGTTGATCAAAAAACTGTACTTGTTGACCTCCTCAGGTAGTCGCGCTCCCTGAAGAATCATCATGAATGAGAAAAGGAAAAATAGCCCTACAGGAAATTTAGAAAGCATTCTACACCCTATTCTTAGAATTTAAATGGCCAAGGGTTTCTTAGAAGTTTTGAGTTATAGTAGCGAGCATCAAAAGTAACTTCTTCGCCAACCCATTCAGGAAGCTTTGGTGTGTCTGACTCACTTTCAAGTTCAACTTCAGCTATGACCAGACCGGCATTTTGACCCTCGAAAACATCAACTTCCCAATTGTACCCTTCGTAAGGAATAATATAACGAGTTTTGACGATCCTTTGAATACCACAGAACTCATCCAGCATGGCATTGGCATCTTCAATTGGAATTTTGTACTCGAATTCTGTACGCGAAATTCCCTTTGTTTTGCCTTTAATCGTTAACCAGGCTTTTTTTTCGCTGGTTCTGATTCTTACAGTTGAGTGACTTTTGGCGATGTAACCCTGCTGAATTTTCATACCTTTATGGTCTAACCAAGGCTCACCCTTCACCATAAATTTACGTTCAATTTCTTTTGACATTTATATCTCCTCAATTGTTTTCTTTATACTACATTATCAATATACGGCATCAAACTTCACTCTCTAAAAAGCTATGGATTAAGAATCCCGAACACAAGCTTTGTTATTTACCCTCTTAATTATTCTTTCCAGTTGAATTTCATCTAATTAACGGGAATTTATGGGCATTAAAGAATTTCATTCAATAAAGGTTTTAAATATGGCTGGTTTATCTTGTGGAATTGTCGGTTTACCAAATGTCGGCAAGTCAACTCTTTTTAATGCTATAACCAAGGCAGGTGCAGAAGCTGCTAACTATCCATTCTGTACGATTGACCCGAATGTCGGTGTAGTTACAGTTCCTGATCCACGTGTAGATAGATTAGTTGAGTTAGTTCAGCCTAAAAATACTCAGTATGCAACAATTGAGTTTGTAGATATTGCCGGTCTTGTACGCGGTGCATCAAAAGGTGAAGGTCGTGGTAATCAGTTCTTGGATAATATTCACCACGTTGATGCCATCGTTCACGTAGTGCGCTGTTTCCAAAATGACAATGTCGTTCACGTCGATGGTAAAGTAGACCCAGTAGCAGATATCGATACGATTAATCTTGAGCTTATTCTTTCTGACCTTGAGCGTTGTGAAAAGACGATGGAAAGGCTTTCAAAGAAAGCCAAAGGAAATGATGCCCAGGCTAAGAAGCAGATGGAAATCATGAAAAAGATGGCGGCGCATCTTGAGACGAACTTAAGTTTACGTGTTCTAGATCTTACTGATGAAGAATTGGACGCTGTTAAAGAATATAAATTCCTTACAGATAAGCCGATCATTTACGTTGCAAATGTTGGAGAAGACGATCTTCCTGAGATGGACAATGAAATGGTTCAGAAGGTCAGAGAATTTGCAGCAACTGAAAATGCTGAAGTTGTTCCAGTTTGTGCTGCAATTGAAGAAGAAATTGCCCAGCTTGATGGCGAAGAAGCTCAGGAGTTTTTAGAGTCTTTAGGTCTTGATGAGTCTGGTCTGGATCGTTTGATCAAAAGAAGTTACAAAACTCTTGGCTTGATTACTTATCTTACAGCTGGTGAAATCGAAGTGAGAGCCTGGACAATTCGCCAAGGATGGACAGCTCCGCAAGCTGCGAGTGTCATTCACTCAGACTTCGAAAAGTTATTTATCCGTGCAGAAGTTAAAAATTTTGAAGACTTCGATCGTTTAGGATCTGAAAAGGCTGTGAAAGAAGCTGGTCTTATGCGTGTCGAAGGTAAAGAATACATCGTTAAGGATGGCGACATCATCCTATTCCTAAACGGAAAATAGCCTATGGTATCCCGTCAGGATAGAGTTCACGTATATAAAAAGCTCATTGCTGAGCAGGAAGCGCAAAAACAGGCAGTTACTTCAGGCGATGGTAAGTTCATCGCTTTAAGAGTTGTCTCCTTTGTTATTGCCTGTTTGACTTTGGCTTATGCTCTTCTTGCCGGGGAAATAAGTTACTTCTGGGCGCTGATTCCTGCTGGAATTTTTGGTCTGATTGTTTTATTTCATGAAAATAAACTCAAAGAGGCAGACAGAGCTCAAAAGAGAATAGATTTCTATGAAGCTGGTATTCGCCGCATTGATGGTGATTGGCAGGAAGATGGACTTTCTGGCGAAGAATTTATTGATCACGAACATCTTTTCTCTGGAGACTTGAATCTCTTTGGGAAAGCATCTCTTTTTCAAAAAATGAGTCTTTGTGTCACTGCTTTTGGTCGCCAAAGGTTAGCTGATTGGTTATTGAATCCGGCAGATGCAAACACTTTGCAAAAGCGTCAGGAAGCGATCAAAGAGTTGGCAGAAGATAAAGAGCTTATCGCTAAATTTGCCGAGCTTGATATAGAGGCAACTGAGAATCTTGAGATCAGTACTTTAAAGTCCTGGTCAGCTGAAGGTTCAAAAATTTATAATCCTTTTGTTTATTACTTTTCTTTATTTATTGGTTTGGCATCCGTAGGTAGTTTGATTGCCTGGCTTTTTAGAGGAGAAAGTCCATGGCCATTTTTTATTTGTCTCATTATCGATTTAGCTCTGGGGAATGCTTATGCAGGAAAGATCGCTAAGATAACTGAAGGCATAGCTACGAAAGAGAAAAACCTCATAAAACTCTCTCTTATTCTGAAAGTTCTTGAGTCAAAGAAATATGAAAGTGCGATGATGACTCAAATCAATGAAGATATTCAGACCGAGAATATCAAAGCTTCAGAAAGAATTGAGCAGATTGCTTATCTCATTGATACTTTCGAAAATACCCGTTCAAATTTAGCTATACAGCCATTTAATATTTTGCTGCATTTAAATCTACGAAATGCTATGAAGATTGAGCGTTGGCGTTCAGTAGCTGGTAGTAGTATTCCTAAGTGGGTAGAAGCGGGAGCTGATTTTGAAGCTTTAGTTTCACTCGCGACATTCTACTTTGAAAATCCGGATTATAATTTCCCTGAATTTGTAGAGAAGGGGCCTTACATAAATGCAGATGAGATCGGCCACCCATTACTAAAGCCTGCTGATTGTGTTAGGAATAATATAGAGCTTGGAGATCCTGTTCAGTTGTTATTGATCAGTGGTTCAAATATGGCAGGGAAATCAACTTTCCTACGCACTGTTGGCATAAATATCGTTCTGGCTCAGGCTGGAGCTCCAGTGAATGCGAAATTTATGAAGTTGTCGCCATTAAAACTGGGTTGTTCGATTCAGATAGAAGATTCTCTAGCAGAAGGCATCTCACATTTTTATGCCGAAATTCTGCGCTTGAAAAAGCTTGTCGATTTAGCTCAAGAAGATGAAAATGTTTTATTTTTCTTCGATGAAATCCTCCATGGAACGAACTCCAGTGATCGCTGCAATGGAGCATCTGCGGTGATTCGTAGTCTAGTCCAGGGTGGTGCGGCCGGTTTTGTGACGACTCACGATTTATCTTTGACAAAAATTGCCGATGAACTCGAAGAAAAAGCTCGTAATGTGCATTTTGAAGACCAGTTCGTAGATGGCAAAATGGTGTTTGACTATAAGATGAAAGAGGGGATTGTGACTCATGGCAATGCTCTTCAATTAATGCGTTCTCTTGGTCTTGAAGTTTAAGGTGGTCAATGGCTCAAGATAAAAAGTCTTTTTTTGAATCAGCGGAATGGCAGGCTTTTGTTAAGCCGTTTAAGCAATTTTTTTCTTTCCTTTCCAAAAATGCTGATGCTGTAGAAGTTGCTGCTGAAGGAACTAAAGAACCAGTTGTCAAAAGCC
>JAKVBD010000067.1 GCA_022446985.1 Lentisphaerales bacterium
GAAGTTCACGAAAGGGTTTTGGGGGACGCTGAAGAAGTTTTTACTTTGTTTACGACGTTCACAAAGTCCACTTAAAATTCTAGAGGAGGACTCACTCGAATGAGTGAGTCCTGTGAAAATTTACTTAAGATCTATGTAAATAGCATCATCTGTTTTTTCGATGCTCAGAGTGATTCCTCTCAGATCTTCAATTGAAGTAAACTTTGAAGATATTTCAACAGTTTCACTTTCAGGGATTTCCTGGCCGGCAGTTTTTAACCAGGCTTTAGCCTTGGCTATCTGATCTTTTTGTGAGCTTTCGAGGGAGTCGACACCAGTTTTGTTTTTGACAGGTGAGAATTCTTCAGCACGGTCAGCTTCGAGGATGATCGGGTTATTGGCTAATGGTAAAGCGTCGAAGATGAAAGTTTCGAATTTTACGGCATTCGGTGTTTCCGGTTTGATCAGTTCTCCAATGGCATCGATATAAGGTACTTTCTTCTCAGCTCTATGGTATGGCAGACTGAGGCTGTCATTAGCAAATTTCTCGATGAAGTCACGGCGTATTACGTGAATGGCCGGACTACCAGCACGATAACGCAAACGACCATTTTGGTCAGTTTCTTGAGCTTTGTCGTCTGGTAAATCGGAGTATTCGATGATGGTCATTTTGCCTTCAGTAATGATGAAATTACCAAGCTTTTCGAATGGTCCCGTTTTGGTTAGTGAACGGCTCGACATATCGGAGTTTTTAAGGATGTGCAGGCCGATGAAAAGTGGGTTGATAATACTGATGAGCGGGTTGTCGACCTGGAAGTAAGATAGGTGTTCAATACCACGTTCTTTCATATCGGCAATCGAACCTGAATCGATCAGTGCTTTTAGAGAGCCACCATGGCCATTGGGTGAGAATGCCAGAGAATCTTCACTTGATTTGAGCAGTTTGCCTTCAAAGTCTGTTGCCGGCATAACGCCTTGAGCAAAGAATTTAACGTCACTTTCATCAAAACCAAAATATTGGTTTTCTTTGAAAAAAGCAGTGGTCGCTTCGATATTAAGCGGGCTGCACATGATGTACCAGGGGATCGTGACATTGTACTTTTCAGAATACCCAAGAATCTTTTCAGCGAAGATTTGAAAAAGAGACTTATTTTTGACCGGGCTGACGGGGAGAGTTCCTTTTGGACCATTGTAGCCCAGGCGTGTTCCCTGGCCACCGGCAACTGTAAAGGCAGCGACTTTACCATCTTGAATAGCATTTATACCAGCTTCAAAAGCTTTTGTATAAAGTTTTTCTTGTTCGTTATTTTCAGGTTTCAATGGGAAGTAATCTGCTGGCTCGTAGCTTTCAGGGATGGCTAGCGCGCCTTTATCGATGATACATTGCTGAATAGCCTGTTGAAGCTCGTTAAGGTCGAGTTCATCCAGTTGCATTTGCAACACTGGGCTTTTAACTGGTTCTAAATGTTTAAAATATTGACTCATAATTAAATTTCCTAAAGAGTTTCGAAATTTTTGAACCCCAAAAATTTGGGTGATTATTTTTTATACAATAAGATATTTGTTGGCGAGGTTCCAACAAAATCTTATCTTCAATAACAGCTTGTTTCATTAAATATAAAAATATTATCTTGATTGTAGATTAATTAGCAGTTTTCGGGTTAATTTACATTCTAACGGTCTATTTAAATGGTTTCAGCAAAAGCTCCTTGTGCACTTTGACATATGAATGAGTCCGGAGTGAAACCATAGCGGTTTTTAAAAGTTTTTTGGACAAAGCTTTGGTAATTTTCTGCACGTCTACTTTCTACAAGATGGATAGAGATTCCTCCAAAACCACCGCCACTTAAGCGTGCACCATAGCAAAGGTTAGAGCTGTGGGCGATGTCGACTAGAAAGTCGAGTTCACTGCAGGAGTTTTCAAAATTGTTGATTGAGCTTTCATGCGATTCAAATAATAATTGAGCAAAGCCTTCGACATCCTTTTCTTTAAAACAATCGAGAGCCTGGTGGACTCTGGTATTTTCACCTACAACGTGAAGGGCTCTTTTGTAGACTTCTTCCGGAAAGTTTGCTTCTTGAGCAGCCAGTTGCTCGAGGTTGATGTCACGCAAAGATTGGATATCAGGATAAAACTGTTTTAAAATTTCAACGGATTCTTCACACTGAGACCGACGTTCGTTGTATTCTTTACTTAAGTCATGTTTAACGCCAGAGTTGAAAACAACTAGTGATATATTTTGTGGGACCGGAACAGTCTGTACATTAAGGTGGCGGTATTCGCTGAGTACAAAACTGTCTTTTTGACCGGCTAAAGATGAGAATTGGTCCATTAATCCGGTATTTGCACCGATGTAATTATTTTCACAGCCTTGACCTATTCTGGCCATTTCACTGATATCAACAGGCAATTCAAGGAGTTGATAGAAGCTTTGAATGAGGGCAATTTCCAGAGATGCCGAGCTACTCATGCCAGCAGACAAAGGAACAGTACTCAAAATGGCAGCTTCAAAAGCGGGGAGCTTATGACCTCTTTTTTGTAGCTCTCTGAGAGTGCCTTTTAGATAATTAAGCCAGTCTTTGTCGATAGCCGTTTCACCTATTTCGTTCACAGAGAAGTCTCTGACTGTTTCTGCAATGCCGGGACTAATCACTCGGCAGGTATTTCCTGTAACCGGTTTGAGAGCGATGAATGTATAGCAGTCAACGGCAGTACTGAGAACGTAACCTTCGTTATAGTCTGTATGGTTACCAAGAATCTCCAGCCTTCCAGGAGCTTGAGAGTAAACCGTTGCTTCGCTGGCAAAGGTCTCTGTGAACAGTCGCAAAACATCATCTTTCATCATTAAATCCAAAATTTTATTTTAAAATAGTTTAAAAATCGCAAAAAAGAATGAAGTATATTATTAGAATTAATGGATTATATTTTTGTGGAAAGTGAAATTTTTAAAAAGGAAGGCTTTGCTCGCGAAAGGCTAATAGTTCTTCCCAGGAATTTAAGAGTACAACTGGCGGCAGACCCTTTTGTCAGACAGCTTTACTTAACAGACGTCGGTTTATTTCCACATGCTCATAATCACTTAGTAGAGAGATCTCGAGGAACAAATGAGTTTGTAGTACAGTTCTGCTTTGATGGTGAAGGGTTTTCGAGCTTTGCCGCGAAGACTTACAAAGTCAGTGCAGGACAGTTCTTTGTACTGCCTCCAAATCAACAACACACTTATGGCTCATCCGGTAAGTCTGGTTGGAAGGTTGGATGGATTCATTTGTTGGGTGAGGGAATGCAAAAGTTTGTCGATAGACTGAGTGTTGAAGAATATGGCCGGGCACAGGACTTCGGCTTCTAAAGAGTGGCTTGGATTATTTGATCAGCTTATAGATTCTTTAGAGAAAGATCTTTCTTATGTCAATGTTGCTTATAATTGTAGTTTTCTTTGGCCCTTATTAGCTGAGCTGGTCTTTCAAGAGCGCATGGCATTTGGCAAGATAGATGACCCGGTAGACAAAGCTATTCAATTTATGCGCGATAACTCTGAGGTACAGATCAGCTTGACTGAATTGGCCCGTGTTGCGGATTTATCGGTCTCAAGATTCTCGGTGGTTTTTAAGAAAAAAACGGGGACTTCACCGAATGAGTATGTTCTTGAAATGAAGATGCACAAGGCCTGTAATTTATTAATAACAACCAGGATGACAGTCAGGGAGATTGCTCAAATGCTGGGTTTTGATGATCCGTACTATTTTTCGAGATGTTTTAAAAAGAGGATGGGCGACTCTCCACAAATTTTTCGGGATAAATCTGCATATTAATCGACTTTTTTGTCGAGGGTATTTTTTCACCATATTCAAAAATTAGCAATTATTTTTCATTGTTTGTTAATTTCCATTTCCATCCATTGTTAATGTATATTAACTGATAACAGTATATGAGATGTGATGAATGAGAATTAACCAGAAGTTTACTCTGATTGAAATGCTTATCGTAATAGCAATCATTGGAGTGTTATTGACGATACTGTTGCCTTCACTTAATAAAGCCAGGAAGGCTAGTCGTACAGCTTCAACAATTAGCAATTTAAAGCAGATGTATCAAGGTACGGTTTCGTATACTGTATCCAATGATGGTAACATATTTCTGACTAGCACTAATTATCATGTTCGCCAAGATGACAAGACGACAAATTGGACACGTATGGTTTTTGAGGAAATTATCGGCGAACTTTTGCCAGGTGGCACTAAAGGGGCTAGGCGTCAAATGAAGAAAGGAACTACCTACTACAGTTTGATGTACTGCCCAGTTTTACGCATGACTCGGCCAGGTGGGAAGCAACACCCTCAAGGTCGTTCAGATTTTGGTATGAATAGACATTTTCGAGATGCTTATAGAAAAATCGCACAATTGGAAGGTAAGAAGGAGCCTTTTATCATGCCAGCTACCAGGCCTGGTGATTCACACGCACTCCCAGATCTTAATCATGCAGAGTACAATCCCAGTTCCAAGACGCATCCTATTTACGAATATAACAACAGTAAGTCAGTAGCTTTGTTTATTGATGGAAATATAAGATTTATCTCAATCAGTGAGGGAGCAGCCTTAGAGACTGCAGTCAATAGACGTTCAGATTTTAAGTGAGCTTATTTTTATTACAATTTTTTTAGATTAGCTGTCCAGATTTTTTGATATATTGAGTTTATATCTGCTTAAATGTCTTAATTGGTGTGTTTTAAGTATCTGGAGTTTCCCTCATTGAGAAAGTTAAAAAAATTCGTAATGCCGTTAGGGAATGATTATAGTTTATCTTTAGGCAATAACGATAAAAATGAGGGAGTTTGTATGTTGCATTACGATTGGAATACTCAACAGACTCTTATACAAAGAGCTCAGAATCCAGATGATCATCAGGCCTGGGAAGATTTTGTACAATTTTATGAATCTTTTGTGAAGATGGTTTTACGCAAGTCTAATATATCCTTTTACGAAGAAGAAGACCTAGTTCAATCGATCCTCTTAAAAGTTTGGAAAGGTTTGCCCAATTATGAGTACAGAAAAGAGAATGCAAAATTCCGTACCTGGTTGAGTACAATTATTCGCAATACATCCATTACGCATTTTAGAAAGAATGAGATGGAGAGTCATAAGAAAGACAAGCTTCTGAAGAATATTGAGGGTGTTTCAGAATCCAAAATTGAGCAGATCATCGATACCGAATGGAATGAGTATGTTGCCGGGCTGGCGATGGAAAAAGTTAAAGAGAAGTTTGAAGGGCAGGCGATAGAAGTTTTCCGCTTAAGTTTACAAGAAAAAAATGCCCGCGAAATTGCCGAAGAGCTCGGTATAAAAGAAGACACAGTTTACTCCCTGCGCAGCCGTGTTAAGCGCCGTCTCAAGCAGGAAATTTCAAATTTAAGAGAATTGATTGAAGTAAGGTAATGAGCTCTGATTTGGAAGGCTTTGAAAATCTCGGGAATTTTTGTGAAGATGACTTTGAGGATTCCTGGGAAAAAGTAGAAGGCAAGGAAGCTTACAATCCTGACCGTTATCAACAGAGGGAGTTCATCGCTTCCGGTGCTCAGAAAAATGTCTTCAAAGTCTACGACTGCAAGATGAAACGTCATATTGCCCTTGCAGAACTACACGACGATATACCTGAAGAAGATTACGAGGTTTTTTTCGAAGAGGCCAGCCTAACAGCCTCTCTGCGTCACCCAAATATAGTGACTGTCTATGACTACGGCTTTACTGAAACCTATTTACCATACTTTACGATGGAGTTAAAGATCGGTGAGACTCTGGCAGATGTTATTCATAAACAAGAGAAAAACCTCGATGAGCTGTTAGACATTTTTATCAAAGTATGCGACGCCATAGCTTATTCACACTCTCAAGAAATAGTTCACCTCGATCTTAAGCCCGCAAATATTCAAGTTGGTCAATATGGAGAAGTCCAAGTATGTGACTGGGGCTTGAGCCGTAAAATAGATCATTTGAAAACAGGGAAAGGCCTCAAGGGAACGCCGGGTTATATGGCACCTGAACAGACTATAGAGGGAAAGATCCTTGATTCCAGAACCGATATCTATGCTCTTGGTGGTATTCTCTATGCTATATTAACAAATGATTCACCCATAGAAGGGGGATTAAATACTGTTCTTAACGCAACATTGCATAATGAAGTTGTGCCTCCCTCGGAACGTTGCCCCGACAAAAATATTCCTGAGAGTCTTGATGCAGTTGTCAATAAAGCTTTAGCCTGGAATAAAGATGAACGTTACCAGTCAGTTGAGAACTTTAAGAATGAGTTGACTAAGTACTTACAAGGCCATTCAACTTTAGCTGAAAAAGCCGGAGTTTTTAAGGAACTGTCACTGTTTATCAAAAGAAATAAACAAGTCTGTTTATTATCATTTATCTCTGGGGTTGCATTAATGTTAGTGACACTTGTTTTCATCTTTGAAATTCAAAAAAGCAAAGCAGAAACAGAAAAAGCTCTGGTTGATTTAAAAGATGCGCACTTACAGTTACAGGACTCTAGAGAGCATGAAAAAAAACTGTTTAAACAGAAAGAGAAGGCTTTTGAAATGTATAAAACTGCAGCCGAAGAAAGGCAGATTTATTCATCGCAACTTGTCGGTCAACAATTGAACCATGCCCATGAGTTGATGGTCTACCCGCTTTATTTTGGATCTCCCATAGAGAACCTTGAGAAATCTTATAAGATTTTGAAGTCTCACTATAACAAGAATACATCTCATCAAAAGGTCACAGACCTGATAGTATTGAACTTATTTATCTCGCAAAGGTTTAAGCTTCTACAAAATTATGAGAGTGACAATTACCGGTCTTTGATTCGGATAGCAGATAAGTATAAAGATTATGAGCGTTCTGTCTCTAAAGAGAAGTTCCTCGATAAAGATTTCATTCATATACTTAGAGACATAAATGCTTTGCCTGCATCTGAGCAGGAAATTAAGCAAGAGGTGATGGAAAGACTCATTTGCTATTCTTTAGATGCCAAAGGAGTGAAAACAGTCCATGGAAAATTGTTGGAAGAGTTGATGAAATGCTGGAATACAGACTGGGCCGGTGATCATTTCTCTTACCGTAAAAGTGACTTAGTTGTCAGAATATCAGGAGAGAAACTCATTACCTTAAAAGGCAAAGGCATGTACTCCTCGAATTTGAGCTTTCTGAGGCTTTTGGAAATAAATAAATTGGACCTTCGTGGAAGTGGGATTTCCTCATTATCTCAAATAGATGGGGCTTACGTAAAAATAGTTGATATTCGCCATACAGACATCATTAATTTACATCCACACAATGCGACCAAAAGGATTGAGGAAGTTCACCTTAATTCCGGGCAATTTGACCCGGATGGTCAATTCAAAATCCCTAAAGCTGTTCGTTTAGTCTATAAGGATTAAATTTTCTTCCTTTTTGAGGGTTATAAAACCAGTGGGTTTGAAAATCTTCATCTTGTTGGCTGGCTGCAACGACAACTTTTCTTAAGAGATTTGAAGTGTTCCTGAAGAGACAGTTGATTGTGAGGAAGAATTTTTAATGAGGTTATTCTGTTGTGGCAAGTTCTTCTTTATTCAAAGCTGCTTTGACAGTATGCCACGAGAGAGAAGCGCATTTTATACGAGAGGGGTAATCTCTAATCCCTGAAAAGATGGCTAGATCTCCCAAGTTTTCTCTGGCTTCATCCGGTGTGATTTTGCCCGTGATTAACTGCTGAAATAGCTCGATTAAATCTCGAGCTTCAGTTTCACTTTTGTTTTTTAAGGCTTCGGTCATCATAGAAGTTGCTGAAGTGGTGATGGCACATGCTTTACCAAGAAAAGAAATGTCTTTGATTATACCTCTTTCATCGAGAATGATATAAAGCTCAAGGCTATCCCCACACAGCGGATTATGGCCTTCAGCATAATGAGTAGATTCCTTAATAGCTCGAAAGTTCTTTGGCGCTTTATTGTGAGTAAGAATCGTTTTTTGGTAAATTTCCCGGGCTTCGTGATTCATTTCAAGAGACCTTTCCCTTTAAGAATTAGAATGATTTATCAGATTTAAAAATTCTTCTCTGTTTGATATTTCAGTAAAGCATCCGCCAAATTGTATTGTAGTTGTAGAACTGTTTTTATCCTTTATACCTCTGGTCGAGACGCATAGATGTTTGGCATTGATCATGACAATAACATCTTTAGTATCTAAAGCATTTTGTAAGTCATTAAGTATTTGCAGAGACAGACGTTCCTGAACTTGTGGGCGGTGAGAATAGTAATCTACCAGGCGATTGATTTTTGAGAGACCGATAACTTTATCTTTTGGGATATAAGCAATATGAGCTTGTCCGGTCATTGGCAGGAAATGATGTTCACAGGCGGAATCGATGTTGATGTTTTGCTCAACCAACATTTTTCTATAGCCATATTTGTTTGGAAAAGTTGCAAGCTTAGGCTTATTTGCAGGGTTTAGCCCGTTAAAAAGTTCTTTGACGTACATCTTTGCTACACGGTATGGTGTGCCAGCCAGACTTTCGTCGTATAAATCGAGACCCAATTCACTCATAATCAAGCCAAAATATTTCTCAATATTTTTGATCTTTTCGTCATCATTTTTGTCAAAAGCATTTGGGAGTAGAGGTGTCTTTATGCTTGTCGATATGTGACCTTCACCAATCAGGTCATGTATTTCATTATTCATTTTTAGTTTTCTGGGTTATGTTTTGACAATCTAGTTTTATTGCAACTCAGTTGCAATAGTAGCATTGTTGAGTTGCGTTTGCAAATGCAACCTAATTGCATTAGTGTGCCGTCATGGGAATTATTAGAAAAACAAAATCTACAGCTGTTTTACTGGCTGAATTTGAAAAGTCTTCAGATGCAATCTCAGCTACAGATTTAATAAGGCGACTTCATTCTAAAATGAATAAGACGACAGTCTATCGACTCCTAGATAAACTGGAGGATGATGACGTTGTGCATTCTTTTTTGGATAGCAGAGGACAGAAGTGGTATGGGAAGGGCAAAAAGTGCTCTCACAAAGAAAATTTTAAAAGACATCTTCATTTTGAATGTCTGTCTTGTGGTAAAGTGGAATGCCTTGATTTAGATGTAGACATTCCAGAAATACCACGACGGGAGGTGAAGACGTTTCAAATTCTGGTTCAAGGTAGATGTGAAACCTGCCTCATAGAATCAGAAGTAACTGTTTGATCCAGAGGGTAAATTTAAAACCCCAAAGCTGTTTGTAAGGATTAAGGAGCAATTTTGGCTGGGTAGGTACTACTCAAAGAGTAATGATAACAATATGGGGCGAATCATGGGAATGCTTTTTAAATGTGTGATATTTACATCCCATATCTTCGACATGGATACTGGTTTAAATTATTGACTGCTGGTTGAAACCAGCGGCTATTGTTATTTAACTCCATCTGAGTTAGAAACATTTATCAATCGCCCGTGGGACGAAATAAGAGTAGCCTCGAACTTTAACTCATGGTCAAGTCAGGGCAAACATAGGATGCCTTTGGGTATGCGATTTAAAGCGTTAATTTACCAAAATCTGTTATCATCTTGTATTCAGTACTAAATCTGGAGAGCATAACTCTCTTAGAGTTTGAAAATGAGCTATCGTTGGCATCATTCAAAATTTAGAAGGTCATGTGTATGCTATCAATGGAATAAACGACCATATTCATATTCTTTGCTCTTTTCCGACTAAGATATCTTTGGCGGTAGCTTTACGAAATATAAAAGGCTCTTCATCGACTTGGCTTCACAAAAAATACCCCAAGTTAAGTTACTTAAAATGGCAAGCTGGGTATGGCGCATTTAGTGTGAGCCATTCACAAGTTGATGAAGTAAAAGTCTATGTAGAAAATCAGCTAGAGCATCATAAGGAGATGACCTTTCAAGAGGATTTTTTAATTTTGCTGAAAAAGCATAAGGTTGACTTTAATGAAGACTATCTCTGGGGATAATTTACAAGTCAGAAGTAACTACTTCTGTTTTTTCTTCTTTTTCTTTGGTTTCTGCATGCTTTCAGCAGTCTCAGAGACCGTACCCATTTTACGAGAGTTACTTTGCAGTTCTTTCATGTAATCGTTCATTTTCTGGGTTAATTCCTGAACAATCTCAGGGTGTTGCTTGGAGACATCTGTGGTTTCTCCAACATCATTTTTAAGGTTAAATAAGGATCCGGCTTTGGCTCCTGGAACATTTCTACCGCCACCCGGTTTAAGACTATTAAAAGCTAATTTCCAGTGCTTATAGCGAATGGTTGAGTTGGGGACAATAAATGTCGTCTGAATGGGCTCAGATACTTTTTCACCTCTTATATAGGGGAAGATACTTTTGCCATCGATGACTCGGTCCTTTGGGGCTTCTATACCGGCAATATCACAGAATGTCGGTAAGAGATCATAGATAGCAGTAATCTGATTATTCTCAGTTTGAGCTTTTATGACTTTGGGCCAGCGCATATAGCAGGGTACGCGTATGCCACCCTCAAAGTTTGACCACTTACCATCTCTTAGCGGACCGGAACTGCCATGACCATCGACATTTAATTGCGGGCCATTATCTGAAGTAAAGATGACCAGGGTATTATCAGCAATTTCCAGTTCGTCTAAAGTGTCGAGAAGAGTTCCTACCTGCCAATCAATTTCCTGAATGACATCGCCATAAGTGCCGTGCTTGGAGGAACCTTTAAATTTATTCATGGGAAGCCATTTTGTGTGAGGTAAAGGCGAAGCGTAGTAAAGGAAAAAGGGCTTGTCCTTATTTTTTTTGATAAATTCGACGCCTTTACTCAGAAGCTTTGGTGAGTGTTTGCCATCTGTCTTCGACCCAACAGACTGTTCGCTTATCTGTAGATTTTCATAAAGAGAAAACTTCTTAGTGTTAGAAGTATTCATGAATCCATAGAAGTAATCAAAGCCATGTAACGTTGGATTGAACTTTTCCCATTCTCCAAGGTGCTATTTACCGACAATGCCAGTTGTGTAGCCGGCTTTTTTGAGGAGTTCTGGAGTGGTGATTTCTTCGCTGTTAATGCCAACATGACTGTGCTTGTAAATAACTTTGTTATATCCGGCGCGATTGGCGTCAGAACCGGTCATAAAAGCCAATCGGGTCGGGGAGCAGCGATTGTGAACATAAAAGTCGTTGAACTTCATGCCTTCATGGGCCAGTCGATCGATGTTTGGAGTTGAGAACCCTTCGGCTCCCATAGAGCTTAGGTCACCATATCCCTGATCATCGGTGAGGATGAAGATTATATTTGGCTTGTCGACAGCAGAAAGTGTTAGTGAACAGAGGAAGAGAAAACTTAAGATCTTTGCAAGCATGTGAATATCCTGATTATTTAATTCATGAAGATTAGGAAGCTGATAAAGCTTTTTACTTAGCCAGAAACCGTACATTAACAACAGCATTAAGTACTTGTCCTTGAGGCTCAGGGCTGAGTTTGCCGGTCTTTTGATCTATTTTTAAAACAATGATGTGCTCAGATTTGTTATGTCCGGCGATGATGTACTTGCCACTCGGATCAATGCCAAAACCGCGAGGTATTTCACCTCTGGTGGACTCGGTTTCGAGAAAGGTCAGTTTACCAGTTTGTTGATCAATGGCAAAGACGGCGATACTGTTGTGACCGCGATTTGAAACGTAGAGCCATTTTCCGCTTGGGTGAACGAGGCTTTCTGCTGTACTGCCATCAGCTTCTGCGCCTTTAGGTAAAGTCGAAATGACCTGTAGTTGTTTTAATGCACCTTTGCTACTGTCGAAAGACATAGCGACTACTTCGCGGCTCATTTCAAGATTGCTGTAAGCAAATTTACCATTCGGGTGGAAGGCCATGTGACGCGGTCCTGTCCCTGCTGGGGCTTTGAATTTTGCATGTAGCGTCAATTTAGAACTTTGTGGATCTAATTTATGAATGACGATTTCGTCTGTTCCTAAATCGGGTACAAAGACATATTCATTATTAGGACCGATATAGATGGAGTGCGGGTGAGGTGAAGTCTGACGTTTAGGGTGAATGCTACTGCCTTTGTGCTGATAGAAGTTTCCTTTACCGATCTTACCATTGCTTATTGGGTAAGATGCAATATTTCCGCCACGGTAATTAGCAACGAGTAGGCTTTGCCCGGTTTTGTCGAGAGCGACATAGCAAGGATTGTCTCCCTTGGTTGGTTGTTCACTGAGCTTTTTAAGCTTGCCGGTTTTATCTACAGCAAATGAAGAGATCGTTGCTTGTGTACCCTGATTAGTAGAAACGGCATAGAGAAACTTTCTTTTGCTGTCGATCGCAAGAAATGAAGGATTGGAGAGTTCTGCTGCGAGTGTAGGCTTGGAAAGCTTCCCTGTACTGGAATTGAATGTTGAGACATAGATTCCTCTACCACTTTTCTTGGTGAAAGTCCCAAAAAAGGCCAGGCTTTGGTCATTGGCAAATGAACTTAGTGAACAGGCTATTAGTAAAAATAAAATTTGTCTCAACATATTGATCTCTTTGTTATTTATTAATGCAGTGACTGTAAGTAATCTACCAGCGATGCAAACTCTTCAAGACTCAGGTTATTTACCAGGCCAGGAGGCATCATAGAATTTTTGCTGACTGACTCTTTGGCTACTTTGCTTGCATCGATTGTTTGTGAGGTTCCTACCATACTGCGAACGGTAATATTTTTATCATCCCTGGCTGTGACAAAACCACTGACTGCAGATCCGTCTTTCATGGCAAAAGTGAATGTCTGGAAACCCTGAGCGACTTCTGCTTCAGGTTTGACGATGTGAGTAATGAGTTGGTCTCGATTAAAGAGATTACCTACAGTTCCAAGATAAGGTCCTTTTTGCGGCTCTGATGGCAGGACTGAGTGACAGGCAATACAACTCTGTCTGACAAATAAGCTCTTACCGATTTCTGTATCTCCAGACATCTTCATAACAGCTGCTTTCATTTTGTCGTAGTCCAGCTCTCCAACAAGTTTTCCTTTGAGAGAATTAGAGCTGCTGGAGAGAGCTGTAAGAGTCGATTTAGCAGCTTCAGCAATCTTGTTATTTTTGCTTTTAGTCGATCTTTTGACGAGATTTAAGAAGGCTTTTGCTTTGTTCGCAGTAATGCTCTCGAGTAATTCGATAGAAGGACCTTCTTTAGAGAAGCCGCCAGTGAGTTTGTTACGGTCTTCTGGAGTCGTAAGTGGACTTTGAACAAGGCCGACAACCATATCGCAGTAGAGGCGGTTTAGTGGTTTTGGTAATTTCTTGATGCCTTTATAGCTTTTAGGAATTTTTTGCATGAAAGTCATTCTGTGAGAAGGACTGTTAATAAATTCCTGGCTGGCAGTTTTATAGAATTCAGAATCAGCTGGTATTTTACCTGTAGCTTTTAGAATTGAGCTACACCAGTAACCATAGATTGCCCCTTTGACATTCAGAGCAGATCTAAACGCTTTTAATCTAAAAGCCTCAGTTCGCTTTTTATCAGTGACTGCTGAGAGCAGGTCATCGAGTTGATTGAAATTATGAGTCGGTTGATTCACCAGCTGTTCAATTGGATCAATTTTTATGTCCAGTTTCAACTCTGCCAGTTCGATATTATAAAGACGAGTGAGGTAAAGCATTTGCTTTTGCTGTGCTTCATTCATTTTTTTGACTTCTGTTCTGAGAGCTTGAGCGATAGTCTCAGACATGTTCCAGGTGACGCCTTTAAAGTAAGGACCTGCGGAATTTGGTCTTGTACCCCACCAACTGTTGCCGTCCCAGGCTTCCTCTTTATGGAAGGTTCTTAGTAAAACTTTTATGTAGGGGACTTTCTCTTCAAAGCTTTTAGTAGCCTGTAATTTTTGAACGATGGTTTGTGTGGCATTTTCGTCGTGTAATTGTCTTAAAACGGCTAAGGAAGCAGTTTTTAGGTTTGGATTTTTTAAAGCTGCGAGAAGTTGTGAAACCGGCTGCATTTCAACAAGTGCTCTTCTGGCAGTATGAGGGACAGCTCGGTGAATATTGGCTTTTCCCACTTGGACTGGAGTTCTTTCATCGCCATCTTCAGAAATAGCCAGCAAGTCATTTGTCAGCTGACTCAGGTTGAGCAGTCTTGCACCAAAAGCAGCGATCATTTGAACCCGTGGGCTTTTATCGCTCAGGCCTTCTTTAATTAGCGAGTTTAATGAAAGCTTAGCATTGTCCTCACGGTCAATGAGGGCTCTCAGAGCATACTCGCGGATTGTGTCATCTTTAGCTAAGTTTTTAAGGTTTGTTACTGCACTTTTGTTGTTACGTAAGTTTATGGCATAAAGAGCGGCAATTCTGGCTTCCAGTGAAGCAGATTTGTCTTGCGCTTTAGACATAATAAGTTTTTCAATACCCTTGTCAGGGCGATTGATAAGTTCGTGCTGCACATTTTGTCTTAGGACATTGGAACCTTTATCAAGTGAGCTGATAAGTTCAGAAAGTGAGAGTTTACCGGTTTCAGGAAAAGGTCGGTATTTCCAGCCATTTGGTTTAGCAATGAGAATCTGTCCAACGGTTGTTCCCGGAGCGGTTCTGGCACTGCCATTTTCAAATGTTGCAAAGTAAAGCCTTGAGCTGCCATCGACATCTATCTCAACAATTTTGGTGGCTTGCAGAGAGACGAAGTCTTCATTAATAAAAGTTGCATCATACGGCTTAAGAGTGTGTGTGTACAAACGGCCCCAACTCATGGTGTGGAATCGGTTATTGAACCAATCCGGGAATCCTGGTTCCTGTAAGTGAAGTGCGCCTACACCAGAACCACCACCGTGATCAAAAAGTGGCGGCATAGCATCTTCCGAAAAGAACTTATAAAGGTTGGGGTAACCCATGTGTGCTAATGGTGTTAAATGGTGAACACGGGCATTCCAGCCGTCGCCATCATTGGTATTATCGAGAGTGACTAGGTCAAGTTTGTGGCTTAAAGCGACATCGTAAGTATTTCTGGTTCCCTGGGTGTAAAGCTGTAGGTCACTGCCATCCATGCGCATACGGATAACGCCGCCACTCATAAGTTGAACTTTTGAACCGTCAGAACCGGTAGCTGTCGCACCGAAGTCACCGAGTGCCGTGTAGATCCAGCCATCAATCCCGACTCTCAGGTCATTGGCTGTATGGTCACCACCACGACGCCAGTTCATATCGTGGCCAAATCCTTTTGCCAGGACTTTGTGTTCGTCGGCAACGCCATCGCCATCCGTATCTTTAAAAGCAGAAACAAAGGGTGGGTGCATAACATAGAGAACGCCATCGACAAAGTGTCCCCCACGAGGTGTGTCGATACTTGGCACAAACTTTGTCATGGTGTCTGCCTTACCATCGTTATCTTTGTCGACCAAACGCAGGATAGATCCTTTATTTTTTCCGAGTCCGAGTCCGGCATTACCATCGCAAAGAGCGTACAAAGCACCGCCGGGTTCAGCGATGACTGAGACCGGCATATTAACTTCCGGAGCCGTCGCAAAAACTGATAGACTGTGATCTTTAAAATCAGGCAGAGCTTTGAAAGGAACTGCCGGCCCTTTATGAGTTAATTTGATTTCCTGAGCAGAAAGAGACACTCCACAAGCAATAAGAGCACTGACAACACACTTAACCAGATTCATTGTTATTTTTCCTTTGTAAGGTCTTTTACGCGGATATTTTTCCAGGCGATTTTGTAAGGGCCTGGATCTTTTATACCGTGACACTGCAGGGCAATGAAACCTTTGCTGTTAGTGGCGTGTCGGTCATCCGGGATGATGGTTTCATGAATAAATTGACCATTTATCCAGGTTTTAACGCTTTTACCTATCGCCACAAGCCTGACCTTGTTCCATCCTTGTTGCTTCATGTGTGTGTGCGAGGCAACATCTTTTTCAGTTAACCAGCTTTTCCAACCCTGACCATAGATAAGACCAGAACGGCTTTGAGCTTTTTTTGTCGCCAGTTCAATTTGCGGGCCGTAAACAGCACCATATTTCTGCTTACCGGCAGGTTCTTTACAGGCAGAGCGGAACTGAACGCCGGAGTTAATTTCGGGGTTAATGATATTTATCTCGAATTCCAGTTCGAAATCGCTGTATTCTTTTTCGTAACAAAGGAAAGTTGTGCCTTTGCCGCCAACCATAGTTCCGACAATGGTGCCATCGACTATCTCAAAACTGTTTTCTTTGGTCTTCTCGGTCCAACCGTTAAAGCTTTTGCCATCGAAGAGATCTTGCCAATCACTGGCAAATGTATTTAATGAGAGCAGCAGTGCCGCTGTTAAGAAAGCGATTAATTTCATGATAAATCCTGAGTTGTTGTTAACCTTACTGATTTTTGATTTAAACTGGGCTTTTAGGTAAACCTAAACAGGTGCATATAGAGAAAGGGACTTTTGGAAGAGCAAAAGTCCCTTTTTAGTATGTATGTGCGTGTGTAGGTGATTATATAATTGTTTATCAGCCTTACATTTATGATATAAACAGCGTGGTTTTTGAAATCTGTACAGGTGTTGAAATTTTCTTCATTATAGTGACTCTTGCTAAGAGGGAGTCCAAATAATAGACAGGCGACTTTAGTCTTTAATAGTTTATCATTGTCGTTCCTGGATTTTTATGAGAATGTTTAAGTACGTCTGTCACTTCCAGTTCGAGTTTTCGTATGATTACATAGTGCTATGAATTATGAGATTCTGAATTTCAGGAGACAAAAAATGAGATTTCTTTTGGTGGCTGTGTTTTTACAGCTTTTTATGATATCAAATAGTTGGGGCGAAGATAAACTCAACATTATTTTGATTATGCTGGATGACTCAGGTTGGACTGATTTTGGCTGCTATGGCAGTGAAATCGAGACGCCAAATATCGATCAAGTTGCCAAAGAAGGAATGCGCTTTACTGATTGTCACTCGGCAGCACCGAACTGTTCTCCAGCCCGTGCCGGAATTTTAACCGGTCGCACGCCATCGCGTGTCGGAATGTATAGTTATCGCCCGCCCAATCACCCAATGCACCTGCGTTCAGAAGAGATAACTGTCGCAGAAC
This sequence comes from Lentisphaerales bacterium, assembly GCA_022446985.1. GTDB lineage: Bacteria > Verrucomicrobiota > Lentisphaeria > Lentisphaerales > Lentisphaeraceae > JAKVBD01. The sequence goes on from JAKVBD010000067.1 coordinate 17,004, forward strand.
TTTTAAAGGAAAAGGGATATAACACAGGCCACTTTGGTAAATGGCACTTGTCGACCTTATTGAATCCCGATCAAGCCGATCCTGCTGATCAGGGTTTTGATTACTCTTTGGGTACAGATAACAATGCCAGTCCGAATCACCTCAACCCGGTAAATTATGTTCTCAATGGTAAGGAAGTCGGTAAGATGAAAGGTTACAGTTGCCAGATCGTTGTTGATGAAACCATTCAGTGGATGGAGAGAATTGATGCTGCTAAGAATCCATTCTTTGCCTGTGTTTGGTTTCACGAACCGCATACACCGATTGCTTCGCCATCAGATATTGTTCAGAAGTATCAGAAGAAATTTCCAAAACTATCAAAAAAAGAAGCGACTTACTACGCAAATATCGAAAATGTCGATAAAGCTACCGGGCGTCTTATGGCTCATTTGAAGAAGATCGGCATTGATGAAAAGACCATGGTGATGATCACTTCAGATAATGGTGGGCTCCACAAGTTTTCAAATGGCGATTTGCGTGGCAAAAAGTCAAATGTCTGGGAAGGTGGTCACCGCGTCCCTGGGATTTTCAGATGGCCTGGGAAAATTCCGGCAGGTAAGGAAAGTGATGTCCCTGTTTGCGGGTTGGACTTCTTGCCGACTGTTTGTGAGTTTACTGAAATTGAATTACCAAAAGTTAAGATAGATGGTGCCAGTATTGCCGGCTTACTGACAGGTAAAAGTGAAACTCTGAAGCGCGAAACGCCTCTTTACTGGTTCTTTTATCGATTAAACCCTGGCCTTACTTTACGTGAAGGTCGTTGGGCTTTAGTAGCGGATACGAATGATGCGCAAAGACCGAAAACACATCCATTAGCTGCCGAGGATATGCCATTTATTAAGGGCAGTAAACCGGTTAAGTTTATGCTCTATGATCTTAGAAAAGAACGCGCCCAGCAAACAGATGTTTCAAAGCAGTACCCGGAAGTTCTTGATAAGCTTAAGAAGAAAATGATCGAAATGCATAAAGATGTGCTTTCTGAAAGTCCAAATTGGCAGATTGATTCTTCAAGCAAGAGAGGTAAAGCCAAGGTCTGGGATTCCTATAAATAAAGAGCACCAGCGTCCTCGCCGGTAAAGATTTCTGTAGAAGATTTTAGACAGGATAATCAAGATATTTAGGAAAGATCTACAAGTCTATTTCTTATACTTGGACTTCTTGTAAATCTTTTTTCTTGTGTTGATCCTGTCTAAATCACCTTCTAACGAAAGGTAATTTTGCCGAGCTGGTGCTCAGCGTTCCATATTAAATATTTTTATTTCAAAATAAGTGAAAGGTAGTCGATATAACTGCGTATCTGATGTTATAACATAATATTGTAATGACATATGGAGATAAATATGAAATCCCTTTTGTGCTTGTTGGGCTTTCTCACTTTCACTTCTTTTGCGGCAGCAGCTGAAAGACCAAATATTCTTTACTTGTACGTCGACGACATGGGCTGGGGTTCCATCGGCCCAAACGGTCAGGAAGATCGTAAGGCGCAGGGTAAACCTTACGTTCTGACCCCGACTCTCGATAAACTGGCCGCTGCAGGGGTGAACTTTACCAGGGCTTATGGCTGTACCGTTTGCTCACCGGCCAGATCTTCCCAGCAAACCGGTTTTCACCAAGGCTATACTTTTGCTGATCGCAATAACCCTGACAATGCCATGAAAGCTATTCGCACAGATGATGTCACTATGGGCGATATCCTCGCCAAAGCCGGTTACACAACAGGTTATTGGGGCAAGTGGGGTTATGGCGGTTCAAAAGACATGAAAAACCCGACTTTGGATAACATTCAAACTCTGCCAACTTCTCATGGATACCAACATGTCGTTGCCGAATTACACCATGTACGTGCTCATACTTTTTTCCAACCGACACTTTGGACGGCTCCAGCGGCGAAAGGCACAGTTGGAGGATTAGAACTCAAGCCAAACAGCATGGCGAAGTATACCAATAACAAAGACTACTCGAATTACCCGGCAAACCAGAATCATCCGAATTATCCAAAGACGGCTTATTGCGATGATGTTTATGCTTTTGCGGCTCTAGACTTTATTCGTGAAAATGCTCAAGAATACAATAAGACCGGTAAACCATTTTTTGGTTTATTTGCGGCTCAGATTCCTCACGCCCCTTTTGGTGAAGTTGCGAAATTACCTGGATGGGACCAGCAATATAAGGATAAAAAATTCTTCAAAGGTCTGAAGACCCAGTCACAGGAATGGTGTGCAATGGTGACCCGTATCGATGCGCACTTTGGTAACCTGTTAGCCGCTCTAGAGGACCCCAATGGCGATGGCGATAAATCTGACTCTGTTGCCGATAACACCCTGATCATTTTCCAATCAGATAATGGTGGTCCAAGTGGCTTTAATAATAATGAGATAGATGCCAATGGCGGTCTTTCAGGAAATAAGGGAAGTATTCAGGAAGGTGGCATTCGCGTTCCAACTCTTATGTACTGGCCGAAGATGATTAATAAAGGTTCATCATTAAAAGCTGGTAGCAATACTCATCAGGTAATTGATTGTACTGACTTACTGCCGACTTTCTGTGATCTTGCTGGAGTTGAAACTCCGATAGGTCTAAGTGGTGTCTCTATAGCACCTTTGCTAACGGGCAGAGGTGAGCAAAGAGTCCGCGACTTTGTGATTCATGAAGCAGGAAATAGTGCTTCTATTATTCGTGGGAAATACAAATTTGTTCGCGCTCGCAAAGGAGCCAAGGCTTCTAAAAAGAAGAAAGGCAAAGAAATTAAGCTTGCTCTTTACGATTTAGATAAAGATCCAGCAGAGAAGAATAATATTGCTAAAGCAAATCCAGAGCTTGTTAAAACGCTGGATGCCCTTTTGACGGCAGAACAAGTTGATCAACCTGCCGGATTTGCAAATACCTACCACCAGTGGTTGGGAAAACAGGGGAGCTCAATTTCGGCAGAGGGAAACTGGTCTGAATACGTTTATGAAAATGTCGGTAAGAAATACATCAATGAAAGTGGCCAGCCAAAAGCATTCTGGATTCCCCGTATGGCAAATGGAACTGCAGCGGTTGCTGATAAGAATGTTGAATTCCTTGGCCTGGAGGTAGGTGGACAGGACTCTATTCAGAAGTTGACAGTGACTGCCAAAGTGACAGGGAGAAATGAAATTCGCGTTGCTAAAAATGGTCAGGTATCTCTTGAAGGCGGGACATTATCATCTGTACGCTGGACAGAGATCGAAGAGGGCGGAAGCCTTGCCGGGCATGGAAGTATTGAAGGAACTCTTTATTGCCAAGGGGCACTTGATTTAAGTGGTCAGAGTTCATTGGATGTGAAAGGCGCTGCCGTTCTTGGTGGAGAATTGAGTGTTTCATCAATAACAAAAAACATGGTGGTTCTAAAAGCCGAATCAATCGTTGGTCGTTTTAAAAATTCAGAAGTCCAGATTGGTGGTCAGAAGTACAAGGTTAACTACAGTTCAACAGCTGTATATCTTTCTAAATGAGATACTTATAAATACTTTACAGCGCTGATCAAGGCATGCTTGATCAGCGTTTTTTTATAAATATGAGAATAGTGCGCAAACTTTTTGAAGAACGTGCAGTAAATTTATATAGTCCTTCTAGGAGTCGAAATTAAAAATTGTTAAATGGTTTTGGTGATGGGGAGTATGTAAAACAGATTTTTATTCATTTTCTTTGTTATCTGGCTTTGTGTATTTCAGGTCGTAATTGCTGAAGAGAAAGACAGTTCTGCATACTCACTTTCACCGATCAGTCAAGAGTGCCGGTGAACTGGAGTTGAAACAAGCGGATAATGATGGCTTTAAAGCAGAAGAAGAAACGATGACTTCTTTTGAGTTGAGTTACACAGACAGCCAGTTGGATGATTTTACCTTTAATGTATCTGCCTTTTTGCAAGAATTAGAAGTTTTATCATTTGGTCTTGGTGAGAATCGCCCGGTGGGGACCTTTTCTGTTTGGGGAACAGAGTTTGAAGTCACTTATCAAAAAAGTGACCATTTGTTGACTTTGAGCCATAGTTTTACCAAGTTAATAGAGATTGCTGATGCAGATGGTAATCAGTAAACCACAGCAGAAGCTTACGGCTATGGCAATGATTTAAATACCTGGTCGAATCACATTACTAAATTTTTGTATCGCTGGCAGATGAATCGCAATTGGCGATTCACTGCTTCAGCAAGGATTTACTGGGGCTTTCCTGGAGCAGAAGATTACAGCGATTACCATAACGAAGAAGGCGATGCTGCACGATTTGGCTATGAAGATAATGATGCCTTCAGTGGCAGTTATTTTGTTAATACCGGTCTTCATTATCAGGTTTCAGAAAACTTAACTCTCCGTCTGAATGCTTATAACATCCTCGGTAGGATCGATATAGATTACAACAAAAGAAGCTACATAAAGCGTTTTGCTGATTATCAGCCAGAAGCGGCTTCGGTAGGTTTAGAATTAAGTTATAAGTTTAAGAATTTTATTAGCTTTTTGGGCCTACTCCACAGGACCTGCCGTTGAAATAATTTCTGTTATTTTTTGATTTATTTCTCTGCTATTACATAAAATCAGAACCTTTTTTACATAAGTTTCGATCCTCAGCGTTTTTCTTTGTGAACTCAGTGCTCTTTGTGGTTTCAATTAATATTTTTTACTACAGACAAGATGAATGACGAAGTCAGAGAGGGTGCCTTTAATGGGGTGGGACTTAAGCAAGATATATTCAAATTGTTACCAGATATGTAATCCCAAAGGGATTTAATTTTAATAGCCGCTGGTTTTTAACCAGTGGTTTAGTTTTGAGCGTTGCCGACATGCTTTTAGGTATGGAATATTGCGTACATAAAGGCACGCATAGATTTGGTATTACCTGACAACGGACTAAAGTCCGCAGCTATTATTATTTAAAGCCTTTTAGGCTTATAATCCTTAAGTTCCCTCCCATTAAGGGTGCCCTGGGGAGCTGCACAGGCTGTGAGAAAAATACATCGAGTTCCGTAGGAACGATAAATTTTCAGACCTGAGACGCAAGTCCAGGGAATAGCCAAATCAAGCTTTCAGCTCTGTAGAAGCGACACAAGTATTTATTGCCTTTGTGCCACCCTTTTAGGGTTTGTATTGTTTGGTTGACACCCACAGCTAAAAATATACCGATTATATTGAGCTAATTTTGGTTTTTCACAAAGTCTGTGTAGAGGCGCGGAGTCAAGTCTCCGGTTGTTTTGCTGCTAAACTGCCAAGCAGTCGAAGTCCTTGTTGAGTTGTTCGTCGAGAGTAATCAGGTTATCGAGGTCGATCTGGGTAAGGCTTTTTTGCTGCTTGTTTTCAGGGGTGTCGATATTTAGACTGGTGGAATCAAAGAATTCTTTGTCTTCTTCATCTGTGTCATCCTTAGGTTCCAATTCAAGATTGTTCTCAGAGCTGAAAGTGGGAGTATTTATCAAAGTCTCAGGTTCAGTAACAGGAGCTTTTTCATCTTGTGGTTGCTCTTCATTCGAAACAGTTTGATCTAAATTGTTTTCTTCCAGGAATTGTAGAAGCTCCGGTTCAAGAAGAGGCGTTTCATAAGTATCCTCTGCAACAGGGGGCGGCAGAGGCTGATCTGTTTGCTGTGAAAGCTGTGGAGTCTGTTGTGGTTTATCGATATCTTGGATTTGGAAATAGAGTGCATCGGTCTCGTTGGTATACTGTGGTGCTTCCAGAGTAGACAGTTGAAAATTTTGCTCAGTATTTTCTGGAGCTTCGCTAATAGGAGATGTCGGGGTTTCGTTTATTGGATCATTACTTATCGGATCGGAATTTATCGGGTCGCTTGGTTGAATAAAATTATCTTTTGCTATGACTTCTACGGTGACTTGTACTGGCGTAGATGATCGATCACCATCATTGTCCAGTGCGACGACAGTAAATGCATTTATTGCCGATCTATTATCATTTGTCTCTGGCGTCCAATAGGCTTTAAGGGACGAATTTATAGTATCGTTAGTACTGATAGCAAAGTCTGTTGCTGTTGCTGCACTTGTGCCGATTTTGAGTGTGCCAGTAGATACAGCTTTGACGATGAAGGCAGTGACAGATCCATCGCCATCTGATTCATTGCCTTGATTACGCAGGTCACTGAAAGAGATTTCTACAGTTATGTCTTCATCTGTTGTTTCTACTGGCCCACTAAAGTTGGTGAGGGTTGGATTTAGGTTAACGTCGATTGTTCCCAGTGAAAGCTTGCTACTTAAGGCGCCATGTTCATCATTTAGAGTCACACTTATTGATTTGTCAGTAGAGCTTTCCGCAAAGGTATAAGTCGCCGCTTTGAGATTGGTTTCGACTGTAGCGCTTAGTTGCTGAACAGCGTAAGTGTAGGTTAGAGTTGCCGTTGTGCCATTCACACTAACGACTGCGCGACCGTTACCATCTGAAATGGAAGTGCCGTTAATTAAAGAGATAGACAGGCCATTGTAGGTGATGACTTCAGATGCGTTATTGGCAAAGTTAGTCAGTTCTATAATGACTTGCTTGATTTCATCGGCGGTTCCATCTGTTATGTCGTAGTCACTAGCAGTGAAGGTGACTGGAGTGTTAGTATTGCTATGGGTGATTGTTGGAGTCACTGTCTGGGAGATGCGAGTCAAGAGAGTATCACCATTAATAGTCCAACCTTGAGCAACGATAGCCGCTCGACCGGCTGCATCGGTGTAGTAGTTTGGAGCATAAAAGCCAATACCTGATTTTACGCCTCTGCTTCCCCACCCGGTTGAAGTGTTGAGGATTTTGTCATAATTTTCACTGGACATGGAGTCTGCGTCAATAAACATTCCCCAGAAATCATTGCTAGTACTGACATCCCATCCACTGATGTCTTGATTAAAGACTTCTGCGTCTCTGAACATGTTTTGAAAAGTACTGGCTTTACCAGTATCCCAATCACCTATATCCTGATTGAAAGCTTCTGTGTTACGAAAGGTACTGGTAAACTTGGTGACATTACCCGTATTCCAACCACTGATGTCCTGATTGAAGACTACAGTATTTCTGAACATATGGCTGAAGTCAGTAACTTTACTTACATCCCAATCTCCAATGTCCTGATTAAAGGCTTCTGCATCACGTAACATATTTGACATGTCGGTGACTTTACTTACATCCCAATCTCCAATGTCCTGATTAAAGGCTTCTGCATTTTGAAACATATTACTCATATCAGTGACACTGCTTGTGTCCCAGTCGCCGATATCTTGATTGAATGAAGTAGCCTTTCGAAACACTTGGCCCATATGAGCAACATTGCTTGTGTCCCAGCCCCTTATGTCGCCATTGAAAGAGCTGGCACCAAAAAACATAAAGTGCATACTGGTGACATTCGACATGTCGGCTAAGTCTGTGGCATTCATCACTAAATTAGAAGCTCCACTGAAAGCTAAAGACATGTCGGCATCCCAGGCTCTTGTACCCCATTGTTCAATTGAGGTATACTTGTCTTTATCCGCCTGGTCATCGATTTTTATATCGGTCAGATCGGAGAAGCGAATGGTATGAGTACCAGCTGTAGCGAAATTGTGTATTTGGTCGCCAGGGACTCCAACAGCATCCCAGGTACCATCGTTATCCCAGTCGATGTTGTAACTGGCATCTTCGGTATAAAAAGTGAAGTTTTCATTGGCCCCAGTTGTGGTAACGGTGATTACAAAGTCTGTATTATTGATAGTCGCAAGTGAAAGTTGGCTTGTTAAGGCGCCAAATTCATCATTCAATGTAACACTGATTGAGTTGTCCACTGAACTATCGGCATCAGTGTAGGTGGCAGCTTTGAGATTTGCCTCAACCGTCGCACTTAACTGTTTCGCAGCATATGTGTAGGTCAGCGTTGCGGTCGTACCGTCAACGGTTACCGTGGCGCTGCCATTGCCGTCGGAGACCGATGTGCCATTAACAAGAGAGATTTCAAGACCATTATAAGTAATGGTTTCTGTTGCACTGTTAGCAATGTTGGTGACTTCAAAGATCACTTGTTTGATCTCATTAGCAGTCCCATCAGTGATGTCGTAGTCACTGTCGACAAAGGTAACTGGAGAGCTGCCGCCATGGGTTACTTGAGGCGTCACTGTGTGAGTCACTCGAGTTAAGAGATTATCACCTGTAATAGTCCAACTTTGTGCGACTAAAGCTGCTCGGCCAGTTGTATCGGTGTAGTATGAAGGTGCATAAAAAGTTTGCCCAGACTGGACACCGCGACTAATCCAACCGGTCGATGTATCTAAGATTTTATCATAGTTTTCAGTAGAGAAGGCACTAGCGGAATTAAACATATTACTGAAATCGCTGACACTACTGACATCCCAGCCGCTTATATCTTGGTCAAAAGCAGTAGTCCCGCGAAGCATCTGGCTCATTTTAGTAACGCTACTGACATCCCAGCCGCCAATATCTTGATTAAAAATACTGTTGCGAAACATTTCATCCATACTAGTAACATTACTAACATTCCAAATACTTAGATCTGCATTGAACGCATTCGTATTCTTAAACATGACATTCATGTTGGTAACGTTACTAACGTTCCATCCACTTAGATCTTGATTAAAAGAATGAACCTGTTCAAACATCTGAGCCATATTTGTAACATTACTGACGTTCCATCCACTTATATCGCCATTAAAAGCGGTCGCATCCATAAACGCCTTATTCATGCTTGTAACATTACTGACATCCCAATTTAAATCTTGATTGAAAACACTGGCGCCTTGAAACATTTGGGTCATACTTGTGGCACTGCCAACATTCCAATTAACTATATTTTGATTGAAAGATGAAGCGTTATGAAACATATTTTTTATGTTCGTAACATTGCTGACGTCCCAGCTACTTATGTCACCATTAAAAGCACTGGCATCGCGAAACATGGCTTCCATTTTAGTGACGTTGGTGGTAACCCAGGAATTGAGATTTTGATTGAATGAACTGGCATCGCGAAACATAGCATCCATATCAGTGACATTACTGACATTCCAACCATCTATATCGCCATTAAAAGAACTAGCTCCGCGAAACATATGATCCATATTTGTAACATTCGACATATCAGCCAGGTCAGTGGCATTCATCACTAAGCTGGACGCTCCATAAAAGGCATTCGACATATTGGCATCCCAGACAGCATCGCCCCATTGCTCAATAGAAGTATACTTCTCTGCACCTGCTTGGGCATTAATATTTATATCAGTCAGATCGGAAAAGCGAACTGTGTAAGTTCCCGCTGCGCCAAAATCATGGGTTTGGTTGCCGGAGACATTTGTGGAATCGGCGGTACCATTGCCATCCCAATCGATGTTATAGTTTGTATCTTCGGTGTAGAAAGTAAAAGATGTATCGCCACCGGTAACTGTAACGGTAATGACGAAGTCGGTGGCATCGTTAGCAACCAGCAGATCTTGATAATCGGTAAAGGATAAAACTGAGCTGGCATCGCCATTGAGATTGTACTCCAGATCCCAGTCACCACCTCTGTCAGTTCCGCCGGTGGCATCGGTTGAGGCCGCTGCATTGGCGTTACTTACAGTGCCGATCTGATCAACAAAAGCTTTGCCGGCGTCACTGTATGTGACATTGCAACCGTAAAGAAAGATATTGCCATTTGAGTTCATGGCGTCTCCCCATGAGGAGGTCAAGGCGACATTTTCACTGTCCAAACGCTCATTGCCAAGTTGTAGGAAACCATCACCGCCATGCGAGATGATGTGTAAGCTGCTGATATCCTGACGATCTTCGAGATAGGATGAAATTTTTTCAATGCCATTTTCATTGGCACCAATCATAACGACTTCGATATTTCTTTGAAGATTTTCGATAAGGGATTCGTAGTTTTCGACATTGGCATCGACAAAGAGAACTTCGGAAACCAGTTGGGCTTCTTGTTGACTTTCTTGAGTCTGAGCATCGGCTGTGACTGCTGGTGAATCATCTGCGGGCGCCGGCGATGCCGACAAAAGGATCCTTGGCTCCAATTCCTCAAATACTGTTTTTTCCCGTCTCTTCACGCTCATCCCACATCTTTAATGGCCCTCATTAAAATACGTGCCCACTTCTTAAGGGACGGGTACGACATGGTCGAAAGCAAATTTTTTATTAATCTTTGAAAAACAAGGGCCTGTGGATGTGCTTATGCTTACAGTTTGTGCCTTTGGTAATCAAAGATACCAGATAGTATTTCTAAGGAGTGTTTCAGCGAACAAGATGATAAGTTAAATGGCAAAGCAATAGAGGATACCCTAGGAGCACCGGCGGCCCGAGAGTGTCTGAAAAATAAAGTAAGGAGAATATTTCGGACAGGATCAACACGACAAGATGAATGACGAAGTCTGAAAAGGTGTCTGAGGTAGAGTATACCCCGGGAGCACCGGCGGCCCGCCGGTTTAAAGTGTAACATAAATTATAGTTTATCTAAAGATGATGAATTGTATATTTATGCAAGCTGGAAGCCTGCGGTCTCAGGATTAGGGAAAGATGCTTTATTGGGAGACTTACTTCACTTCTGTAATTTTCAGATTTTTTATCTTCACTTCACCCTTAGTAAAGTTAAAGCCAAGAGCTGTTTTGTGACGGCCAAATCCGACATCCTCTACAGTTGTCACATAGTGACCGACTTTTAGTTCAAAAGTATTTCCTTTTATTGTTAACTTTACATCGGTCCACTCATTTTGTTTGAATGCCTTAATTGAAGGGATGTCTTTGGTCTCGTATTTATTTGTTTTTTTGACCCAGCCTTTAACTTTATCGGTAGGGAAGACTATGCTTTTGTAAGAATTTTCAGTGAAGATCAAGTATCAAACGTGGCCTTTGCCATCCAGACCAATCAATATGTTACTTATGTCTTTGGCGAGAACTTGCATTTCTATGCAAGCGTTATCAAATTTTGCTTCCCAGTAAACTTTATGAGAGCTCTTAGAGCCGCCTTTAGCATTTTTGACCGTCGCTGCTTCTGACCATACGCTGGACAAGATCTTATCTCTTACAGTCCACGTTCCTCTTTGGTATTCACGGCTTTCTGTAGTCTGTTCAGAGAAATCATCCTGATAGATTAATTTGCTGGTCTCTTGTGAATATCAGGCATTCACAAAAATGAATAAGAGTAGATAAATAAAGATAACTTTGGCTTTCATGTTGTTGTCCTATTTAGATTGAAAATCTTCTACGAAAGCTTTTTCACTTAAAGGACATCCGGCTGTTAAATCGATCAAAGTAATTCTGCGTGTAGCTTTTGGTTCCGTCAGCTCTTATCAGCCACATACCTTTTAGGTTTTTATTGCGGTAAATACCGTCTGTTGGAGCACTGTTGATTTCATTGTCGTAGAGGGCCCACTGGAAAACATATTGAGCTTCAAGAGCCATGTAAACAGCCATCCAGGTGTCCCACATTTTTCTGGTTTTTTTTAGGCTGTTTGCCATATCTGAATTTTCCTGTAAAGCGATTTCGCCGATGTAGACAACTTTTTTACCTTTCATATAGTCAGAAGGCGCTAACTGACTTTTGAGGTATTGAAGTTTCCGATACATTTTCAGACCGTTGTCATTGCCGTATTTTATACCGTCGTAAGCGGACCACGAAGCCATATCCACTTTAAACCTCGGTAAAACATAAGACGCTATAGAGGGAATTCCGATGAGGCCATCTAAAACTTTGTTAGCTTTTACTGCATGATAGATTTTACATGCAGTGTTTTTTATCTCTTTTCTGGCTTTTTCTACACCTCTTTGTCTAGCTTTAATCCAATTGACCATGAGATTCGCTGACTTTTGCCAGTCGTGTGATACGCCATCTTTAAGCCAGTCACTAAAAGACTTTCGAATAATCCAATCCCCCTCCCAATTTTGAATGATAAAAGTGATATTTTTGTTCTTGTATTCTCTCAGTAAATACTTACTTGCGAGATACATTTCTTTTTCAATGCTCGAAAAGCTCACTTTGGGATCGCCATATTTTAGAGCTTCCCAGCCATGGGTAATATCCAGCGCAAAGGTCTTTAATCCGGAAGAGAAGACTTCTTTAAAGTGGCGGTGAGCTAAAACTTCCTGGAGCTTCATATTTTTCGTTAATTGTCAATCTGAATTTTGGGCATATGTAAGAGCATTGCCGCGTTCATCGAGTTTGTATTCCGGGAAAAAAAGCTTTAGAGCAGAGTAGCCCAGTTTTTTTGTTTTTTGGGCTCCTTCAATAATAATTGGTTCATTGCTAAAAGAATACTTAGCTTCAGCCAGGGAAGTGCCAATTCGCCCCTTCCAGAAGGCAGGGGCCTTTAGTAGATTTGAGGGTTTATGTAACTCAATTTTGGCGAGTATTTCTTTGTCGCTCAATTGAGCATTTAAACTAAAGGATATGAATAAACAAAATAGAAGTAATTTTGACATACATACACACTTATAATTTCAGACTAATGATGTTTCGCTAAACCATAGCCAAGAGTGACAGTAGCTTACTGGAGTTTGTATTTTAAAAGCTTTGGATACTTTTGCAAGAGGCACGCAATTTTGCAAACCGTGTGATAATTCTTCTCTTCGAGAGCTCAAGATTTTTGTGGTTTTGGATTAATTTTTACCAAAGAGTTCTAAAGAAACAATTATTATCTGTGTAAGCGGTATGAAAATACCGGGTAATACTCTTAAAAAAGTGTCTCACGCGGAGGCGCGGAGAGATGTATTTCTTCAAGTTCTTTTCTAGGAAGTTTTTTAAAAGCCAGGTTCAATGGTCGTGGCTCTTTAAGACTAGGGTAGCTTACTTTTCAATCACCTGACAATTTTCCGGGAGCGCGCGTTTTACATTTTCTGGCAATTTACCTTTAGTCACAATCAGGGTTTTTAAGTTCTTGAGTGTTGTCAATACTTCGTAATTCTTAAATGGCGTACGGTGAATATTCAGATACTTCACCGGTTTATTTATGAGGTGCGAAGAAAAATCGCTTTTTGAACCTTCGGCA
>JAKVBD010000068.1 GCA_022446985.1 Lentisphaerales bacterium
AGTGGTAAAAAGGGTATGCCGTTCTAATGCCCGGCAGGCACTGATAGATTCTAAGGACTTAAAGCCTTCTTAAGGTTTTCGAGGTTATTCTTCATTTCCTTGACTAAATCTTTAGTCGGTGGAGTCTTGCCTGCAGTTCTGAAAACAATGACTTTGACTCCCAAAGACTTTAATTTTTCAGAAATCGCCAAAGATGGTTGATCTTCATACAGCATGTATTTACTGTGAGATAAGGACTCCTTAAATTTCACCCACTCTTCCTCAGATGGCATCGCTTCTGGTTCCCAATGAAAATTCTTCAACTTCCAACCATTAGCTCTAGCCAAATAGTCATATACTGGGTGAGATGCAAAAAATTGTTTTTGCTTTCCAGTTACTTTGTTGATCTCCATGAAAACTGTCTTCACGTCTTCAACAAGAGATTTGTGATTCTTTGTAAACTCTTCCGTCTTTTCAGGCTTAAGTTTAATTAACTGCTTTAGAACTTCATCTGCCTGTCTGCTAAAGATATACGCATCTAGCCAGATATTGAAGTCAGTACCGTCGTGTGAATGCTTTACACCGTTATGCTCATGGACTTCTGCATCCTTTATAATAATGAACATATTCTTTGAATCTTTAGAGGTATTCACGACCTTACTGTATGGCAACTCGACTGAGCTCATCCATTTTTCATAGGTCGCGCCATTAATGAATATCAAATCGGCGTTCTGCATAGCCGCGATATCACTATCTTTAGGCTTCCAGAATGCAGGATCTATATCTTCTGGAACATTGTAGATGATATCTACACTTTTCCCGGATATGGTCTCTACCAGCCAATAAACGGGATAGCTAGTCACCGCAACTGACAACTTTTTACTTGGGTCTTTTTTCTCATTGCATGAAACCAGTAGAAGCAGTGAGATAACGATTAACAATTTGTACATATTCATCCTTTTAAAATTGCATCAAAAATTTCTTTAAATAGCGGGTTCAGCACAGTCTTCAAAAGGAAGCCTCCGTTAAGACCAATATTGATCAAAATAAACCACTCTGCTGCCACCAATCGAGAGAAAAAAGCTTTTTCAAAGCCAAGCTTATCAAATAATTTCTTTTCTTGTTGCCGTAATCGCATATTAAGTGAAATCACCAGTATATTCAACAGAATAATTACAAATAACACCATGACTAAAATTACTAGAAAAAGCTTATCCAAATGAAAGAGCATATCCAAAAAACCTGACAAGCCTGCCTTCGGGTTGATCACCGTGTATGAGGAAGATGCCTCTGCATCGCCAAATAAGTAGGCTCTGCTTTGAGCTGATTTAGGTTTAAGAAGAATCGCAGTTAAAGGGTAATCTGCCATATTCCCATGAAAATGGAAGGTCTTCATCACCTCATCGGTAATTTCAAGGTAACCGAATTTCAATCCGGGCTTTTCTTCATCTTGTGGATGCTCGTGACCAAGCCCATGCATCGTCCAACCAGTTTTTAAGCTGGTAAAAACGGCTCTATCATCTGGAGTTTCTGTCTTTTTGAGAATTCCCTTAATATGAAGTTTCAGAGGGACACTACCGGCAGGATTAAACACATTATCCGGATCCGTAATGATTGAGTCGCCAACTTTTAAACCAAGGCGTTCAGCTGCCTCTGCTCCCATGACACAGTCACCGAGCTTAGTAAACATGCGTCCTTGTGCAACTTTTAGTGAACGAAGGCTAAAATACTCGGTCGAAGTACTACATACTGTTAAGCCTTGTGCTGAATAATGTATAAAGAGAGGGGCTGCATGAGCACTCTCACCAAGAATTTCGAGATGATTATATGTAAATGTAGGATGTTTACTCTTTCTAAAATAAAGAGAATTCAAAATCAAATCAACACCACTAGCCTGGCTTCCTGCAATAAGAAGATCATTGTCGGTTCTCACTGTCAGCCTGTCGCCATAATCCTTAAGGCTTGAACTTAGCAAGAGAAATACAATGACAGTAATCATAAGCGTAAGGATGGTTATAAATGAGCTGACTTTTGCAAAGAGTAAGCGCCTGATCGCTAATTTAAGCATTCTCGCCTCCTAGCTCGTTCATATCGACTGTTCTATCGAATTTACTTAACAGGCTATGGTCATGGGTGACCATAACTAAACTACAATTTTGCTTGCGGCAGCTTTTTATCAGTAAATCTGTAATATCCTGGCCTCTGGCCGGATCAAGACTACTTGTTGGCTCATCTGCCAGTACTAACTTGGGAGATGCAATTAATGCTCGGCAAATAGCAGCTCTTTGCTTTTCACCTTCTGAAAGCTTTGATGGATATCTGCTGAGAAGATCCTCTATGCCACAATTTGTCGCGAGTTCTTTAACATCCTGTAAGTCCTTTAAACCGGCTATTTCAGCAGGCATGGAAATATTATCCGCGACTGACAAATACTCCAGCAATGGAGAATCTTGAAAAATCATCCCCAGTTGTTTTAAACGAAAGTTTCTTAATTCACTTTCTTTCATTTCATGGAGATTATGTCCCAAAATTGAGATACTACCGAATTGAAGCGTTAACTCTCCACTCAAAAGTTTTAAAAGTGTCGATTTGCCGCTACCGCTTACTCCTGTTATGGCCAGGGATTCTCCCTTTTTTACCTCAAGATTAGTAATTTTCAGTATGAAGCCTTGTAAATACTTGTACTCCGTACCTTGCTCAACCTCTTTAGCATTTGTGTTCTCAATATTTAGGGAAAGTTCGCTACCATATTTAAATTCAATATCTTTTACTGAAATCATGTATCTTCCTCTGTAAAAACAGGTACAACCTCGCCTGCTTCGATCAGCCACCTATCCGTCGCTGGGTGTAGTTTGAATACTGCTTTAAATCTTAAATCTTTTGAGTGTATATGGTGAAGGTGCATTATGTACGCACTAATCACCCATTGGCACTCAATTTGTTTCTCACCAATTGCCCGGCAACTTTCTATTTTGAGATCTTGAATGATCTGTTGAGTCTCTGGATGCTCTACTCTACTTTTGTGAATTTGAGTAAATGTGTTATCTCGAAATTCACCTATCGTCGCTTTTGCTAAATCTTGAAACATAGTATTCGAATCATCAGCAGAAGGCCCTCGGTATATATTTTTTAATAGCCGGGTCATCATCTTATTCATGGCAGCTGGATCTGGAAGCTTATAAACCTCCTTCACCTCTTTTCCTCTAAAGTCCTTAAACCAAGGAAATGAAATTACAGCGCCGAAAACTACAAGCATGAGAATCAAGCGAAATTTAGGTTGATCGATAATTAACCAACACAAAAATGAAAAGAAAGCTCCCAGGAGTATAGCAAGCATAGATACAATTATTTGAGAACGTTTTGGAACAGTGAATGTCTCTTTTAATGGCGCCACAGGTATTATAATCTGTGGATTTTTATACCAGGTAAAAAATGGGTTATCAGAAGTCAGTAAAACATTCATATCTTTCTGACCATACAGCTTGATTTTGACTTCATAATCATCAGGATTAATTTCCTGACCTTTAAGCCTTTTCAGCTTCAGTA
The DNA here is from genome assembly GCA_022446985.1 of Lentisphaerales bacterium. Lineage (GTDB taxonomy): Bacteria > Verrucomicrobiota > Lentisphaeria > Lentisphaerales > Lentisphaeraceae > JAKVBD01. The sequence continues at coordinate 3,526 of JAKVBD010000068.1, forward strand.
GGGAGTTAGGAAAAAGTTTCCATTCAACATTTAACTCTTCGACAATCTCTGGAGTAGAAAATAAAAAGCTGATAACGACCTTCACATTTTCCAAACTGAATTTCCCGGATGGATCAGCATCAACGCCTTCAACTGGTGTTATGCTTATCTTCTTTATAAAAACTGGCATAGAGCGACCGAAGCTTAATACCTCCAAAAATTTAGCTGGAGCATGTAAAATCCAATTCTCCAACTCCAACTTCCTTTCTTCGGTATAAAAATCATCCTTGAATAATTGCAATGAATAAGCTTTTTTAAGAAGAGCCAGAGAACAATTTAGCTGGCATTCTAAAGGCTTATTGTGAGCGTAGGTAAATTCCCCTGTAACCTTCCATGGCTGGTCATTCGCATAAATAAAGTTGGTAGAGACAAAAATAAGAAGAATGACTAAACTTTTCACAGGCTTACTTATGGAGAAACTCAGTATGGAGTAAGCTCTTTGGAAATTCATAAGGGGCACCCTGAGTCAGCGATTATTATTGATAACGAATTATCATTAATTGACAAGCGAATACTTTCAAGTTGATATACTGATTACTTTACGAGAAGAATATAGTCAAAACTGGCAAAGATTACTTTAGGCTAACTGCGTAAAATGCGTTCTTTGCAAAAATTCCATGACTTTTTTAGCCAATTTAGAGAATAAGCAGAAATTATTGTGAACATTGAAATAATCGTTGTTAGCTCAGTTTATAAGGCTGTTTGTTTTTCAGTTTGCTTGAAGAACAAACATAAATAAAGTCCAATTATGATAAATGGAATACTTAACAACTGACCTGTATTCAGGGCTAATGCAGTATCATATGCTTCTTGCCGAAGCTTCACGAACTCTATCATTAGCCGCACACTAAATACTGCAGAAATAAAAAACCCGAACATTCTCCCAGATCTTATGTCTACTTTACTTTTTCTGTAAATAGTCAAAAGAATGAGAAAAATAATAAGGTAAGAAAAAGACTCATACAACTGAGCCGGATGGCGTGGCAAGGAATCAACTTTTTTAAAAACAATTGCCCATGGAACATCTGTAATGTTACCTAGAATCTCTGAATTAAAAAAGTTTCCAAGACGAATAAAGCAAGCTCCCAGAGCCATCGGTATACTTAAATGATCCAGAAGCCAAATTAAGGATTCTTTATATTTTTTGCAATATAGAATTAGTCCTAATAAAATACCGACTGCTCCACCATGGCTTGCAAGTCCTCCCTTCCATACCATTAAGATTTCAATGGGGTGACTAAGGTAATACCCGGGTTCATAAAATAAGCAGTGCCCCAATCTGGCACCTGCTATAGTTCCTATGGCGACATGCCAGAGCAAGGGTTCTATAAAACTTACATCACGTCCCTTCTCCGCAAAGACTCTCTCCATGAATTTGTAGCCCAGATAGAAAGTCAGAGCAAAAAAAAGGCTGTACCAGCGAAGTTCAAAACCGCCCAGCGAAAACAGTGCCGGGCTGCCATCCCAAACGATGTGGTTCATCTACTTCTCTTTTAAACGAGGCATCAATTGAACTAGGTTGCACGGACGGGTTGTGTGATCAAGCTGCTCTCGAATGATAGACCAACCGTCTTTACAGGCACCTTTAGAACCAGGAAGACAAAAGACATAAATGCCGTTTGCGCCACCGGCAAGACAGCGCGATTGAATCGTTGAAGTCTTGATAAGTTCATAGGACTTCATGCGGAATAACTCTCCGAAACCATCGATGACTTTATCCAACAACGGCACGACTGCTTCCGGTGTACCATCACGACCAGTAACACCTGTTCCACCTGTTGAAATCACAACATTGACTTCTTCTTCGGCCAACCATTTAGAAACAGCAGCTCTGATTTTATACTTGCAATCAGGGACGATGACTTTTTCATGAAACTCGTGACCTTCTGCTGAAATAATTTCACCCAGCATTTTACCGACATCGTCAGTGGCTTCAGTGCGTGTATCCGACACTTTAAGGACGGCTATTTTTAAAGGAATAAACTCTCTTTCCTGACTCATGGTTTTTCCTGGTAATTAAATATAATTTTACTCAACGCAAGCCCAAAAAGAGGCTATTACAGCTGAGTCGGGTTTGGTGCGTCGCCATACACTTCTACCGGATCAAACACCTTCTCTGACTCTTCATAGTTAAGTGAGATTGGTGCATCACCTTCAATACCTTCTGAGATGTTTACACTTCTGTAAAAGCAAGAGCGATAACCAACATGGCAGCTGGCATTTCCGACAACTTCAACTCGTAGCCAAACACAATCCTGGTCATCATCGATGCGGAATTCTTTAATCTTCTGAACTAGACCACTGGTAGCGCCTTTGTGCCATAAAACTTTACGACTACGACTGTAGTAAACAGCTTCACCAGTTTCGATTGCCTTTACAAAAGCATCTTCATTCATGTAGCCATGCATTAGAAGCTCGCCAGAAGTATAATCTGTAGTGACGACTGGAATTAAACCATTGGCATCAAATTTTGGAGCCAGGAAATCACCTTCCTCGACTTCTTCTACACTGTTTCTTTCACCAAATATTTTTATATTGTTACTCATATCTACAAATACCTCATAATTAATTCTTTAGCACGAGAGCGTACTTTTAGCAAAAAAGATTTTAATTGAAAAGCCCTAAGCTTTTAACTCTTGAATTCGCTCTACCATAGCAAAAAAGCCATTTCGACGATTGGGACTGAGGTGGCTGTCCAAACCCAGCTTAGCAAAAATATCTTTGACATTTACTTCTGATAATTCCTGAAGAGTAATGCCATCGTAAATCATACCCAAAACGGCAATTAGACCATTGACGATTGATGTATCACTTTCTGCTCTAAACTTCACTCTGGAAGGTTCTTCATCCGATAACTCAACAGTCATAAACACGGTACTCATACAGCCGTGTACACGGTTCTCTTCAGTTTTATAGGAGTCATCCAGCTTTGGCAATTTAGAACCAAGTTCTATTATGTAGCCATAGCGTTGTTGCCAATCACCTAAAACTTCAAAGTTTTTGTATAGTCGATCTATTTTCATCTTTTTATAACAGTCTGTAACAGTTTTTATTTTTTATTCAAAAAACTAAAAATGTTTGCCACAGTCCATGAAGATGCAGCCAGTAACTGTAGCCAATCACCTGCTCCCTCTATTCCGTAAACAAAAACTGAAACAACCCAAGATAAGCTGGCTATCGTCTGAAACAGCCATTCTAAATCAATTTTGGCTTGTTCTTTTTTCTCAGCTAATCCGCCACTTATAATTTCATCATCCATAACTTCATTCTTCATTAGCAAGTACATTCATCACCACAACAACTGAGGTCATCGAGGTAAAGTCCTTCTTCTCTATATTTTTCCAGTTCGCTTGTATCAAGACCAAGCCTTTTCCCTATAGCATTAGCTACGACGCCAAATCTTAGGCGATATTTGTATATGAAACAAAATATAAGATTTTCATGACGAACTTGAGGACCCACAAGAAACAATCCAGGAGTCTTAGTTGATTCATCATGTTCATTGATCAAGGCATAAGATTCTTCTTCATGCCAGTCAAAGAGATCTGAAATAAGTGTGAGACTACTCTTGAAGCCCGTCGCTAAAATCGGCCTGGTAGAACTCACATAAGGTTTTGCTTTGTCATATACTGAAATCTCGTAACGGCCATCTTTCTTTTTGATCGATTCAATCTCTGAATTTCCCTTCAGGATAATTCTACCATGTGGTAGTTCCTGTAAAAGTCTTTCATTGGTATAGGGAGATAGACTCAAACTTGGATCTGTAGTCGTCTCTTGCCATCTGGCTACTGAATCTAAAACAGTTACTCTCTTTCCCAGTCTACTAAGGTTAATTGCTGCATCTATGCCACTTTCATAGCCACCGACAATGTAAAATTCGTCACCTTCAACCTTGGCCCAACTTCTGACTTTACTGTTGTGCAAACATAAGCCAGAACCTGGGAAAACCTTCTTATTGGGATACTGGAATTCACCTGCTGCCCAAATTAGATTTCGAGTTTCAATTACAGTCTTATCAAAATGTAACTGAAAAATGCCATCCGAGTAAGTCACTTTCTTGACATTTGTCCGCTCAATTACAGGCAATCCACAATAGTCGGATATGCTCTTCAGATAACCGGCATATTCTTTTCCAGACAGGTGCTCTTTTCGCGTTGAGTAAGCAGGCGACGTTCCTGAAGCTATAGAGTTGAGATCAATTTGACCATAGAAGTTAGTGGTAAAAGATGGCGTGATGAGCTTCATTTCTTTCGGCCATTTACTAAAAGAGCCTCCTATTTTCCCCTTCTCCAGAATGAGCATACTCTTTATACCAAGTTCGACTAACATGACACTGATACCAATACCTGCAGCACCAGCACCAACGACTATGACGTCTAATCGCATTACCTCTTCATTGCGATTTGATTTATTTTCCACCAACAAGTATCCTATTTATGCATTTACAATAATGATAACGCATTATCAATAATTTAAGAGTCAGATCTGTCAAGTCTATATTTTAATTAGTTCTCTTCAGAGTGAAGAAATAATGTGTTTATAAATTTATCTTAATGAATAAAAGTACCATCACTCAAACCCGAATCTTTCCTCAAAAAGCCTTAACTGATTGCCATAAAAAACTTTCAAGTGAAGGAAGTACACATGCTTAGAAAAATGCTATTTCTATGTCTTACTCTACAACACATCTTAATTTACTCTCAAGGAAAACTTTCTATCCCTGTTGAGATAACGGAACCGAGAAAAGCCTAGCTACACTAAATGTCGGCAGCTGACTACAACGGAGACCAGATACTTGATTTAATTGTTGGTAATTTCGAAGGTAAGCTTTCATACAAATCAATTCAGGCACTAAATCTGCCCCGCTTTTCAACGCCCAAAAGAACCTGCAAGCCGTAGGCGAAGACATTATCGTTCCACATTGGTGATGTGGAACTTAAAGTCCACAGTTGGTGGACACAAATGGCGATAAAAAAGTTCGATATAATTGCTGGAGCAGCAGAGGGCTTCGTACATACTATGAGTGCTTTAGAAAACGGCAATTTCACTCGTTCTCAACGACTGAAAGACCGAAGCGGTAAAGAGATTCGCCTAGGTAACTTTTATAATGTTAAGATAGATGGCTGGGACAAAGACCCATCTCATATGGACAGAGATGGGTGTCTTTACCCGACTGCTGTTGATTGGGATAACGATGGAGATCTATTACTTGCCGGCCACAGTAGCTTAGTTGCAGTAAGAATAAAGGCACCACGAAAGAGGCCAGTTATAGAGTAAAAAATACTTATATTGAGCTAGATGGCAAAGCATTTTCAACAGGTAAAGGCAGCAATACCAAGCTTGTCGATTGGGATGAAGACGGTCTGAAGGGTCTAATTTGCGATATTGCTAATGTAGGTGTTATATGGCTAGGAACAAAAGAAAAGCCGGCTTTTAAAAAGCCCAAGACTCTAATTGCTGTATCAAAAAACAATGAAAATGACCCTTATGCAAACATTACAGCTGAGCTTGTTGACTTAAATAGCGATTGCAAAAAATATTATCGTTGGTGCGATCAATAACGTGGAAGAAGAGAAAATGTGGATTTATTACCGTAAATAAGCCAGCTCTTTTCTCAGCTGCATCTGAAAGCCTTCGTAGCAAATAGATTACGAAGGCTTAATTGGTAGTAATACTTTCTGCTTAGTACTTCCTGACAGGTTTAGCCATTGAAGGAACACCAGCCTCCGGGACCTCTAGACCAGCAGTCCAGGCTATGGCGTTTAGAATCAAAGTCCTCCAGTTTTTGTCATTCCATGTTTTATGGTAGTGCCCACCAGTTGTACCAAAGCCACGGCCTTTTCCATTAGGACGCTCGTAAGCCCAACCGATGTGTTGAATTTCTCCAGCAGCCATTGATTTACGAACATGTGGATTGTTTGAGTGAGGTCCATCTTTACGCTTCATAGTAGATTGCGGAGGATGAGCCGATAGGATTGGCGTGACTCCTTCCGGCATAAATTTCATGTGAAAGTACCATTCATCATCCTGAACGAATGGCTCTACACCACTTGTAATTGGATGTTCAGGAAGAGTTTTTATATCGGCAGTCCAGTGAGGGTTAACGGACCAATGCGTCTCAAAGTAACCTCCCATACCTTTCAGCATTATATCACCAGGCTTACCTTTAGGAACTTCTACGCCATAGTGCATACACACAATTCCAACGCCTTTATCGATCAGCTCTTCGAACTTTTCAAGGTCTTTCATGACCAGGTGATTTTTACCACCGTTACAGAACATAACGACACAGTCTGCACCTTCAAAGGCTTTCGGATCTTGCGGCCACCCTGTAAACTGTGATGTTTCGAAGCCCAAGCCACTTTTCTCCAGGGCTTCTGCTAAAAGAGCATTACCTGATATATGCGCGTGTTTTTCACTGTTTTTACCTTTATCTGCTAAGAAAACTATTTTCTTCTTTTTAGCCATTTCTGCAGATACAGACAAAGAAAAGGCCACTAAAATTATGGCGCAAAGCATTTTTCTGAACATTATCATTTTTCTCCTTGATATAACGAACTATACTAGAATCAACTTACACAACTTTAAACATCATAACTAAGTATTTATCAAACCCAAAACACTTCTTCAATCTATACATAAAGTTATATAAAAATCAGAATTTTGATTTCACAATCAGACACCTACAAAGTTCCGAATAGTACCCTCAAAAATTCCTCACCCATCGTAGTTACGGGTTTCTAATTTTAAATTCGCAATTCTCTTTTAAATCTCGCAAAGAAAAATAAGCTTTTTTATTAAAAATATCAAAACTCATAAACTACATAAAACAATATATAAATAAAAAAAACAGCTACCTAAGTCACCTCAAATAGCTGCTTTACGATACTTAAAAACGTCTAAGTTTTATAGGCCGTTTTATCTCTTCCCGGTAAACTCCAACCTTTTCGCAGACTCAGCAGTTCCGACAACTTGCTTACCATCAAACGCCAGCTGTCCATTAACCCAGACACCCATTATTTTTGAACTGAAAGTATGTCCATCAAATGGTGACCAACCGCAGTGGTAAAGGATATTCTCCGCAGATACTTTGTAAGTCGCATTCAGGTCTACCAGAACCAAGTCTGCAAAATAACCTTCGCGAATATAGCCACGGTCAACTACACCATAACGAATTGCTGGATTATGAGCCGTTTTCTCGACTACCTGCTCCAGAGTCATATTGTTATTTTTCACCTGATCAAAAAGTGTTGGCAAAGCATGCTGCACTAAGGGTAAACCAGCTGGTGCATTTGGATAAGCGGTCTGCTTTTCTTCCCATGTATGAGGAGCATGATCAGTTGCGATAATATCGATACGACCATCACTCAAAGCTGCGATAAGCCCTGCCCTATCCTCTGGAGATTTAACCGCTGGATTGCACTTGATCAAATTACCTTTTTCGGTATAATCTTCATCACAAAACCAAAGGTGGTGAACACAGGCTTCGGCTGTTATTGCCTTACCTAAAACAGGTCCAGGTTGAAATAAATCAAGTTCCTTCTTTGTGGTGATGTGTAAGACATGCAGATTACTAGCATACTTTTCAGCTAAACTTACAGCATATGAAGAAGAAGCATAACAAGCTGCGGCATCTCTTAACACTGGATGATCTTGAATAACCAGTTCTCTGCCATTTGCAGTCAAGCGTTCTTGATTTTGGGCTATTATCGGACCTTTCTCACAGTGAGTCACTATCAGTGTTGGAGCTCCGGCAAATATCTCCTCCAAAGCTTTTTCGTCTTCTACAAGGAGATTACCAGTTGAAGCCCCCATGAAAACTTTAACCCCGCAGTGTCTAGTTGGGTCCAAGCGCTTTATTTCTTCAACATTTTCTTCCGTAGCACCAAGGTAAAAAGAGTAGTTCGCGGCAGAGCTTTCTCTTGCTATATCAAACTTTTTCTCTAAAGCTTCAATCGTCGTCGTTGACGGGTTCACATTTGGCATTTCCATGAAACTGGTTATGCCTCCTGCGACAGCTGCACGAGACTCACTGGCGATATTACCTTTGTGAGTTAGGCCCGGCTCACGGAAGTGAACCTGATCATCAATCATACCCGGTAACAAATGAAGTCCCGATGCATCAATGACTTCCTCTGTACCATTTGAACTGATGGAAGCATCTACCCTTTCAATGCGACCATTGATAATGAGAACATCAGATGTAGCGGTTTGACCTTCATTTACAATTTGAGCGTTTTTAATTAAAACTTTCTTAGACATTCTAAACCTTATTATCTGCTATAAACTTTTCTTTAAAATGAATCACATTCTTGGTAAGCTTTTATAACTGCTTCTTCGCCCTCTTTGCCTGATCTACTGTTACCGTGTTCCATGCCTACGATTCCAGAGTACCCTTTAGAATAAATGTGCTTGAAAATGTTTTTGTAGTTGATCTCACCAGTTGTCGGCTCTTTGCGGCCAGGATTATCGCCTACTTGAAAATAAGCAATTTCACTCCAGCCTTTATCAATATTGGGAATCAAGTTACCTTCGGTGATTTGCTGATGATAAAGGTCATTTAAAATCTTACATGAAGGACTATTAACAGCTTTACAAATTTGATAGGCTTGAGGTATTTTAGTAAGGAAAAGCTCTGGGTGGTTAGCATACCAGTTGAGAGGCTCCAGAACCATAACTAAGTCTTGAGTTTCGCAAACCTCTGACATAACTTTCAGATTCTCTATGCAGTTGGCAGTTTGGTAGCCCATCTCGAGTTTTGGATTCACATTACCAGGTACAACAGTCGTCCATTTCGCATTAACTCTTTTGGCAGTTTCCAAAGCCTCTTTCATTTTGGAACGAAGACTGTTCTGAAAGTCTTTGTCAGTTCTCGAGACAAAGTCAGTTTTATGCATGCCACTATAGGAAACAAAGACGCCCATCTCCATTCCGAGATCCTGCATGGTTTTGCCAATCTTAGTTTGTAGATCGACTGACTTGCGCATCATGCCATTATCTTCCCAAGCAATGAAGCCTCTTTCCGCGGCAAACTTGAGCTGATCTATCGGATCTTTGCCTGCAGAGTGCTTAAACATGTTAAAGTGAGGAGCGTACTTAAGTTTAAACTCTGATTTGATGGCTTTTTCGTCAGCTATGCCGGTTAACATCGTAGTAGCGACTGTAGCTCCGAAACCTTTGACGATGACATCTCTTCTATTCACAACTTACTCCTCACTATTGTATCCTAAATTGTTTTAGGCCTGTAGAATAGCAAGCCTGGAAACAGTTTCAGATAATTGTTTTATTCAAATTTTTGATTTGGAAAATCTTCAGGGACTGGAATTGTCACCTTTCCAGTAGCCGCCCATTCGGTACCACGTTGAAAAGTAGTAACAAAACTACCTTCCTTAATCTGCTTCACATGGTGCCCTAAAATAGTATGAAAAATTCTTCCTTTACCGTAACTTATAGCCATCAATGCCGGTTCATGGCGACCAGTTCCCCTCTTGTCTTTGGCTGAAAACGAACTGGCCAGAATAGTGACATTTTCAGCCGGTCCGCGTAGCCTGTCATACATTTCGTCAGGACCATGTTTAAAAGTTGCTGGAAGGCCTTTCATGATCGGGTGCTCTTTTTCTCGAACTACGATCTCAAATTCATGCTGAGGGCCATGGGCTCCACCTCTACCTTTAGATGTATCGCGTACAACTTCACCTGCATCGTTTACATAGAGGTAAGGCCCGCTTTTCTCATTACGTCCGCCCCAACCACCGAGACCGGTCATTTTGTTATACTCTTTCCATTTTGGCCAGCAGTTATTCGCAGTATGAATAGACACCATACCGCCACCATTGGCCATGTACTTTTCAAATGCTTTTTGAACAGTTTTAGGCCAGTCCATAGCACCAAAACCCTCATTCATAACAATGACATCGTACAATTCAAAATTTGGAAAATAACTGCCATCTTTGATGCCTTCTTTACTCGATCTCAAATGATCAACTTTGAAAATACCGGCCTTAATTAAGGTCTGCCTCAGTACCGGTGTTGTATCGAGGTACTTGTGTGCCTTTTGAGGCCCATCAAGTATTAAGACTTTTATTTGCTCTGCCTGTAAATTGCTGCATGCCATCATAAAAATGAGCATGGCTTTTGAGAATAATGAACAGTAATTCATTTTATAGCGCTCCATGTTTTTAACATCTATTATAACACGCAGCCAATCTAGACTCTAAGTGCTTACTTTGCTAGACCGTTTTTAGCGGATCCATCAGCATTTATATTTCCAGTTGCCCAAAGAGCGCTTCTTTTCAATAATTCTTGGAAATTTTCAACTTTCATTTCCTCACTTGTATGAGCAATAGACAAAGATATAATTCTGGTTTTCTTAGGTCCGTAAAAGTTTGTCCAAACAACTGCAGCATCAGCAATTTTTTTGTCGCGCAACTCTTGAGAACCAATTGCTAGAATCTTTGCGTTATCAAAGACCTGTACGTTATTGTAAAGTTCGCCTTTCGGAGTTATCCAGTTTTCCAGCCCCTTGGTTACCGGGTGTTCTTTCGCGATGTAATCTACTTTAACCGGAAACCTGGGGCCATGACCTGAAGATTGAACTCCAATCATCTCAAACCAGCCTGCATTATCTGCTCCTGGCTTAACTGGCTTCTTAAAATCCCCCCAACGGTAACTATGCATAGCACAGTGCAAATTAATCGCTGGAACACCATTCAGGTGAGCGTCTAAAATTCGCTGAACATAAGCTTTATCTTTAACATTTGCAGAACATTCATTGTGAACTATGAGATCGTAACCCTTTGCCCAGTCCTCTTTTTCGTAAATCTCGAAACGCGCGTCTGTCTTTTTGCTAGAGCTACTTGCTACAGTCACCTCAGCATTTAACTTAGCTTCTAAAATCTCCTTTAGAATTGGACCTTGTTTAGCATAGTCGTGACAGCAGCCGCCATTAACTACTAATACTCTTAAAGACTTTACTTCTGAATATGCCGGACTGACAACACCAAAAATTACTAAAAAAACGATTAAAAATAATGAAGATACTCTACTCTGCATTTGTATTCCTTTGCTTACTTTTTTATTGGAAGGTTTGGCCCGTAAAAATTTTATCTACTCAATATTATTGATAACTAATTATCAATAGTGCAAGCAATAAAAAAAGTCAATCTTACATTTGAACTTGTCTTTAAATGCTCAAGAAAAACTCCAAAAAATACAAAAAAATGAGGCAAAATATTTCACAATTAATCTTTAAAACTAATGGATTATTTTCTCAAAAAGAGTCTCATTATCGCCTAATGAAAAAACAGGGAAACGACTAAAAAATACCTGCTGAAACTGCCACTTTAACAAACAGGCTCAATAAACTTCAGAATTTTAAAGATAATTTTGTATTTTCTGCTGACGCCAAACAGGCTTCCAAAGACTTAATAATCACCGTTTCATCTAAGTCTTTTCCGATGAAAACTAAACGACTAACCGGTTCTTCATCGCCCAGACTTTTTCCTTGAACAGTACCGAAAAGCATGTGTACTCCTTGAAAGACAACATAATTATCGGACCCTTTGACCGCAAGAATCCCTTTCATACGGTAGAGTTCTTCTCCACGAGCTTTGACAAAGACTTGCAGCCAAAGGTTGATACGGTTTATATCCAACAATCCAGGAAGTTCAATAGAAATAGATCCTACATGATCATCATGTGAGTGCCCGGCATGAAAGTGGCAGTCTACTGAGGTCTCTATTACAATTTCATGTGGTCCTAGAAGTTTCATGTCAAATTCGTCTGGCATATGCTGACAAAAAACAACTAAGTTCTTAGGTTCTTTCAGATTGAACTTAAACTCATAAAAATCACTTTCTTGCAATCTTAAGCGATAGTATTTATTAAGTTCAGAAACTTCGTCACCAGAAGTTAGCAATTCCGGCTCACTGGAAAACTCAACATAAAGCTCCTCTGCTTTTTTAAGTAAAGCATCTTTTGAAACTTTATCGGCTTCAGAAATAATCAAAGCTATATCCGGGTCGTGACCATTTTGGAGTTTAAAGCAAAACTCACCGGCAGGTAATTCCCAAATCCCGCCCCACTCAAAAGGATACTCAGGCTCTAAAAACTTAGGGTTAACTTCCAGAGCATGATCAAGATTAAAACCGCCAATATCAAGCAATTCATCGATAGGGGCATCCGCCATAGTCGCACGGTAGACATCTGCCATTTGATTTATTTTTGTAACTCGTGCTTCCAAGTTCTGTAGTTCGCCTTCCTCTACAAGATCCATTTTGTTGAGAATAATTCTGTCTGCAAATGCAATCTGTGATAAAACTTCATCTGTATTTTTATCGAGGTGATTCACTACATGTCTAGAGTCAATGAGAGTGATCACTCCATCAATTGTATAAGCATCTCTTACTGTGGGGTCCACCAAAAAAGTTTGGGCTACAGGCCCAGGGTCAGCCAGCCCAGTCGTTTCAAGTATAACTCTGTCAAATTTCTCTTTTCGCTCTGCAAAATCTGTAAGGATGCGGATTAGGTCCCCCCGGACCTTACAGCAAATGCAACCATTGTTAAATTCTATGAATTCTTCATCGGCATTGATGATCAAATCCTGATCTATACCTATTTCACCAAACTCGTTTTCTATTACTGCAATTCGCAAGCCATGCTCTTCTGATAATATCCGATTAAGCAAAGTTGTTTTGCCACTACCAAGGAATCCCGTCAGTACGGTAACTGGAACTTTTTCTGTCATTTACATTTCTATTTTAAGCTATATACTCTGAACAATAAGAAGATATTGTTTATCTCGTTCACGGTATAGAGAAATTAATTTAAACAGCCAGATTGCCTAATAAATTCTCTTTTCTCTGTTTGAACAAACCATGCACTTTATCTCTCGTGATTTGCCTATAAGTGCTTTCTCTGAAGCAGCCTTTAAATAAGCTCTACTTTTAAAGCTTTCTCCTGTCAATTTGAAAGTAAGTGTTTGTTCTGGGATATTTGCCTTGACTGCCTGTATCCCCTCAGTTTCATAAAGATGCTTTTTTATTCTTCTGACACATGAACGGCAGCCCATTTCTTTGATTTTAACAACCAAAAAATTGCCTTCTTGGTTAGAACGAACAGGTGTGACTACTTGTCCTTTATGGCAGCTCACAAACATATAAGAAAGTACCAATAAAAGTAATAATCTAATCATCTTATTATCCATGCTTTAACTGCCATCAAATTATTCAATAATCCATTACGAAAATAAGTCTGGGGGTTCCAAGATGAGAAATCTTAGGAGATCTGTGTAATACCTTGGTTGGTTCTCCTGGGAATTGCTTACCTTTAACTAAAACCGTATCACCTGTTTTCACCTGTAAAACCGTTTGCAGCTCATCACTCAACTGCAATTCTGTGCCTGGCCCTAACAAGGTTGTAATCATTCTCAAAAAAACATTATCTACATGAAAGCGTTTACACTTATCTGAATAAATCAGCTCCATGCGACAGTTTAAGCAGTTGATGTTAAAGCGTTCCATGAAGATATAGGCGATGTCATGAAGTTGTTCTTCAACTCGAAGGTATTCAAAACCTAAAGCTTCCAAGGTTCCCTTAGCAAACTCCCTTACTTCGCTGGCACTGCACACCACCTTATCGAAACGTACATCTTCCCGGCGCATTTCAAAAGCTGGCTGAATAAACTCACGATAATTGACCTTTTCAGGTTTTACATAGCGATATCTAAAACCTGAGCCTAAAGGATTTTCTTTAAAAATTATCTCATAGTCATCGATTAAGTTTTGTGCTGCCTCCAGCATATTTTTTTCCTCCAACAAAATTAAAAAATGGGCAGCCGGTTCGGCGACTGCCCAGGAGTTAGGAGAGTAACTCCCTGCGGTGTAAATCTTTTTAATCAGCCTACAAGAGTTTCTTCAAGAACTGATTCTTCTTCATCGTCTGCATTCATTGCCTGTTCAATCTGCTGTTCAAAGTTGAACGGATCTTCATAGTTCTTCCATACTTCAGGTCCTAGAGCGAACTCTTCGTCTGTTAAGAGACTGTCATCAAGTTTCTTCCTAAGAGATGCTTCATCCAGATGAACACCAATTAAGACGATTTCCTGTTTACGGTCACCATATGATCCGACAAAGCTTTCTTTGATGTAATCAGCATACTCTTCTTCAAGCTCAGGCTCATCAATCATAGCAGCGGATAACCACTTGGCTTCAAGGCCATAATCCCCAAGTGCACCGGCGACCTGCATGGTCATGGCATAATCATTTATGTTCGCCAGCCAGACAGTTCCTTTAGAACGAATCACTTCTTCCAAATCTTCATTGATTACCTTAAAAAACCTTTCAGGATGGAAAGGCCTTCTCACTTGGTATGTAAAAGAAGTCACATTGAACTCATCTGCTTCACTACTTTCCTGGCCCAGCATAGTCTTCATCCAAAGTGGATAGTTGGATGCTTTTTCGAAATCAAATAAGCCAGTATTCAGAATCTCTTTCAAATCAACTTTACTGTAGTCAGTTTTGATGATCTTCGCACCTGCATTTAGAGAACGAACAATCTGTTCAACTCTATAGATGTCTTGTTCTGAACACTCTGAAATCTTGTTGAGGATAATGACGGCTGCAAACTCAACCTGTTGTACAAGAAGGGCTGAAAGAGAACGTTCATCCTCTTCCGATAAAAACTCCTCACGATCGGTTAAAACATCCGTCGATTTGAAATCTTTTGAAAAATTTAAAGTGTCAACAACAGTGACCATTGTATCTAGAGTTGCCACATCTTTTAGAGAAAAACCATCTTCATCTTCAAATTCAAAGGTCTCTGCAACCGGCATTGGTTCTGAAATCCCTGTAGATTCAATCAGGAGGTAATCAAACCTACCTTCCTTAGCTAATCTTTGAATTTCTTCCAAGAGGTCTTCGCGCAGAGTACAGCAAATACAACCGTTCGACAGCTCTATAAGCTTTTCATCTTTTTGCGAAAGTGCATCTTCTTTATTAATGAGCTGCGAGTCAATATTTATTTCGGCCATATCATTGACGATAAGCGCAACTTTAAGTCCCTCTTTGTTATTTAATATATGACTTAGCAGTGTCGTTTTTCCTGCCCCAAGAAAGCCCGACAAAACTGTAACTGGTAACCTTTTCATGTGTATCTGCCTAAATATGGATATTGATATTTCATTATCATTTATCGAACGTATAGTACCATATAACAGCTATATCAAGAGTTAATCGATACTTAATGATAATTAATTCTCATTAACAACAAGCACGACCTGCCACAATTAAAATCGTTAAAACTGAAAAGCTGAATATATTCCAATCTCTGCCAAGAATTGCAGCAAAGGATAATTCCTACTTATCTCAAATTTTGAGAAAGCTCTTCTTTAGAACTTCTTCTTGAGTAGTCGATATCTAATATGATGTGCACAAGATTTTTCGTTCCTGAGGAACTGAATATATTTTCACACAGTTCACGACGCTCAGCGTCCCATAAACTTATGATTCATTACCCAAACAAAGTCTCAAAGGCAAAGTAAGCGAAAGAGGTGTACAGAAAATAAACTCTATGCACTTTAAGATTCCCTAAAACAGACTTAGAGATCTTATTAAATCATCTACTTTTACTTGAAAAGGATTTCAGTATATACAGGAAAGTGATCTGAGGGGTAACACTTATCTACCGAGTAGCGGATAATTTTAGATTCTAAAATTTTAGCTTTACCCTTTTCTGTGTATATGTAGTCTATCTTATTGTTGTATTGTTGAAATTTAAAACCGCTAAAAGTGCCCGTTACAGAATCATTTGGATACAAGGCAAAATGAGTATCAACCAACGGCATTTTTGGATTCTCCTGCAAATACTTAATCTGCGGTGAAGTCACCCTAGAATTCAGATCCCCCATAAATACGACCGGCCTGTTAAATTTGCGATTACTCATTTTCTCTATTACCAGTTCAGCTGACTTGACCTTGGCCGGTATGCTTTTATGATCAAAATGTGTGTTGTAAACATAAAAGCTCTGCTGTGTACTTTCCTGAGTGAATAATGCTTTAGTACAAATTCGGAAAGGTATATTCCCCCAGCTTGAAGAAGGCTTTCTCGGGGTATCTGAAAGCCAAAAGGTTCCAACATCGATAACAGAGAATTTGTCTTTCTTAAATAATATGCAGCTGTATTCACCTTCTAAAGACTCTTTACCTTCACGGCTATGGCCGATATAATCATACTCTGGCAATTCCTCAAGTATCTGATCTATTTGAAACTTCCAGGCTTCTTGTAAACCCACGGCATCCGGTGAATAATTTCGAATCACATCAAAAACCATATGCTTTCTTTTATCCCAATGGTTCTCTCCATCTTTAGCCACACCATTGCGAATATTAAAAGTCATAAATTTTAAAGAATTATTGTCGATTGATGAACAAGAAACAAGAAAAGTCACTAAGCAAAGAAAAACGATTTTCATACAGATTCCATGTGATTTTTGGAATCATGAACCTGACATAAACAAAAACCTTTACAAGCTACTTACAGTAAAAATCTGTAAAGAGCCTACTAAAAAATTAGTGAGTTCTCTCATGGGGGCACTGGACTCATAAAAGTTACTATTTATTGCTCATTGAATTCTGCTTGAAGTAAGTAAACAAACA
The DNA here is from genome assembly GCA_022446985.1 of Lentisphaerales bacterium. Taxonomy (GTDB): domain Bacteria; phylum Verrucomicrobiota; class Lentisphaeria; order Lentisphaerales; family Lentisphaeraceae; genus JAKVBD01. The sequence goes on from JAKVBD010000068.1 coordinate 20,217, forward strand.
AGTGAAAAATTATTATAATTCATCGACAAAGCTTTAACACACTCATTATTAAAATAACCAAATGTACCTGTTTGCCTCATCTTTTCACATTCTACGGAATCGACTCCAACATAGTAAAAACTTCTTCTTGTAGTACCCTTAGTCAAAATACATTGCCAATCGTCTTTAAAACAGATTGCGTTCAATAAAATCAGACTGAATTATCACTGAAGCGATCTTCTGTTACCCTTTTCAGTTATGTTACAGCATAAATTTTAAGAATTCATTTCATCTAAAATCTTATACAGTGCCTGAGTGCCCAATAGACCATCACCCTGTTCATCAAGCTTTTCATAAAAAACCAAAGCCATTTCTAACCCGAGAAGTTTCAAGCCCATACTCCTGGCTTCCTCAACAGCAATTCTCATGTCCTTAATGAAGTGAATGATAAAAAATCCGGGATCAAAGTCTCCTTTCACCACACGCGGATAAAGATTACTCAAGCTCCAACTTGCTGCCGCACCTGAGCCAATCGAGTCTAAAACTGTCATCGGCTCTAAGCCAGCCTTACGGGCATATAATAAAGCTTCCATCACGCCAATCATATTCGTCGCGATAGCAATCTGATTTGCCATTTTAGTATGCTGACCGGAACCTGCTTCGCCTTGATAAACAATAGTCTTACCCAGGGCGTCAAAAATATCCTTGGCTGCATCAAATGACTGACGGGCTCCACCGACCATGATTGATAAAGTTCCGTTCTGAGCGCCGACATCTCCACCAGAAACCGGCGCATCCAATGCGAATACCTCTTTAGTTGTCGCCGCTTGATAAATGTCTTCAGCAAGTGTTGGTTCACTTGTAGTCATGTCAATAAGTAGAGTTCCGACTTTCACTGAATCTATTACACCAGCTTTACCAAGATACGTTTCTCGTACATCTGAAGGGTAACCGACAATAGTAATTACGACATCAACATCAGCGACACAATCTGCAACTGAGTCAGCCCAATTGGCACCCGCAGCAATGAGACCTTCAGCTTTAAACTTTGTTCTGGTATAAACATTCAGCTTATAACCGGCTTTCATGAGATTGGCAGCCATACTCTGCCCCATAACACCTAAACCTATAAAAGCGATTTTACTTCCCGCTGTAATGACGTCCATATAAATCTCCAAAACTTTATTTACCCAGATAAGTACTAGAAATCTAAATCAAGTTACAAAGCTGTCGACTTAATTATGGCTTAACTCACTAAGTTTGAGTGGAAATTCTTTCAAAATCTTTCCGTCTTGGTTTACGGCTTTAAATGTCACCACCGGATCTTTTTGAGTTGTGTCAAAGTCCAACTGCCCCCAATAACACTCTGCTTTATTCGAATAAGACCAAAGAGCTTCTTTACGAGACTTATGACTGTGAACATTAGTCATCTTTGCACTGAGGAATTCATAAAGTGGGTAACCTTCTTTGCGATCTGTTTTCCAGATATCTGTCCTATGACGATCTCCAGAGATAAGCACAACACCATCGATCTTCTCTTTGTTAATCAAGTCAAAAATCATATCTCGTTCTTTTTGATAAGGTGACTTAGGCCCTGCCCAGGAATCGTAACCGCCTTTATCGGCATCTGCATGCCACATAGTTCCCGAAGCTAAAACCTTAAACTTTGCCGTCGAAGCTTTCATCGCCTTCAACAGCCAAGCCACCTGAGCTTTGCCCAACATAGTAATTGGCTTTTTATATTTATCTTTCTTTTGACTGTTTGGCCCATAACGGTAAAAGCGTCCATCTGTCATAAAGATCTCTACATCTCCCAATCTAAAATTGAAAAAAGTTCCCGGTGTTTCAGGCTGTAACCCATTAAAAGGGTTATTCCAATTTTCCTCAAACACCTTAAAGTTCGGCATTTTGTATGGCGTCGTATTTAAGCCATAACCACCTTCTGAATCATTGTCATACATATCGTGATCATCCCAAATCCCATAAATGCCACTGCTTGCTAAAATCTCACGATACTCTTGTCTCAACATACGGCGGTAGTAGTGCAAACGCTGGACATTCTGATGTTTCGGCACATCAATATAAAGATTATCACCAAGCCCGAGGTAAGCCAGAGGGCGAGTTTCAGCCATGACACGCCAAATCCCCTCATTCTTTGGTTGGTAGCGTGCTCCTGAACCAAAAGTAATTGAAAACTTAGCCGCTTCACTAACAGCAGGAGCTGTTTTAAAACGGAAATAGTCTTTCTTAATTTCTTCGCCATTGAGAATTATGCTGTAAGTATACTGTGTATTCGACTTAAGCCCCTTGATTGCAGCCACTCCAGTCAGGTCATTTTCTAAGGATGTCGACGCCTCTACTGAGAACTTGTCACCTATCTTAACTTTAAAAGTCGAAGGCTTAGTCGTACGAATCCAGACCCTGACTGAACCTGCAGTAATATCCCCTAACATCGGCCCATTAAAGATTTTCAAATCATGCTTTTCAATTAATTTCTGAAAAGCCGGCTCCTTCATTAGATGTGCTAAGCTACCCTCTTTTCCAAACCTACCTTCAAACTTCTTGCTTCTTAAAGCTTCAATCATGTAAGGATCTAGATCCAGCATTACCGGATCTGTTTCACCTTCAGTCACAGGCTCTTTGGCAAAAATACAGATTCCTGAAAATAACACAACAAAGAAAACTTTCATTAAACACATACATGCTCCTAATGTTTGCATACTATTTTTACTCTCTTCACAATTGCAACTTGACTAATATCTTACCCAAGAGGCGTCAAAAAATGAGATTCTGTCCCCAGAAATAAAAAGATCGGCACTGAAAACAATGCCGATCTCGTGTAGTATGTGTGTGTAATAGAGATCTGTACAAACCTCATGAACATAAACCGAACTATACCTATGACTCTTAACACAAACCGTAATTTTTTTTTCAAAATAATTTCAAAAGCTATATTTAAGGAGTACTGACAATCCTTGCCGGTTAAACACACTCTACTACAAGGAACATCTACAACCCGCCAGTAGAAAGCACACCAAGGAGCACCGGTAATCCATAGTACTAGCGTGATGACGATAATCCTCACCCCAAAAAAATGCGGGAAATTTCATTCCCGCATTCCTTAAACTATTTAAGGCTGATTAAGCTTTCTGGTAAACTTCAAAGCCTTTGTCTTTGAAGTCTTCACTCATCGCTTTCATACCTTCAGCAATCGCCTCATCGTCATCAAGACCATTTTCAGCAGCATAGTCACGAACATCCTGAGTAATTTTCATACTACAGAACTTCGGCCCGCACATAGAGCAGAAGTGAGCGACTTTGGCGCCATCCTGAGGAAGAGTTTGATCGTGGAAAGCACGGGCTCTTTCAGGGTCAAGGCCTAGGTTGAACTGATCTTCCCAACGGAACTCGAAACGAGCTTTGGAAAGAGCATTGTCTCTTGCCTGTGCTCCCGGGTGACCTTTGGCCAGGTCAGCGGCATGAGCTGAAATTTTATAAGTAATCACACCTTCTTTGACGTCATCTCTGTCTGGAAGACCAAGGTGTTCTTTAGGAGTTACATAACAAAGCATTGCACAGCCATACCAACCAATAAGTGCTGCACCAATACCAGAAGTAAAGTGATCGTAACCAGGTGCTATATCCGTCGTTAGAGGCCCAAGTGTATAGAATGGAGCTTCGTGACACCACTCAAGCTGTTTATCCATATTTTCCTTGATCATGTGCATTGGCACGTGACCAGGACCTTCATTCATAACCTGAACGCCGAATTCCCAAGCGCGCTTAGTTAATGCACCTTGAACCTTAAGTTCAGCCAGCTGAGGATAGTCATTGGCATCTTTAACACTACCTGGACGAAGACCGTCACCAATAGAGAAACTTACGTCGTAAGCTGCCATAATTTCGCAGATGTCGTCCCAGTGAGTGTAAAGGAAGTTTTCTTTGTGGTGAGCTAAACACCACTTAGCCATAATACTACCGCCACGAGAAACAATACCAGTCAAACGCTTGGCAGTTGTCGGTACAAACTCCAGAAGGACAGCAGCGTGAATTGTGAAGTAGTCTACGCCCTGCTCTGCCTGCTCAATCAGTGTATCGCGGAAAATTTCCCATGTCAGGTCCTCTGCTTTACCATTAACTTTCTCAAGCGCCTGGTAAATTGGTACTGTACCGATTGGCACTGAAGAGTTACGAATGATCCACTCACGAGTTTCGTGAATGTTCTTACCAGTTGAAAGGTCCATAACATTGTCAGCACCCCAACGAGTAGCCCAGACCATTTTCTCAACTTCTTCTTCAATTGAAGAAGTTACGGCACTGTTACCGATATTTGCATTGATCTTGACCAGGAAGTTACGACCGATAATCATCGGCTCACTTTCAGGGTGATTAATATTTGCCGGAATAATGGCGCGACCTGCAGCAATTTCATCACGGACAAATTCAGGAGTTATCTCTTTAGGAATATTAGCACCGAAAGGCTGCCCCGGGTGCTGCTCACTGTAAATCTCTGCCTGTTTCATATTTTCGCGAATAGCGATGTATTCCATCTCAGGAGTGATAATTCCTTCACGAGCATATTGAAGCTGGGTAACGCATTTACCTTTCATAGCTCTAAGTGGCTGACGCATACCTTCGAAACGTATGTGATCCAGTTCAGGGTTGCTGGCACGAGTTCTTGTGTAAACTGAGTTTGCGACGTCTATTTCTTCAACATCGCCGCGATCTTTGATCCAGTTCTCTCTTAGAGCCGGAAGGCCTTTGTATACATCGATCTCTACGTCAGGATCTGTATAAGGACCTGAAGTATCATAGACTAATACAGATGGATTCTTCTCTGGAGCGACACCTTCTTTAGAAGAAAGAGTTTCCGAACAAGAGATCTCGCGCATAGCAACGCGAACATCTTTGTGGATCTTACCATTAACATAAACTTTCTTCGAATTCGGGAATGGATCCCTGGTGATAAGGTGTTTGCGAACTACTTCAGAGTTTTTAGCGTTCATAAAATATCAATTCCTAATTATGCAGCGATGTCTTTAATTTTCTCTAATAATAGTGGCCTGCGCCATCAATTCCACTTCTAGAAACCGCCCTCTCCCCAAAATAAGTCGAATTAAGACGCATTTGATCTCAAGCATTTTTTTCATCGCTGTAAATACTTGATTCTTGAAGATAATACTTTGAAAAACGTCCAAGGCACGCTACTTAATGCTGGCTTTGGCTTTAAAAGTTAATCTCGACGTCTCATATTAAGAAGATGTTAATGAATTTAGTAAAAAAAGAGGCAATAAATGATCGATATACACCTGATCTCTCAGTGCACAGTCGAACCGGACGTCGACTGCCTGGTCATACCTGCATTTGAAGATGCACTCAACGAAGCTGCAGAAAGTAAACTTCTTGAGAAGGAAGATAAGTCTGCACTGACCATCCTTATCGAAAAAGGAAATATCGACGGTAAAAGTAACTTTTACTTCCCAACTCCTATGAGTTCCTACCAAAATGTCATGATCATTGGCCTTGGTAAAAAAGAAGATGTCACTGCCACAAAGTACCGCGAAGCTGCCGGTAAAGCCGCCTCAACTTTCCAAAAAATGAAAAAGACTCACCTTCTTCTTGAAGCTGAGCACACAGAAGACGTCCTTGACTCAGATAACTTTGTTGAAGCCATCATTCTTGGTCAGTACCACTACAACGAATTCAAATCTATTGAAGACGACAAAAAGCCGGTCGATATAACTGAAATCTGTGTCCATGTTGCCGACTCAGTCGACCTAACTTTGGCACAGGCTAAAATAAACCTGGCTCAAACTAAGTGTGAATCGGCCAACTGGGCTCGTGATCTGGCCAACAAACCCGGAAATGCCTTAACTCCTTCGATCCTTGCTGAACAGGCTCTTGCCATGGCTAAGGAAACAAATACCGAAGCTTACGTGCTGACAGAATCTGAGATGAAAGAGCTTGGTATGAACTCTCTTCTGGCGGTTTCTGCCGGTAGTAAAGAAGAAGCCAAGATGATCGTCATCAAGCACACTCACCCTGACGCTAAAAAGACTGTTGCTCTTATTGGTAAAGGCCTTACTTTCGATGCCGGTGGCATCAGCCTTAAACCAGGTAAAGGCATGGAAGATATGAAGTTCGACATGTGTGGTGCAGCTGCAGCTTTAGGTGCCATGCGTAACGTTTGTATCATGAAACCGGCGATCAATGTGATCTGCGTAGTGCCAAGTTCTGAAAATATGCCATCATCGGCTGCAGTTAAACCGGGCGATATAGTTAAATCGATGAGTGGTAAAACTATTGAGATATATAACACAGATGCTGAAGGCCGTCTCATTCTTTGTGATGCCCTGCACTATACAGTAACAAAGTATAAACCAGACATGATGGTTGACCTCGCTACTCTAACCGGTGCGTGTATTGTCGCTCTGGGCCACCACTATGCTGGCCTTATGACCGAAGATGACGATATGGCTGAAGCTCTGACAGTAGCAGGAGACAAAGTTCACGAAAGACTTTGGCGTTTGCCTCTAAATGACGAAATGCGTAAATTGCTGGAAGGAAAAGATGCCGACCTCTGTAACATTGGTCCTCCATATGCCGGTACCATAACAGCTGGTGCATTCCTATCTAACTTCGTAGGCGATACCAAATGGGCTCACCTCGACATCGCCGGTACTGCCTGGGGCATGAAAGGCGCTTCTTACTTAAACGAAAAACTTGGTTCCGGTTTTGGCGTTCGCCTGCTGACTCGCTGGATCCTCAACGAATCTGAATAACCAGGAAATAAATGGCCGTTAAAGATCTTAAAGCTACCGTTCATACACTCGGATGCCGACTAAACCAGTCCGAGTCCTCTATTATGGAAAAGAGCCTTGAAAAGCAGGGATACTCTCTTGTGCCTTTCAAAGAAGAATCTGACCTGGCCATTATCAACACCTGTACAGTTACAGCACGTGCCGACTCTGACTGCCGGCACGTAATCCGTAACTACATCAAACGTAACCCAGAAGCTTTTGTCGCAGTAGTCGGCTGTTACTCGCAAATGGGTTATAAAGTTTTAGCGGATATCGAAGGCGTTGATGTGATCATGGGCAACCAGGATAAACTGGACATCGTCAACTACATCAAGCAAGGTAAAAACGACAAGCCTCTGATCCTCCGCGATCGCATTGTTCGTGACGACTTCACCATCGACTACATCGGTCAATCGGACTCACATACCAGGGCTAACCTTAAGATACAAGATGGCTGCGACTTCATGTGCACCTTCTGTATTATCCCTATGGCTCGAGGCCGTGCTAGAAGTCGTGACCTGGAAAACCTTTTAACTGAAGCTCGCCAACTGGCAGAGCAAGGTTTCAAAGAAATCATACTTACTGGTGTCAATATCGGTACATACGACAACTCTGGAGCTGCCGTTCTGGAAGTTTGCGATAAGCTTAATGAAATTGAAGGTATCGAAAGAATCCGTATCAGCTCAATTGAACCGACAACGATTCCTGAAGAACTTTTTAAACGCATGAATGACAAAAGTCATAAGCTCGTTCCTTACCTGCACATTCCACTTCAAAGTGGTTCAGACAAAGTTCTCGAGATCATGAAGCGTAAGTACAACACTCAAGAGTACCTTGATTTCATCAACATGGCCAATGAAAAAGTTGATGACCTTTGTATCGGTACAGATGTCATGGTTGGTATGTGCGGTGAAGACGATGATGAATTTGAAACAACCTGCCAATTTCTGATCAACAGTCCAGTTTGCTACTTCCACGTTTTCAGTTACTCTGAAAGACCTGGAACAGCCTCTGTCAAAATGGGCGAGAAAGTAGATTCACAAACTATCAAACGTCGCAGTGCTGTCCTGCGCAGTATCAGTGAGCGTAAGAAACTTGAGTACTACGAGAAATTCTTAGGCCGTGAAGTTGAAGTTCTTTTCGAAACCGGTGATGAAGGCCACTGGACCGGATATACAGATAATTACATCCGCGTTTCAGTACCTAGTGAAGAAAACCTGCAAAACCAGATCAGAAAAGTTAAGCTTAACGAAACTGCTGCCGACTTTGTCATGGGTGAACTCGTATGATAACCGACCTGCTGAGCGAAAAAGAGCAGCAGTTAGTCCAGTTCATCAAATATCAACAATCCATTGCCATCGCTTATTCTGGTGGAGTTGATTCAACCTACCTGGCTCACGTTGCTCATAATACTCTTGGGAAAAATGCAAGAATCATAATTGCCGACTCTCCTTCCATCCCTCGTTCAGAGCTCAAAGCTGCTATAGAGATAGCCGAGGAACGCCACTGGAATCTGGAAGTCATTAAGACTACAGAACACCTAAACGAAAGTTATCAGGCCAATGAAGGTGACCGTTGCTACTTCTGCAAAAACGAACTCTTTTCTGAAATGGCAAACTGGTGCATGCAAAACGGCATTTTAAAAATGGCCTATGGCGCCATTATGGACGATCTCGGTGATCACCGCCCTGGAGCCAAAGCTGCCGATGAACACCTCGTATTAGCGCCACTTCAGGAAGCTAAACTTTCTAAAGGAGAAATTCGTGAGCTGAGTAAAGCTGCAGGACTACCTACAGCCTCAAAAGCTTCATTCGCCTGCCTTGCCAGTCGCCTGCCAGTTGGTGAAGAAGTGACAGTCAAAAAACTATCCCAAATCGAAATGGCCGAAGAAGTCATCAAAGAACTGGGAGTTTCCCAATACCGCGCCAGACACCATGGCGAAGTCTGCCGTATAGAAGTTGGTGAAGACGATTTCCCTGTTGTATTTAAGAACAAAAACAGATCCTATCTTGTAGAAAGTTTACTTAAGATCGGCTACAAACACGTGGCATTAGACTTAGCCGGTTACCGTACAGGAAGTACTAACGGTCTAACTTAAGTTAATAATATTTGTATTAGTTCCGTCGAAACTGTAGTGTATTTCGTAAGAATGGAATCTTACCAGGGAACAGAAAGGAACAGATATGGATAAACGCCTGCTTATTGTCGACGATGAAACATCACTTCTTACACTTTTAAAAGATCAATTTGAAGCTCTCAGCGACTTTGACGTTGTAACTGCCTCCAGTGCAGAGGATGCCTTGCAGATACTCAACAAAAAGCGTTACCCAATAATTATCACCGACCTCAAAATGCCTGATATGACAGGACTTGAACTCTGTAAAAAAGTTCGCGAGACCAATCCAATCAGCTATATCATCGCCATGACCGGCTTTCAGGATTTCTTTGAATTAAAAAATTGTAGAGCCGAAGGTTTTGACGATTACTTCAAGAAGCCATTTGAGTTTTCCGCTCTGCTGGAAGAAGTTAAGTCCGCTCATCGCAAGATGAATCGCTGGGACGAAATGCTCAGCGAATAATACCACATCTAATTTTTATTAAATTTCTGTTATAATTCTTATATATTGACTTTGATTTCCCCTACGATTAAGTTAATATATGCGCGTCCTGCACTCATAGCTCAATCGGATAGAGCATCTGGCTACGAACCAGAAGGTTTCAGGTTCGACTCCTGATGAGTGTACTT
>JAKVBD010000069.1 GCA_022446985.1 Lentisphaerales bacterium
ACAAAGCCCCACCGCTTTGAAAGGTAATTTTAGTTTTTCCATTTTATCTAATCCTTAGAATTCTTCTAAAACATTAACAGACCTGCACCAGGTATGATGACGTCAGAAGCTGATTTATTTACCACACCATATAAAAAGGTGATCACACATCATTGTTTTACGCGGGGTTTCATAAGACCTTAACACATAAAAATCATATATGTAAATTATTTTGTTATTTTAAGGATTTGAAGCTACGATTAATCTACTTCTTCGATTACAATTTGTGAGGGAATTTGCGAGAGCTCCTTAGCCGTGAAGAAGCCTTTAGTAACTGTTAACTTTTTAAGGTTCTTCATATATTTAAGTGGTTCTAAATCGCGAAATTGAACATCTTTCATGACTAATTCTTCGAGGTCGGCTAATCGAGATACAACCCATAAGTGAGAGACATTTGTTTGACTGATGTCCAGTTTTTTAATCGGCAAACTATCAATTAAGCATACACTTTCGTTTAAATGACCACCCCGCATAAACAACTCTTTTGGTTCCAGAGAAAGTCTATGAAGCCCCTTACCTGATAACTTCAGGTAATTGGAAGAATTCTGGTATAAAAAACTCCCAGCCCAGTCTTTATTCACTGAGCGCAAAATTATCTCCACCAACACAGAGTGATCCTGCTCTGACTGCCTTTTTTTACCGTCGTACTTCAACATCTTTAACGCACTGCCACTAAAGTAAGGTATGTCACAACAAACTTTAAAGAAATCTTTATAAAGGTGAATTGGCGCGAGTTCATCCCGTTTTTTTGCTACCACCATCTCAGCTATCATTTTCGCAACAATTTTTCTTTCTTTCTCGGTGAAAAAATTAATCTCAAAGTCATGAAATTTTTGTTGAATTAAGTAAATATAGAACAACTGTTTTTGTGCCCAACGGTAAGCCCGATTCTCAGGAGTTACCGCTTTTAATCTCCTTTCAGCGTCAATTAAAGAATTCACCGGATCCTTAAAAACACGTGAATCGACTAATTCAAAACTCTCTCTGATTCTTTCAAATTCGTCCCCCAAAAGCGCTGTGGCTAAATCCTTTTCTGTATACATACGGTCGAGCCCCTCTTTAACTCGACGCCGCTCCAGTTCTGCCTGTTTCAAATTTTCCTCAGCACGTTCTTTTTCAGCTGCCAAGCGAACATTTTTTTGTTGCAGTTTAAACAAAAATACTGAACCTATGAAGGCGATAAGAATTAAGCTGCTTAAAACAATGTTACAGGTCAATAAATTGCGCTTATAAAAAAGCTTAAACTCTTTCCAAAGCCCAGCTTGTTCAGCAACTGTAGTACGGCCACTCAGGTAATTCTGCACTTCCTTTTTTAGCTCAGCTACAGACTGGTAGCGGTCTTCTGAATCCAGAGACATCGCTTTCAAAACAACAGCACTCAGACTGGCCGGAACCTGCCACTCAAGTTCCAATTTAGCCGGATCAGTCAATTGACCTGAAATAGTGTCCTTTAAAATACTTTCGACATCTCCACTGAAAGCACTCCTGCCAGTCAGAACTGTATAAAGTACCGCCCCCAGTGAATAAATATCTGTCTGCTTATTTTTATTACCAGTGAACTCAATTTGCTCTGGAGCCATATACCCGGGAGTACCAACAATTTTATCCGCCCGGGTAACGTTATTCAGTAAATCCGGGTTAAACAACAGTTGATCGTATTCAATATCCTTATCTCCGATGATTTTACCGAGTCCCCAGTCACAGACTATAACCTCACCAAAACTACCGATCTGAACATTCTCCGGTTTTAGATCGAGATGCAGAACATTTTTTGAATGAGCAAAAGATATAGCATCACAAACTTTGACAAAACTTTCTAAAAGTCCATCAAAAAATTCAGTCCCCGATTTGGCGCCCTCCTCTTGCTCGCGAATAATTTCCCCAAGATTCTTACCGACTTTCAGTTCCATTGTAAAAAAGGGCGTATCGTCCTCTCGCATACCTATATCATGCACACTGATGATATTCGGATGTTCTAACAAGGCTGTTAAACGGGCTTCACGAATAAAAGGATCATGCAGTTCTTTAGGACTGTTCGGATGCAGGCAGGCATAAGCCACATAACGATTAAGCTTACAATCAAAAACCTTAAAAATGCGCTTCATGCCACCCTTGGCCAGTGGCTGAAAATCTTTGTAGTGCTGATTTAAATTAGCCAGAGAATCACACAAAGGACGATCTGGAGACTTATCTTCATTTTCGATATTCTCTATGACTTCATCAAATATATCATTAAACAGGTATTTATCTTCAGTCGTCTTCCTTTCGTCCATGTCAGAACTCAAGATTTATTACCAGACTCTTAAGTTCTGCGGTAAATTTTGAACGCACGCGCGATGTCAAAACCGGTACTGAATCTTTACTTAAATTCAATTCCTCAGCAATTTCAGCCGGGCTTTTTCCTTTCTGACTCAGTTTAAATGCAGCAACGGCATTTCCGGTAAAGAGCTTTTCGATCTTCTCAAGAGCTAAAGAGCAAAGATAGGAGCGCCACTCATCTTCAAAAATTTTCTCTAAATCGGACTCCGAAAAAGAACTCATGTAGGCGGTCTCTTCGACCTCATCCGACTCCATCTTAACCAAATCAGGCCGACAACTTCTGGAGCGGAAAAAGCTGATCACAGTGTTTCGAGTGACATGACTTAGCCAGGTTCTAAACTTTGCTTTCTTGGTATCGTACTTAGGCAAGCCCTTCCAAAGCTTCAATAAGACATCCTGCACCAGGTCATCAAAATCATTAAAATTAATGTTCATCTTATGCAGAATTTGACAGATAAATGGTTTATAAAAAGCTACAAATTCTTCCCAGGCATTGTTATCCTGAGGATCCTGAGCCCGCATCAATAAAGTTTGCCGGGTTATATATTTTTCATTCGCCATTTAATCTTTCTTTATTTTTTCATTAGTATTATAACAAAATTATCTATAAAAATTAGTTTCCGAACTACTGATTAATCGCATTTTTATTTTGGATCCTGCCATTGTACAATTTGCGGACACTACCATCAAAGAACACAGAGTTCAGTACTTCCTCTTTATGTCTAAAGTCAACAGCACCGCGCCAATATTCAACCCCTGCCTGTTCTGGCCTTAGCTTTCTACCAATTAGCATCTCAGGTGATGACCATGCCCATGGCCCTGGCCAGGGCTGATCCCATATATCCGGTCCGTGACTTATAAAACCTCCGGCTCCGGATGCTTGAACCTTACCATTCCAACCTTGTGCACAATCATAAACACTCATCAAAGTAGAAGGTTGCTTTATCTGTGAATATAAGGTCCAGTAAACATCTCTGGTATCTGTTATGCCCCAATTATTCGCCCAGGGAGATTCCCAATTTTCATCCACATGCGTGTTTACCCAATAGCTCAAAGGGTACTCTATTTTTTCACCGTTACTCGTATTATGTGTAATAGTGCTGGAGGGACAAGAATAAATTGCATGGGCCGAGTAGTCTGACGTGCCATTGGGAAATAAGTATTGGCCAATATTATCTCTAGCCCAGAACGAACTCCTGTTATGAGCATCATACCTTGCATCTCCGGTAAACAAGTCAGCTTCTGTTTCATTACCTTGCAATTGATCATCCTTATAATGAAAAGAATAAGCAGGAATTTTTTCTGAGTTATCTTTACCATGGAGTTGTGCCAGCTTGCCAATCTGACTGAGGTTCGATGAACAGACTGCACTTGTACCTTTCTCACGGGCACTATCTATACTGGGCAAAAGTATACTCACCAGTATTGACAGCATTGCCATAACAACGAAAAGCTCAAGTAGTGTAAATGTTTTCTCCAAGTGTCTCAATCTTTGATTTACAAGTACATTTTTCCCCTGTAAAAATATAATCTTCGCCACCAGCTAAAGCAAAAAAAATTGGCATTCAAATTCACTATCTGATAAATTAATGATTTAAGGTCTTAATTTTTTTTCGCCTAAACTGTTAATCGTTTGACTGAAAGGTGCGTAATCCAAATACAGAAGATGAAATCTTGGCGGTTTACAACAGACCCAAAAGATTCAGGAATCAAAAAAGCTTAAAAGTATGAGGAAAGAATGAAACTGATCTGCACATTTTTATTGATCATGATGTCTCTGGTAACAGCTGAAGAAATCAAGCAGTATGAGGGGTATAAACTTGTCTGGAATGAAGAGTTTAATGTTGATGGTAAATTGAATTCTGATGACTGGAAGTTCGAAGAGGGCTTTTCTCGCAATGAAGAAATGCAGTGGTACCAAGCTGATAACGCTTTCTGTAAAGACGGCAAATTGGTCATCGTTGGCCGCAAGGAAAAACGTCCAAACCCAACTCACAAGCCCGGCGGTGATTGGCGTCAAAAACGCAAATTTATTGAATACACTTCAGCTTCTGTGATCTCTAAAAGAAGCTGGAAATACGGTCGTTTCGAAATTAAAGCCAAAATCAAATGTGAAGACGGACTTTGGCCGGCAATTTGGACACTCGGCAATGAAGGTGAATGGCCAAGTAATGGTGAAGTTGACATCCTTGAATTTTACAAAGGCAAGATTTTGGCAAATACTGTCTGGGGAACTAAAAAGCGCTGGAACGGAAACTGGGATTCTGTAAAAAGACCACTCGCTTCTTTCAATGACCCTGACTTCGACAAAAAATTTCACGTTTGGCGCATGGACTGGGATCCACATTCAATCAAACTTTATCTCGATGACGAACTCATCAACAGCACTGACCTGAACCGCACTATCAACCCAACAAATCGCGGTCCTAAAAACCCTTTCCGCCAGCCACAATATCTGTTACTGAATCTTGCTCTTGGTTCAAATGCCGGCCCGCTAGACAAAACTACTTTCCCTACAAAGTACGAAATCGATTACGTCAGAATCTATCAACACAAAGTAGCCCCTATTGAACCGGTCTACGTCGAAATTAAGCCAAAACTTGCAGCTGCGTATCAGCCGCAAGCCGGGAACAATAACTACCAAGGCAAAGAAATTGCCGGTATCCATAACCTCAGTGAAGCTGGAAACTTTGTCAATAAAAAGCTCGGTTGGGGTGAAGACTGTGACACCACAGGTTATGCCTGGGAAGCCAATGGCGGCAGAGCTGCAAATCTGGTAGCCGATACTAAGCACAAAACTGAAGGTAAGCTCTCTTATAAATTCACTTTAAAAAATGGCTGGAGCCGCTGGGTTATGGCTATGAATGGCAAAAAAACTCTTGACTTCAGTGAGTTCAAGCAAATGCGCTTTGCCATTAGCTCAAAACATGCTGCAAATTGGGATAGCTTTGCTCTTATCCTGGAAGATGACAAAGGCGTCTACTCTAAAATCCAACTTAAAGATCTGGGCTTCAAAGCCGATGGTCAATGGCACTGGTGTACAATAGATATGGCTGCTCTAGAAAAGACCGGAATCAATACTAAAAAGGTTTCTAAACCATTCCAGATTGCCTGGGGCGGCGGAGTCAAAAGAGGCCATACATTCCACTTGGATCACCTACACCTTGTGAAATAAACCTTCAATTATAGTTATCTTCACAAAATCAAAGCAGCTTATAGACGGGCTATAAGCTGCTTTTTTATATTCAAATCTAAGTCTGGCTTCGTTTTGGAAATTGAGCCACTTTTTTATTTAAGGAGCAACGAGCACCAGCTCGGTAAAGTCTACTTAACAATGACTGACAGCTCCCTTAAATATCTTCATCTCTCCCCGCCTCGCTGTCTCCGCATAATACTCCTCTTAAGACTAATTTCGGACCATACCACTTACTCCGGCAATAAACATTTCCGCAGAACTTTAAAATAAACGGCATAGTCTATGGAGCATACCACGCTTACAGGAGCTGATTTAAAAAACAAAATAATCCCCGCTGGCAAACCAACGGGGATAACAAAAAACTTTATCTACTGCTTACTCAGCATCAAATTCCATTTCAATAATCTTTTCTTTAGCTGCATCTGCAGGTCTCCAAAACCATCCATTTGAGTCCCAGCACTGAGCATAAGAAAGGGTCGATGTTAATAGCTTGAAAGCCTCCAAAGCCTCATTCGTTCTTCCCTGCTTAATTAAAGCTTGGCCTTTAATAAATAAGCAAGTTCCAACATCATTTAAGGCCCAGTAAGATGAAGCCGTATCTTCTCCTGCAAACTCGCCTAAAGACTTCTGCATTTCTTTGGCTTTGGCCATGTAAAGCTCTGTACACTTATCTGCATAAACTATCGCAAGACCTGCATCAGTGTTGAGCGCATTCCAGGCCTTAGAAGTAAGAGTTACAGACTTATTGTCGCCAAAATCCTGAGCGAAAACGCCCGTTGAGATGAACATTGCAACTACACTTAGAATTTGGATGATTTTTTTCATTTTATTATTCCTTTTTTAACACACTTACGTTTGAGATTATTTTACGAAGAACGGGATATTTGCAGTCGCAGCATTTTGACAACCATCGCGAATCGTTAAAAACAGGCGATACGCACCTGACTTGGAAGGAGCTTTAATCACTCCCTTATTGAGTCTATTCTTTACAGTTAAGTCGGGGTAAGATTGAGGGACGTACTCCTTGTCCCCACCTACACTATGAGCCTTACTTTCCTCAACAACTGTCCATTCATATTTAAGAGGATCCCCATCTGGGTCTATCGCTACAACTTCTGCTGTTAAAGTCTCATTCTTCGAAACTTTTTTACTTAAAAAAGGTGCATCTATGCTACTTATTTTTGGACAACGGTTTTTAGGCCACTTTCCCGTCCAGGCTTTCACCATAGCATCGACTTGAGGCAGCTTTTCCATAGTTGGCAGGTACATACCAAACCAGGTAGAAGTTTTCTCCTGTTTCCAGCCCCAAAGAAAGGCAAAAGTTCCCATACAAAGTTCGCTGCCTTTATTAGTGCTGGTCACTAACTTATGGGTCGCGTAGTAAGAGCGCGCTTTTTCAGTACTGTTTGGCTCATAAGGCGCGCCCCAACTTGTAGTTGGCACTTCCCAAAACCCTTTAACACCAAATTCTGTAATCGCGAAAGGTTTTGACCAACCTGAACTTACCAGTGAAGCACCTGCACCTCCTGCTGAGCCATAAGCATTCACGCCCAGAGCATCTATGGTTGGACAATACTTTATGAGATTCTTTACTTTACCCGGACTGGAGCCAGCAATCACTGTCATTATGGGTCGATTGGGGTCTTCTTCTTTAATGATTTTTGCTAGAACTTCTAACTCTTTCCATACCACAATATTTCCAGACTTTGACTGCGGGTCTTCCATTTCATTGCCAAGTCCCCAAATAACAATGCCTGGATGCGCCTTCCACTTGCGAACTGCTTCGCGAACTGCTTTGCGCTGAGTTTCAAGCTGTTGCTGATTCGAATAATTAAAGCCATGCCTCTCGTGACCCAGCCAAATTCCAGCCATGACATTAATTCCCAATTCATGGGCTTTGTCAATATATTTCTTTCCACCAGAAACTTTCTCTTCTAAAGTTTCTATGCCCCATGTTCTGGTAAAGTTTCCACCAACCGCTTTAAACTGTTCCAACATACCTGGCTGAACGACTCCACCCGCTCCGCGAATAGGCGTTTCCTTGTCATTTATAAAAACTCTATAAAATCCGGTATCATTTTTCTTAAGGATTACTTTTTTTTGATCAAGCTCCTTAGCAGCGACATCTTGAAGCCCCCAAATAAAACATAATACAATTGACAATAATCGAACCATTACATTTCCTCACATTCATTCTCAAAAACACACCACCGTCATTCGGAACTAATCTAGCTTACTTCAAACGGTGTTCGAAAATTAAATAACCAAGACATTCTCGAATATTATTCTTCTCTAAAAAATATTTCTGTTTTTTACAATTTTCATGCTTAAATGTACTTTTTTATACTGATCCATAATATTTTGAGAGCCTCTTGTTATTTAAATATAACATTCTAAAATGCTTCGCTTTTTAAGCGAACGTCATTTGTACCTGTAGAGGAAATTTATAAAGCATGAATAAAAACAATCATAATTACCAAGAATATAGAATACAATATTTTACCATCATAGAGTTATTGGCAGTCATCGCTATCTTTTCCATACTGTTAACCTTACTGCTACCCTCAATGAAAAAAGCCCGGGAAGCCACTAAAAATGCTGTTTGCTTGGCAAATTTTGGTCAAATCGGCATTGCCACTTATTCTTATGCTGCCGCTAATAATGGTAATCTTCCAGCTTCATTTAATGGCGATGGCATGACACCACCATACTGGTATGGAGCTCTCAAAGAGTACATCAGTCACGACAACGAATGGTCGGCATCTCTCTACAGCTGTCCAACAGTTTCCTACTCTGGAGAAACTCAAAACCCACTTAACTATGGATCCAACACCGAGCTTTTCAGGCATCACCCCTCACCGGCAACTCCATGGGAAAATCAAGGCTTCAGGCTAAACATCGCTCAGGTTCTCTGGCCGGACCAAACCTATACTGTAGCCGACTTAGCAGTATGGAATCCTGATAATGGCAGCGCCTACCCTTTTAACCGCTTTCCTTTTTCATGGACCATTGAGTGGTGGAGGTACACTACAGATCCAAGTCAAAGCCTTCCTGCTTATCAGGAATTCGATAATACTTATTCCGACGACAGTATTAAAATACGCTTCAGACATAATGGCGATAAGACTGCAAACTTTGCTTTTCCAGATGGACATGCCACCTCAAAACGCATGAGTTCGATGAATGCCTACAACATGTTTAACCGCTTTGACTAAAAGGTACAAAGCCAACTTAATCCATCGCTATACAACTTTTTGGCAAAAACTTAGGATAAATATGTGCAAAGCAGAAATCTTTAGATTAAATTAACTTCTGGGAGGAAGAATATGTCCGTTAAGAAGCAAAGTAATTATTTTACACTTGTTGAACTACTTGTCGTCATTTCCATCATCGGCATACTGACAAGTATGCTCATTCCTTCACTTAATAAAGCACGCGAAGCAGGTAAAAATGCCTATTGCTTAAACAATCTCAAGCAGCAGGGTGTTGCCACTATGGTCTATACTGGTGAAAATGATGATGACCTGCCTGCTAGCTATAATGGTGATGGCACTAACCCGCCCTATTGGTGGGGTTCAATAGGTCTTTATATGGATAGCGAAGACAACCAAAAATCTGCTGCCTTTAGTTGCCCTACTGTCAATTACTCCGACGAGACTATTAATCCCCTACAGTACGGCGCCAATACTGAAATCTTTAAACACCATCCCACTCCGGCAACTCCACACCTAAACCAGGGATTTCGCTTAAAAGTCGGGGCCGTTTATCGGCCCTCTGAAACATATATGATCGCCGACCTTTCTATTTGGAATAAAGAATTTGGCGAGTGTTACCCCTTTAATCGCAGCCCGGCATCCTGGGCTTACTTAAGTAATGTCTATACCGACCCAGATCAGCAAATGCCGCCCTACATACAATACGATTACACTTACACAGATGACAGCATCCGCATTCGCTTCAGGCACCTTGGTGAAAAAAATGCCAACCTGGCATTTCCCGATGGCCATGCCAGAGGTAAAACCATGGGCAGCTTTACAGCAAAAAATATTTATAATATTGCGGATTAAATATCTACAAAAAGGCTCCATAAACTTACAGTTACCAAATATATTTCCGCCCATCTCCATGACCTCTATATCCTCTGGTAAAAAATACCTTCCCCATTTTACATGATTATTTAAACCACGGAGAGCTCAGAGAATACTGAGAAAAGAGTTTTATTTTCTCTTCCCAATTTAATATTTTTTGATCTCAACATTTGACACTCTTACAACATTCCTTATCCATTCCCCGCCTCCGTGAGCTCAGTGTTCTCTATGGTAAAATACCCATCCACATTTCACATAATTATTTGAACCAAACAGAGCTCAGAGGATACTAAGGTTTATATTTAATTGACCCAAATAGAAATAACTTTCGTCATCTAAAAAAATCACATCGACAAACACATACCCTACTTTTCAAATTCCCCTCTCCGTGGACTCAGCGCCCTCTATGGTAAAAATATATGTGATCAACCACTGAGAACTCAGAGGGCACGGAGGTAAGGCTTTACGGGAAAAAGTTTAAACCCCAAGATTAAAATTATGGATCATCAGGATTTTGTGTGGGATCATTTTTGATATAAGAATATTACCCTCACCTCTCAGTGCTCTCAGCGACCTCTGTGGTGTATAAAGTGATTGAACCACGGAGATCACAAAGATCACGGAGGGGGATGATAACTCCCAATCAAATATAAGCTTCTTATTTTATGTTATTTATAACTTCCCAACTCCTATCGTAATAGTATTTTATTTTTAGGTTTTGATTAGAATCACTAAGACTGAATCCCACACAGTTCCCAGTAGTGCCAAAATTATAAAACGAATCTTTTAATACCATTCTTCAGAATCATTGAATTAAAATTGATCAAAAGACCAATCTCTTTCTTCGCTAATTTCATATAAGTCAAAACCTGCGCTTCGTGTATTGGAAGTATTTTTGTGACACTTTTTAGCTCGAGAATCAATTTGTCTTCGACAAGAAGATCTAACCTATATCCGCAGTCTAAATTGATCCCTTTATAATTAACTGGTGCTGGGCTCTCAATTTTAAAGCTAATTCCAGCTGAATTTAATTCATGTGCTAAACATTGTTGGTAAGTATTCTCTAATAATCCTGGCCCTAGATGCCTGTGCACCTCGATAGCACAACCAATGACCTGCCCTGTCAAATCTTGCATAAGTTTTCCCTTTTATGTGCCTTTCAAAATAATAACACAGTAAATCAACTAAACAATCGCCCTTCCGTGCACTCTGTGGTAAATATTACAGCCCCATTTTTAAGATTATTTAAACCACTAAGAACTCTGAGGGCACAGAGTTTTTAACTAGTCAAAAATCACATCAATCTTACTAACCATCCCCTCTCTGAACTCAGTGCACTCTGTGGTAAAATATCATTCCCCTTTTCAACTAACTATAACAAAAAATTTCACTTAAGTTGTTAATCCCTCTTCTAATTACCGCGTATAACAAACCAAAAGCAAGTTAAGGCGCATCATTCTTACAACTTTTTTTAAGAAAAAAATGCTTTCACTCAGCAGAAAAATTATATTATTTAGAAAGTTTTTTATTTTTTCATAATATTTACAAATGCGCTTGTTATAACATTGCCAAGAAAACGCCTGAGCAGCTGCCAAAGCAGCGTGAAATACGCTCAAATGTGTGGTGTAAGAAATTAAAAAACTGATAGCGGAGTAAATTTTATGAATCGTGTTCCACAACACTCGATGGGAGAGGATACAATGAGTTCAGATATGGAATTAGTGCAGGAAATCGGAGTTGCTTATGATAAAATGCGCCATGAAATTCATAAAAAAATCGTCGGTCAGCACGAAGTAGTCGACAACCTGTTAATTTCAATTTTTGCCGGTGGCCACGTTCTTCTCGTTGGTGTACCGGGACTGGCTAAAACTCTACTTGTAACTTCTCTCTGTGAAGCTCTGGACCTTGATTTCAAACGTATACAGTTTACACCCGACCTTATGCCTTCTGACATCGTCGGTACTGAAGTTATTCAGGACGACCCGGTAACCAAAGAACGTATGTTCAAATTCATGGCCGGTCCAATTTTCTCAAACATCATCCTAGCGGACGAGATCAACCGTACACCTCCTAAAACTCAGGCAGCACTTCTTGAAGCCATGCAGGAGAAACAAGTGTCTGTCGGTGGTAAAGTTTACCCTCTTTCTAAACCATTTTTTGTTATTGCAACTCAAAACCCGATCGATCAGGAAGGTACTTACCCACTTCCTGAAGCACAGCAGGACCGTTTCCTGTTCAACCTTTTTGTTGACTACCCTGAAGATCAGGAAGAAATGGACATCGTCCGTATGGTTACTTCCGGTGCCTTTGAAGATATCGAATCTGCTGTCAGTGGTGAAGACATCCTGCGTTACCAAAAACTCATCAAAAAAGCCCCTGTTGCAGATCACGTTCTGCGCTACGCTATCAACCTTGTCAGAGCAACCCGTCACGAAAAACCTGAAGCCACTGACTTTGTCAGAAAATGGATGAGCTTCGGTGCCGGTCCTCGTGCCTCATTGTCGCTTATCAGTGCAGCTAAATCACGCGCCATTCTAAATGGTAACTACCACGTTTCCACTGAAGATGTCGCTGCAGTTGCTATTCCAGTACTTCGCCACCGTATCGCACCAAACTTTGCGGCCATGGCAGAAGGCATATCCTCTGTAAACATCATCGAGCACTTACTGGAAACAATCCCTCAAAACAGCTAATCTCATGAAGAAGCTGACAAAATATTTAAACCCAGCGACTATCTCAAAGGTCGGTGCCTACACCATCGACCCCAAAGGTATCGTCGAAGGCAACATCGCGGGGGCGCACAAATCGCCTTTCCACGGCTTCTCGGTTGAGTTTGCCGGACATCGCGAGTATATGCCTGGTGACGACCCGAAGCATATCGACTGGAACGTTTACTATAAGCGCGACAAGTACTTCATTAAACAGTATGAAGCCGAGACAAATCTCATCTCGCAGATCTTTCTCGACGCTTCTGAGTCCATGCGTTTTAAATCCGGCGATGTCAGTAAGCTCGATTATGCCTCCTACCTGGCGGTAACTTTGACTTACCTCATCACCAATGCCCGCGACAGTATGGGAATCGGCATCTTCAATGACAAAATCGTTGAGTACCTGCCACCGAGTAACTCCATGCAGATGGTCTACAAAATGAACGGCATTCTGGAAAAAATGGAACCGGCCAAGAAGACCGCAATGGGCAATAGCCTGATGGATTTCGCTCAACGCCTTGGACGTCGTCAGTTGGTGATCATCATTACCGATTGCCTGCTGCGCCCGGATGAACTTAACGATGGCCTATCGCGCCTGCGTTACGATCATCACGAAGTCGTTCTATTTCACATCATGGATCCGCAGGAAGTCGATTTCGATCTGCACGGTACCGTCCGCTTCAAAGGCATGGAGCAACAGGGTGACCTGAAAATGGATGCCCAGCGTGTGCGCAAAGCTTATTTACAAAAATTTAAAGAACACAGTCAGAAAATTCTCGAAGTTTGTGAAAAGAACAGAACCGAGTACGTCCCGGCAAATACCGGTAAATCCGTCGCCGAACTGCTCATGTCTTACCTCAGCTCAAGAATGACTCACATCAACAGGTAAACTTTATGACCTTTTTAAATACAGGATTACTATGGGGCCTTGCTCTCGCCTCTATTCCGGTCATCATTCACCTGATTCGCAAGAACAAGGTGATTGAAGTGGAATGGGCCGCGATGGACTTCCTCATGGATATCGTCGAAGAGCAGAAAAAGCGCTTCCAGATGGAAGACCTTCTTCTTCTTTTGCTCAGAGTCGGTGTCATCCTTTTCCTCGTCCTCGCTCTGGCCAGACCAGTGATCAAAAGTGCTCTTGGCATAGGCGATACAAATACCGTTTTGAGCATTGACGACACCTATTCTATGGCAACCGTCAGCGGCACTCAAAACCGTTTCAATCGCGCTTCAGAAGCAGCCGATGCTATCCTTGGCAAGATGTCAGGTGAAGGCGGCAGTGCTCTGGTTCTACACCGCGCCAATGCTAAAAAAATAATCAGCAGCTTTTCTTCCGATGGCGACCTGATGAATGAAACTGTCAGTCAGCTGGATGTCAGCGACTACCACAGCAATGGTCCCGATGGCTTAAAAGCCTGCCTTGAAATTCTTGAGAAAGAAAAACCGGCCAGTGCCAGCGTCTATTTCATCTCTGATTTCCAAAAAGCTGAATGGGAAGAGCCTTCCCTGGAAGTTATCGATATCGTCAAAAAGCTGCGCGAAAAAGCTGAAGTCATCTTTGTTAATGCCGGCGATACTGAAGTAGATAACCTCTCAGTTGAAGAAATTCGCAGTTTGCAGGATGCCGTAAAAGTTGAAGAAACTGCCTGGTTTGCAGCTAAAATTCGCAACCATGGTCAGGAAGATGCCGGCGATGTCCAAATTCAGTTCTTACTGGATGGCGATATTAAGGAATCAATCAGCGTCAGTGTCCCAGCCGGACAAACGACTTCTCTGGTTTTTAAAACTGAAGTTGAAGCAGCCGGATTCCACAGCGCTACAGTTCAAATCAGTGCCGATAAAAATCTGCGTGATAATACCGGACATGTTCACTTCAAAGTTCACGACAAACTGCAGGTCCTTGTCGTTCAAAATCATCTACCGGATCAACTGGAAGATAAGCGCAGTCTTTACTGGGATTTTGCTCTGAATCCATTCCCAGGTGCCTCGCAATCAGACAAAGCTCTCTACAAATTTACCTGGGCTACAACAGATGCTCTTTCAACTGAAGACCTCAGCAATTATGCCTTTGTGATCATGGATGATGGCCAGGCCATCACCACAACAGAAGCTTCCTTTGTAGAAGAGTACGTTGCCAATGGCGGCGGCCTTTTAGTCAACCTTGGCCCTTCAGTCGACATCGAAAACTACAACAGCAATCTTTACAAAGAAGGCAACGGCATTTTATCCTGGCAACTCATGGACACAGCCATTGAAGAAAAAGTCAAAGGCCGTTACCTGAATGTTGAAGCCGACAACGTCAGCCACGACATTTGGAGTTTCTCTGAAAAACCAAAAGAAGTTCAAGGCTTTAAACTTAAAAAGACCTATGGTTTTCTATCTCAAAAATCTGACCGTGCCTTCTCTCTTATGAAGCTTAGTACTGAAGGCGATGATCGCAGTATCATGGCATCCTTCAACTACAAAAAAGGCCGCGCCATAGTTCTGGGAACGACTTCCGGAATGGAATGGAATAACATGGCTCTTCTACCGGTCTACCTGCCATTTTGCCGCAAGATTTCCGGTTGGTTAATGGAGCAGAAAGTCGGTCAACGCGCTCTGCAAGTCGGTAGCGAAATCTTTGAAGAGCTGCCGTCCGACAAAGCCCGTGCAGAATTTGAAATGATCTCGCCTTCCGGTAACAAGCAGATTGTTGATGTCGATACCAGTGGCGACAAACCACATTTAAATATTCAGAACCTGAATGAAGCCGGTATCTACCAACTGCGCGAAAGCGGTACTCAGAAATCGCGTTTAATCAGTGTGAATGTCAACTCATCTGAAAGCGATATCGCCAGTATGAGTAACGACGAGCTCGAACAAAAGTTTGCCGATCTTGGTGTGCAAGTAACCGACACCGCTGGCGTCAGTACCGTTAAATCTGCCGGAGGAGCTTCAGAAATCAGCAAGCTTCTACTTCTTCTAGCAGCCCTTTGCTGGCTCGGTGAAAACATCCTGGCTTACACTATTTCCAGAAAGGGGGCCGTATGAACTCATTAGTCTCAACATTCTTTGGTTCAGAAGACACAGTCTCTGTAAACGATTATGAAATAGTCATGAATTCCGGTTTCCCTCTGTGGGCTGTTTTCATGGTAGCCGCTGGCCTTGGAGCTTACTCCTGGTTCCTCTATAAAAAGGAAACACCAAACACGACTTTCAAGCGTCGCATTGGTTTAGCTGCCCTGCGTTTCGGTACTTGCTTCTTACTGTTTTTACTGCTTTTACAACCACGCATAAAAATGGACACGCAACAAGCCAGTCGTACCGTCTTACCAATCTTGATCGACATATCTCAGAGTATGACGATTACTGAGAAAAGACCGTCCGACACTTATTTGCGCGACATCGCTGAAGCCTCTGGCATGAGCTCAGATGAAGCCTCTAAAGCGTCTCGTCTGGAAGTCGTTTCAAGTATCATCAACAATCAAGATCTCAGCCTTATTTCCGACCTTCAGGAAAAATACGCTGTGCGCCTCTATACCTTTGATCAAAAGACCCGCCAACTGCAAGTTGAAGATGAAGAGTTAATCACCTTACCAAGTGCCGAAGGCAAAGCCACTGGCCTGGGTCCGGCTGTTCGTTACATCGAACAATCTCTTAAAGGTCTACCGCTGGCTGACTTGATCATTTTTACAGATGGTATTCACAATAAAGGTGAATCTCCACTGGAAGTTGCTGAAGAACTCAGCCGTAAAAACATCCGCGTCTTCCCGGTGGGTATTGGTATGCCGGATAATGCCGACCTGAAAATCCTTAAAGTCGATGTCCAGGAGCTATTATTCCAAGGCGATGAAACTGCCATAGAAGTTACCTTTGAAGCCAACGGCATCCAGGATTCCGATCAGGAAGTCGAATTGAAACTCGGTGACCGCACTCTGATTCGCAAAAACATTCTTTGCCGAAATGGCGTTTTCAAAGAAGTCTTTGTTGTTACGCCTGAAGTTAAAGGTGACTTTGAGTTCCGCGTTACTCTGGAAAAACACGAAGACGAATTCTTCACCGGTAACAACACCATGAGTAAGCAAGTGAGTGTTATCGACAGTGAAATCCGCATCTTATTGGCAGTCGGTAATCCAAGCTGGGAATACCGCTACCTCAAAGGAATGCTGGATGGTGACAAGCGTTTCAAAACTGAAGTATTTATCAAGAGTGGTGACTTCAGCCGCAGCAGTTCCGACCCACAGTACCTCAGTTCTTTCCCTTACGAAAGACTGAAAGAAATTGACTGTATCATTCTCAATAATATCGACCGCAGCAGCTTTAGCACAGATAAGATGAAACTCCTGCAAAACTACGTGGTTGAACAAGGCGGTTCAATCGTCATGATCAGTTCTCCATCCGGAACGCCATCTTCTTTCGCTGGCACGCCTTTAGAAGAAATTCTGCCGGTAACCATCCGTAAATATACCGAAAGCGAAGATTACGACTTCACGGCCAACAGCCGCTCATTCAAACTACAGCTTACTGAAGCCGGCTTGCAGAGTATTATCACTCGTCTAGATCCTCACCCAGAGAAAAATGCCGATGTTTGGGAAACTCTTCCCGGCCAATACTGGTATTACAAAGGCATCCGCAAATTGAAGCCAAGTGCGACTGCTCTGGTTCAGCACTCATCTGCTAAAAATGAATACGGTAAGATCCCACTTATGGCCTACCATCGTTTTGGCCGTGGTCAGGTTCTTTTCCTCGGTTTTAACTCTATCTGGCGCTGGCGCTACAGAATTGGTTCAAAGTATACCGACCGTTTCTGGGGTCAGACAATTCAGGCTCTTGGATTACCGCACCTTCTGGGAACTATGCACGATGTAAAAATCGAAACTGTTGGCCGTGATTTTCCGGCTGCAGAAAAAATCGATATCACTTGCCGTCTAGCAAACGATGCGCTGAATGCCGATGCAGACAGTATTTCAATAACTGCCGTCAATACCGAGACTGGCGATGAGAAAGAATTTAAGATTCCACCATCAGCTGAATCCGGAGCCTATAACGGCAGTATCGTTTTACCGGAAGGCCTCTGGGATCTGCAAGTTGAAGGTCACACCAATACTGCCAAACACCGCATAAATGTCTTCAAGTCCAATCTGGAATTTGAAAAAACTTCTATGGATAAAGTCCAACTATCACAGATGGCCCAACTTTCCGGCGGACAGTTTGTCCCACTGGCGGCCATCGCCGAGCTACCATCGATGATGAATGAAAAGCAAAAACTCAAACGTACTGTTTTTGAACGCAGTCTTTGGGATGGCTGGCTTTTCCTCATTCTTATCTGCCTGCTGACATCCAGCGAGTGGCTCTTCAGAAAACAGGAGAACTTACCATGACAGATAACAATCAAGTCCGTTCTATCATTCAGAAACTCGAAAAGGTCGCAACTGAAATCCGCTTGCAGACTCTGACCAAAGAAGCTCTGAAACTGATCACGATCCTTATGGCTGGAGTTATGACTTTCTTCGTTCTGGATGTTCTGGCTCATTTTCCATATGTTCTGCGCCTGTTAATTTTCTTTGGTGGCGCTGGCTTCTGCATCCATAAGTTTGTCAAAGGTCCACTGGCCGACTACAAAAAAGAAATGACTCCTCAGGAAGTTTCACTTGTCGTTGAGGACCACTTCCCGGAATTCCGCAGTCGTCTTATCTCTACTCTGCAGTTCGATAACTCAATGCCAAAAGCAAACATGTCAGTCGAACTGATCGGCGGTATGATGAAGCAAACTTTCAATATGGTGAAAGAAGTCAGTTTCGCTAATGTCGTTGATCAAAGCTGGAAAAAAGACACTTACAAAAAGCTCGGAATTACGGCGCTTGTCAGTTTAATACTGATTATCAGCATGCCCGGTTCCTTTGGTATTTACCTTCAGCGCCTGGTCGCTCCTGTAGATTACCCAAGAGCAACTCAAGTTAGCGAAATAGATGTTCCAGAGTACTTGGTTGCCGGAGAAGCCTTCGCTGTAAATCTCAAGGCAAGCGGAGTTCTACCAGCTCTGGGAACAGTTACTTTAACTTCGCAAGTTGATGAACTGGATGTTGACCTGCAAAAAGTCAATGACGAAGGTGACTACCGCGCTAACTTCAACGGCATTCTGGAAAACGCCACTTTAAATATCTCTTTAAATGATTACGACTCTGAAGAGATTGAGCTCAAAGTTATCAAGCGCCCGGCTATTTCTAAAATTGAAATAAATGTCGTTCCACCAACTTATACCGGTCTCAATGCATACACTCAGCAGTCCGGTAATGCTCAGGCAGTTAAAGGTGCTCAAGTGACTATCGCTCTAACGCCGAATAAGGATCTTAAAGAGGTAACTCTGGTCAATAAATCAGAAGGCGAACAACCTCAATTCACTTTTAAAGATGGTAAGTGGATGGCTACGTTTACTCCTGGTGGCAGCATCACTTACTCTTTAAATATGCTCGATACTCAAGGACTGGCTAGCAAAGACATCCCTGATTTCCGCATCAGTGTGAAAGAAGATCGCGCTCCGACAATCCGTGTCGTTGAACCATCCAGCATCAGCGAACTGTCGCCTAAGAGTTCTATGAACCTGGCAGCCAAAGTACGCGACGACTTCGGCATCAGCAGTGTCCGTGTTCTTTACCATATAAGTACTGGTGAATTTGAAGAAGAAACCAGAATAAGTGATTACCAACTGCACAAAGAATTTACCGATCTGAATAAACAAGAGTTTAATTTTGAAGAGATCTGGAGCAACCGCGGCAGAGACATCCAGGAAAAGCAGGTTCTTAAAATCCGCTTCCAGGCTGTAGACAGTTCGCCGGCAAAAAATACTGCCCTCTCTGAAGAAATCATTATACCGATAATCTCTGAAGCGGAGATGCGTCTGCGTCTCTCTGAAGAGTTTGTCGATGCCATTTTACCTGTGGAAGACCTGAAACTGAAATTGAATTCGTCGACTAGAAAGACTGAAAAGTTAGGAGAAACTGAATGACTCGCTTATCCCAGACACTTATCGCAACAGGTTTAATTTCCCAAGCCTTAATTGCTGCTCAGACAGAAGAAGATAAATCCATTCAGGAACTTCGTCGTCAAGCTTCCCTGACTCGCAGTATCAAGCGCAGTACTCTACAGGTTAAAAATAATGTTGAACAGGTTCGCAACAAAATGCTGCTTTCCGGAGTGATCAACGAAGACATGATCAGCTCTGTGGATCTTGTTTTATCCAAAGCTGCCAATGCCGGTGACAATGCTCTTCAAGATGCCATTAAAAACCTGATCTTAGCACTCGACACCAACGGCCGTAAAGAAGTGTACCTGAAAAATGCTTCAGAAAGTCAAAAAGTTGCTCTTAAAGAATTTGAAGACATCCTTGAAGAAGCCCGTAAAAAAGCCGACAAAGCAAGAACTGAAGCCAAACTTGAAGACCTTCTAGAGCAGACTGAGCAGCTAAATGAAGACACTCAGGAACTTGAACAGGAACAGGCTGAAGGGAAAGAAGTCGATCAACAACAGCTCGATGAACTGGCCGAGAGACAAAAAGAAATTTCTGACCTGGCAGAACAGGTAGAGAAAGAACTTGAAGAGCTGCAAAAACAGGAAGAAGAACTCGCCAAGGAAGAAGAAGTTCAACCTGAAGAAGAAAACCAGCCTGAAGGTGAAGACAAAGGCGAGATAGCCGAGAAGTCAGATGAAATCGCTGAGCAAATCGAAGATGGCAAGATCGAAGAAGCTGTAAAAAATCAGCAAGAGATGATTGAGCAGCTCAAAGAAATGGCCGGTAAAATGGACTCTGAGGAAGATCAGCAAGATCAGACTGCTGAAAATGAAAACTCTGAGGAAAATAATAACAGCGAACAATTAAAAGAGCTCGAAGAAGATGTCGAGGAAATGATTGCCAAGCTCGATGAACTTGAAGCCGGCGGTTTAGAAGGTTCTGAACTTGAAGAAAGTGAAGAACTTGAGGATGCTCAAGCAGACGCTGAAGACCTATCGAACTCTGATGCCGCTCAGACTGATGAAGAAATAGCCGAAATGCTCCAACAAGCAGGTGAAAGTCTTGCTGAAGGAAATATCGAAGAAGCCAGAGAGCAATATGAGAAGGCTAAAGAAAAAGCCAAAGATAAAGCACAAGGTGGACAACAAACCGCTCAAAAAGATGGAGCTCCTGAAAAATCCCAAGCTGGAAAGCAGCAACAAGCATCGAAAGGCCAGCAAGGACAAAAGTCCGAGAGTGGGCAAGGACAAAGTCAACAATCCGGACAAGGTGGACAAGGTGGACAACAAACCGCTGGTAAAGGCCAGGGTAAGAGTCAGCAATCCGGCCAGGGCAGCAGTGGTAAACCAGGTAAAGGCGGCGGCTCCAAAGCTATGGCGAATTCACTTCAAAAAGGCGAAGAAGCACAAGGCAGTTCATGGGCCAAGCAGCACAAAGAATATGACAGTCAGAAAATGCAGCAACTGCTCAACGAAGCTCCGTCAGAGTACCGCGATCTCGTCAAGCAGTACTACGAAGCACTTGCGAGGACTAAATGAGAATAATTTTACTGATACTTTCCCTATTCATTGTTAACTTACCGGCAGCAGATCGCGATACTATTGCCCAGATTTCTCCGGAGATGACCAAAGCCCTGAATAAAGGGCTTAAGTACCTCGCTTCGCAACAGAAGCCCGATGGTTCATGGTCGGCTCAGTATGGCAAGAATGTCGGAGAAACATCTTTGTGCCTCATGGCCTTCATGGCTCAGGGGCACCTGCCGGGTGAAGGAGAATATGGCAAAGTCGTCGGTAAAGGTGTTCACTGGGTACTTCAACAGGCCAAGCCCAGTGGCCTTATTCAATTTACTGAACAATCTTACCAGGCGGCTGTTATGTACGGCCATGCTCTGACAACCCTCATGCTTTCTGAAGCCTGGGGTCAGACACGTCGCAAAGATGTCGGTAAAGTTCTTCGAAATGCCGTAAAACTGATACTTCAGGTTCAAGGTCCCAAAGGCGGCTGGGGTTATAAATCCAAGCCTCAAGATGGCGACACCTCTGTTTGTGTTATGCAAGTCATTGCCCTGAAATCAGCACAGGACGCTGGAATTTATGTTCCTGAAGCAACTATAAAGAAAGCTCTGACTTTTATCAAAACCAGATTCAATGAGAAAAAGAAAATGTTTGGTTATTCCAACACTAACATCGATCCAAAACTCATTGGCTCCAGTGCTGCCGGTACTTGCATCATGATCATTTGTGGCGAGCAAGATAAAAAGTTCACCAATGAATCCCTGATTCCTCTGCATGACATCATGAAAAAAGACCTGGATAAATCTCAGTGCGCTCACAAAGCTTACTTCATGTACTATGCCTCTGTTGCATCTTTTTTAAGTGGTAGTGAAACTTATAAGCCATGGGCCAAAATGCTCGATGAGTACTTACTCAAAAAACAGGAAGCCAAAGGCAGCTGGGGACACCTTTACAAAACTGCCTTTTGTGTCCTGGCAGGAAGTCTTCCTTACCAGTACCTACCGGTTTACCAGAAGTAATTTTATAATAGAACTAGAGAAGTTTAGACAGGATGAACAGGATTTGGTACACAAGGTCATCCTACACAGAGATTAAAATTTAATTTATACAGGTTGATTAGACTTATGAAATACACTCTCCTCAAAATGAAAAAAATCTCCTATCCTGTAAACCTTGTTAATCCTATCAAAAAAATATCTACTTCTCTACTGCTAACTTTCTTCACTTTTAACCTCCTAGCAGAACCATCACTGGCCAGTAATTCTGGCGAGTTCCTCATTCTTAAAAATGGTTCAGTCATTAAAGGCAAGACGACTAAGTTAGACAGTAAAAAAAGCGAATTACTTTTTAGCAGACAGGGAACGGAATTAACAATTCCACTCAAATTTATTCAAGCCATTAGTTTTCAGGGAAGTTACTATCCTTCCAAAGACTTAGCTGTAGGTTTTCACTTAAGTAATAGTAAAAGCTATGAAGGTCAGCCTTCTTACTTTACTTCTACAATGATTGGACGCTCCAAACCGAGCAAAATGCGCTTTAAAAAGAACGTTTTAGATTTTCTAATTCTGAGTAATGAACAGTCCACCCAGCCAATAATTAAGGTGTATACCGTTTCTCGCGAAATCATCTTTTGTAATTCATTCAATGAAGCCGATGGCAAAGTACAAACCCCAATAGGTCAACTGAGCCTGCATAACTCACAAGTCATCAAAGTTGAAGACTTGTCAGGCGTAAGCCGACTTGGAGAATCTCATAGCTTTCAAACTTCCGCACAGCCATTTCTAAATTCAATAATCGAGCCACAGCTCAACAAAACATTTGGTGGTCAGCCTTTACAAGTAAATGGGTTTCCAACCAAACACTTTATCTCCTTACACACTAGAACAGAAATGCGCTTCCAGCTGCCACCCAAGTCAAAGAGATTTACCGCCTCGGCCTTCATCGATCCTCAGGCCATTAATGGTGACCTGAATTTAATCATCAGCCAAAATGCCAAAGAACTTTACAAAGCAAAAATAACTTCAGGCCAAGCCCCTCAAGAGATTAATATCCCTGTAAAAGCCAGTGAATTAAAGATAACTGCTGACTTTGGTAAACGCGGGTCTGCCGGTGACTTCCTCATTCTTGCCAACCCTCAAATCAGTGAGGCGAATTAATGAAATTTCTCTTACCTTTTTTACTTCTCAACCTTAGTCTTCAGGCGATCACTTTTGATGACTGGATCAAAGAAGCCAGACAAGACCCCTATGCTCAGGAATCCATCCTGGAGAAGACTCCTAAAATTAAAGATATTAACAAAGAACTCTCAAAACACATCGAAATTGCCGGACCATTTTCGCAACCGGTTACCAGTATCAAACATGTTTTCACCAAAGGCGTCAAAACAAACAAAGAGCAGGCTCGCTTTGTCAGTGACAAAAAACTGCGACACACCTTCCCGGTTTTTCGTTACAAGATTCACTCTGAAGGTGGTAAAGCTCTATTGATCATTAAATCTGCAGATAACTTCACGGCCTTTTTAAATGGCAAGCCACTGGACCAACTTGAAGGTGGTTTGGCCGTCACACGCCGGGCCATTTCACCTCATATCACCCTTAAAAAGGGTGAAAACCACCTCATTCTCATGGCCAGAAAAGAAAAGTCCAACATGGCGCCCATTTCTTTCATCCCCATAACCGATTCAGAAAATCAGCAAATAAAAGCAGAACTGCAAAAGTTCAAACAAATCAATAACTCTAACCTCAGAGCTGCACTCGATTTCTTCAATGACCTGAAGAAAAGTAATTCTGCCAAAGCCAAAGCTTATATTATCCAGCAAATTATTAAAGACATTGACTACACCAAGAATCCTGCTGCCAAACATGTTGTTTATCACGACCTTGACGACCGCTTAGTCTATGAAATGTATAAGCAGCTCAAACCTGAAGAAATGGCCCAAGCCATAACCACCGGCCATTTGCACGCCATGAAAAAAAGACTGCTCTACCTCATTCAAAATGATGAAGGAGCTTACCTGGAAAAGCTTTTTGCCGCCAGCAATAAACTGATTGACAAAAAACGCGGATACGACTACGCCAACGCTGTTCATGAAGTAGCTGAAGCGATGATGAACAATGGCAACCTCGAAACTGCCAATAAACTATTTAAACACTATAAAGCTTTGCCGGTTAAGGGACATAAGCACTACGCTTCAAGCCTGGAAGCCAAAATCATCGATACCAGCAACTATGATCGTCTGAAACCACTCTTTGTCAGCGACCCTGAAACTGAGATTTACCGCCATGACATAGATGCTCTTTTAAGAGAAAATCCAAATGAGGAAACTTTTTCAAGACTCTTTAAAATCATCCGTCAACACAGCGACAAACTCTACATTGACCGTTTCAAACAACGCTCTTTACATGCTTACCTTATGGATCAATTTGTCATGTCTGAAAGCTTTAAAGATAATTTTGCGACCTACCTTACAGAGCGCTATCAAAAAGATATTTCTAAAGCCATACAGAAACAGTCCATTTCTGAACTCACAGAAGTTTTGAAAACGACTAAAGGCTTCTGCCACTTCCCTCAAGCTCATAACTTCTTAATGGATCACTACTTCAATCAGGGCGAATTATCCCAGGCCCTGTTACATGCTCAACAACTTATAAATGACCCAACCCATGCTGCCACAGCTGCCAGCATCATCCTTATGGCTGAAGAATGGTTGGCTATCCCGCAAAACCAGCGACTGCCTATTCCTTCTAAATTGCTCAAATCCAGTGTTAGAGTTGCCGGAAATTCACAAAGCCTTGAATCTCTTTACAATCGCTTTCGCAAAACCTCTAAAAGCTCAAATGGTCCGGGTAAACTCGTCGCCCAGATTGAATTGGCAAATGTCGAAAACAGCAGTTTGTCGGCATCTCCCTTCAAAACCGACAGCTCAGTACTAACCATTCCGAGACAACCTCTCGAATTGAATAATATGTCTGGTAATTGGTTGAGCGCTTCCCCTATGGGCATTAATGCTTTTAATGCTGCAGGTAAAAGAATCTGGCAGGTAAATAAGCCGCTTAAAGCCAATATCCGTAAACAGACTGCTCCTAGAACTTACCGTGGCCAGGTTATCGGCAATACCTTCTTTAATGTTGAGTATCCTGTAAAAGGTAAAGGTCAGCTCCTTATCGCCAGAGATTCCCAAGGCAACACTTTATGGAAAAGCAGCGATCTCACAGAATACAATAACTGGGAAGCTGCCAGCCTGCCTTACCAAAAGCTCGGTACCAGCATCATCCTTCTTGTCGAAAAACAAAGAACTTCAGCACCTGTGCTGGCTTTAGGCTATGTAAATCTCAAAAACGGTTCACTTGAACAGATTATAGAATTGTGCAAAATTCGCGATCCATATCAGGATGACAGCAAGTATGACATCAGTCAAATCATCCGCTTTTATGATCGCTTTACCGAAGACGAAAAACACATTTATATGATGTCCGGCAGCGGTCAGATACTGGCAATTAATTCTCTGCACAAAACCGTCAGCTGGGTTCATGGCTTGAGTCTCAGATCTTTCAAAGATTTTGGAACATCAAATAGTTGGAACCTGGTATCGACTGCGGCCTCGCCTTACATCCAGACATTCGACAAGAAACTGGTTACTTTTTGTCCGGCACGCATGGGCTGGTTTGGGCTGAACAGCCAATCAGGAAACATCATTTGGCGGAACTTTATTCATACTCCAAATTACATTCATTCGAGAAACAGCAAGCACATCGTTTTTTCATACAAACGCCGTGGGCAACAGCAGCAACTCATTTCTCTTTCTCCAGATACCGGAAATATACTCTGGCAGAAAAATCTGTTTGGCTTGCAAATTATTGGTGAAGGAACCATTCAGGGAAAACATTTATACCTTCCGGCCATCAAGAGTATTTTAAAGTTTGATGCCATGACAGGCGATCTCGTTGACACCATCTCGACGAATATCCAGGCCTATAAAATCCGTTATGCACATGACTCATGGCAAATGATCAACAGAAAGAATGCCTTTGTCTTCGCTAATGAAGGAGAATTCCCACAGAATCTGAAACCGGCTTTGAAACCAGTTAATGTTAAGCCTCAGGCGCAGGTCATAGCATCGCGCCAAAAAGATACTCTCGAAGCGGTAATTGATTTCCCATTCACCTCCAAACCTGAAGGGATCGATCTTAGAACATACCCAACAAGTCTTCCAAGTTACTCTTTGATAACCTTTAAAAATGAAGTCGCACTTTTCAAAGAAGGTGGTCGAACTGATGATGGTTACTCACCGCCGGCAGTCACCTGGAATAACACCTTTGAAGACTATGAAATCAGTGGCGATTACCTGCTTTCCCAAAATTCATCCACTGTAGTAGTTATCAATGCTCTTACCGGTAAAACAATCCTCTACTTCACTCCAAGAGGCCTTCTTTCTTCTGCAAAAACCAGCAAATTCCGCATAAATGCGGCTCACATCGACAATCACAAACTGTATATCGCCACTAAAGGCGGCATGTTTAAAATCTTTGACTTAAAACAAAGAAAGTTACTTAAAAATAAACCCTTAGCATGCGATGACTTTGTGGTTCACAAAGATTATCTGCTGACCATGCATGGTGGCAGTAACAGAGAAAAAGTAACTCTGTACAAAATGGGCGAAAAGTTCGAAGTTCTTAAAGACTTTAAAGACAAATTCAGCAAAGCTCAGTTTATAAAAACAAATGGCAAAGTTATTGGCTGGTATCATTACGCTAAATTAAACCTGCTCAATTTGGAGAAGCTTGAGATTAAAACTTTCAAGACAGCTCATGAGCACTTTTTTGATTGGCAAATCAACGAACGTTACGCAGTCCTAAGCGATCAAAAAGTCATTGATCTTCATAACTTCAAAGAGATAAAAGTCGACAGCATTATTCTTGGCGAAGGTGGAGCTGCTTTTATTCAAGGTGGTAAATGGCGCTTTGCCGGTGACTCTGGTATAATCGACCTCGAAGAATCAGCCAAAGACATTTACCAACCAAGTAAGCAGCTTACGGGTAATCATAAGTCGACTGGAGAACTTTTTGTTAGAAATAATGAGCTTATTGTCACCACAAATGAAATGGAAAATGTCTACGATACTCTAAACGGTAAGCTCCTTTCGAGAAAAATGTGGGGAGACTATCACTACAAAGCAATTGTCCACACAAGCAATTCGCGGGTCATTTTAAGAAATGGCCGGGCTTATATTTACAGCAACTACTCAAGCTATGATCTACCGACATCTGCAGTTCTAACCAGTGATGCCAAAGTTGATGAACTTTTTTGGCAAAAAGTCTCAACTGACAAATGGCTGAGTTCAAGGAATAATCAGCCTCCTGAAATGCACTACCGACTTCAGGATACTCCGGAAACACTTCACCTTCAGATCAAACTCAATAGCAATGAAGACCACATATTCGGTCTTGGCCTTTCACTCAACAGCCTAAGATTTGATCACGGAATCTATGCCGAAAAAATCGAAAACTCTCTGGGTAAAACCAATATTGAAAACACACCTTCAGATCAGCTCATAGAGTTCTACATCGACGATATGGGAAATAAAGTTTTTGAACTCAAAGTAAGTAAAACCGACGTCATGAAAAATGGTTTTGAAGGTCATCTCCAATTTGAAGTTTTCTCAACTGAAAACGGCCAGAAAACCGGTACCTACCGCATTGGCGGCTGTTATGCTCCTGGACTACAATTAATGATTCCTACCCCAGCTGGAACTGAACATGTTATTTCCAAAACCCAGTATGA
Organism: Lentisphaerales bacterium; assembly: GCA_022446985.1. GTDB lineage: Bacteria > Verrucomicrobiota > Lentisphaeria > Lentisphaerales > Lentisphaeraceae > JAKVBD01. The sequence goes on from JAKVBD010000069.1 coordinate 27,633, forward strand.
GAAATTGACCAAACTTTACACTGAGGCCAGCAGCTTTGTAGCCGATGGTAAGACACTGTCACAGTACATCAAAACCCGTCGACTTTTACACGGCTTTAACGACACTATAGCATTCTTGGAAAGTGCCCTTAAACGTCAGGCAAAGAATACCACTGCCATTGCAGTTCTAGCAGCTCTAATGCTCGAAAAAGTTGAAAAGGCCCGCACTGAAAACTTAAGTGATGAAGCGATTCTCAATGTAGAACGCGAGTGTCGCAGCCTGGCAACTTCTCTTAAAATCAATAATGACTGGATCGATAATGCTCTGACCTTCATTGACATGGATTTCGTCAAAGGGCAAAATCCAATTGCACTGCCACGCCGTGCCGGCATTGATGCTTATTACTTCATGGATTTCTGCGGGACTTACCAGTTTTCAGCAACTGATGGCCGCATCCTTTTCCCACTTGGATTTATGGCCGATCACAAACTTTCAAAAGTTCACCGTTTACACATTCAAAGAAATAGCAAATACCCAACTGCTATGGGCAAATTTAATCTACTTAAGTACGGGAAATTAAGTGCGCTTGTCGCCGAAAATGGTCAAGCCAACAAAGCGATGATTCACAGCTCATGGCAAAATGAGTATGAAAAAGTTTACGACTATAACGGAGAAGAGAGAAAACAGGTTTGGGGCTTCAAATGGGGCCCAAACCTGACTTTTACCAAACTCAATCAGGTTCTTCTAAACCACACATACAACTGGACAGAAGAAGCACTTCTTCAGAACCTCCGTCTGAATCCGGTATCTGAGCCAGTTGCTGCCCGTCTGCTGAGAGATTGGTTGCATATCAGTAAAGTAAAACCTGAAAAACTAAGCGAAGTCTGTCAGGAAATAATTGGCAATGACCGTTATAACCTCAACCTGGCTCTAGGTGTTGTGACCATATTTAAAGAACACTCTAAGGATATGGCGGAACTTAAAAACCTTCTAAGCAAAGCCAAGGTTCCTCTCAGCATTCGACGTCAGGTCTTTATGCGCCATGTCGAAGCCAAAGACTGGAAAATTCTCGGTCCCATTTCATCTCCTTCTCAAAGTGATCCAGTTGAGCTGACGCCAATGCCGGAAGATACCGATAAATTCGCAACGGCCAGTTATGAAAATAAGCAGGGTACATTCAAGTTTGCAGCATTGGATAAATTGAAAAGTAATGACAGTGGAACGGCATATTTCACTAAGAAATTTTCATCCACAAAAAGCAAAGCCTACCTCCATATTGACGCCTACCATGCCGACAGCCTGGACCAGATCAAAATCTGGATCAATGGTACCATAGTCGATGACACAACTATGGCTAGAGGATCAAACCCGATCAAGTCATTCACTCTACCGGTCAAAAAAGGTAATAACCAGATACTCATCAAGTATCAGTACAAGAAACTGCGCGAAATGAAAATGCACATCGGCGATCTCTATGCAGCACCGCTATGAGCACAAAATAAAGAATCATAACCTCGATCATGAGAAGATAAAAAAAGATTCGATTTTCCTTAAAGTAATCAGCGGTATTGTAAGCAGCCTGCTTATCAGTATTCCAACCTGGATACTGGGAATCATTCTCTACAACGGCTTGGATAAAGGTTCTTTCTATGCGCCACAGAGACTCGAACCCGCCGTGAGGGTTCGTTGGAGTGAATTCCCCCTAGATTATGCGATGATGCTCATCATCATATCAGTTCTATTTTTAGTTTGCCTGACCTTTCTTATTCTTTGGATATGTAAAGAAATAATATGCCTTAGAAAGCCACCAGCAGATCTTCCGAGTATACCTGACAAGTTTCGTAAATAATCTCTATGCAGGACCGCTATAAACACAAGATCAAGAACCATAAACTTGACTTCAAAGACATTCGAAAGAAAGCAAACAAAGATAACAATATATTCAGTCTTATGTTGATCGCAGTAAGCAGTATTCCCAGTTTATTTTTCATGGGTTTACTTTATAAAGCCTGGGAGGAAGGCTATGTCTATGCCCTAATTAGATTTAAAGGAATCCAGAAAATTTATTGGGACAAAAACCCAGAAGCTTTTA
>JAKVBD010000007.1 GCA_022446985.1 Lentisphaerales bacterium
TATTGTCGCTAATGACAAATCAAGCGATGGAAACTCCTGGTTGAGATGAAGTAGAAGTTGTAGCAGTTAAAGGCTATCACAGTACTGAGGATCTTTAAAATTTTGAGAAAAGTAACATTACGGCCCATGTTACAGAAGTAAAAATGTCACCTTCGGAACGACAGGGATTATTTGGGAAGGGGCATTTTGAACATGTTGAAAAAATAATGTTCATATTTGCCCTGCTAATAATGAACTTGTGCACCCTAAGAAGAAGGAGAAAGCCAAAAGCTGGAATTGCCGAAACCGCAAGGCATGTGAAAACTGTCCCCTTGGATCCAGATCTACCACAGGAAAATATAGATCTATAAAACGAACAGTGAATGATCAATACCTTGAGAGAAACAGGCAGCGCTTAAGTTATAACAAAGAGATAACAAGACGGCGAAAGGCAATTGCTGAGCCACTATTTTCATGGCTCAAACTATGATAATTAGTTGGTGCAGTTCAGACAAAAGTACTCACCATGGTAAATGCTGAATTCTCATTAGCCCAAATGGCCTTTAGCATAAAAAGAGTGGCCAGTAACAAGGTGAAAAAGGAGCCTTCTCCACGCTCTATATTAGCCATAAAGAAGAAATATTTTGTAGAAATGGCCTATTGAGAGCAACTGCTAGCAACATAGACCATTAAAAAGTAACAAATCTAAGAGGTTGACGTTTATATTTTGTGTTTCACACAACCTCGTCCCGCCGGCATTTTTTTAGACAGGATTGGCATATGAAATACACTCTTTTTCTCTGCGACTTCGCGCCTCCGCGAGACGATATTAAATTTTACGAGCTGGGACTCAGCGTTGCATACAGCTGGTAGTTTCGCAGCCCTCTGCGGATATAAATCCTCCGAGCTAGAGTTCAGCGATCCATAGCGTTTAATAATCATCACTCCAGAAACCAAGAATCGAGCTAGAACTGAAGGCTTTCATATTACCCACACTCACCCACTTCGTTGCACCATCAGAAGATGTTTCATTTTGCCCTTCGCAACCATACTGACCAATGTTTAAAACCGATGAAACATCTACTTCAAACCAGCCAATTTTAGTGTGTGAAATCTTGGTTCCCCAGTTACCACTTGGACTGACAGTGCGGTCAACAATCAGCGGAATAGTTAAGTCATCAGTTATCTTCTCCCATTTGGTAAAACCACTGCCACCATTTTTACTGCCAAAGCTTTGAGATCCGGTTAACAAGTGAAAGCCAAATTGTACTTTGTCATTGTTCGCTAACGACTGAACCAATTCAGTGTCAGTATGCTGCCAAAGATTTTCATCCTGATCTTTAGCATAGTTTGGACAACGTGCGGCTTTTCCGGCATTTAGTAGTCCCATAGCATTCGCCACTTTTGCTTCAAACTTGAAGATCCAATTTGAGGGAGCGTAGTAACCATTGTAATCCATAGAGTAAAGCAAATGACCTTTGTAAATCTGTTGTTGATTACTAGCGCAAACGGCTCTTTTCGCTTTTTCTCGGGCACGGCTTAAAGAAGGAATGAGTATGGTGCTTAATATACCGATTATAGCAATGACCACCAAAAGCTCGATAATGGTAAATGTCTTAGTTTTCACAGATAATTCCTCGCAGACTTAAGCTATCTACCGGGAATTTACAGAAGACTTGACATGAAAATGAAATTTTTTTGAGGAAAGAAAAAGGCAGAGCCGATTTAAGCTCTGCCTTAAGTTTAATTATTTCTGAAGTGTTTTTAGATATTGTCTAATCGCTTCAAATTGTTTGGCGGCATCATTGCCGTAGTCTGCCATAGGTGACTTTCCCTGATCATCGGCATACTTCGGCATCTTAGTGGTTGGCACCAAATGAGCCGGATTCAACATCCAACGATGATAGTAATCTTTGGTCAGACGTTCTCCTGAACGCATGAGATCGATACCTTTGACTTCAAAGGCCGCCATGGCTTTTTGCGGGCCGGCATCGTGACAGATAACACAGGCAAAACCGCCATTTGCACCTACCAGCTTTTGACCGATTTTTACAGCTTCATTATCTGTCTTTGTTTCATCTTTAACACCATGACGAGCATGTTGTAAAGCTAAACCTTCAGCCATCATTTCGGCACGTGCCGGGAAGGCTGGCATACGAGCTAATAACCAATCTCGAGTCTCGTATGGAAGAGTACCTCTCAGATAGTCTTTGACAGTTTCTTGCGTCAGCTTTTCTCCAACAAAAGTTAACTGAGGACGACTTTGATCGAGATGACCTTTATCTTTATGAACCATTTTCAGATCTTTAATTTCAGTGAGGTGACTTTCCCACTTGGATGCCGTTTCATCGCGAACATGACAAGCAGTACAGTTAAGTTCTTTTACCTGGCGCTCGGCAAATTCACGTGAGGATTTACGGGTCAATGAATCGCGGTGCCTATTTAAAAATGCCGTCATATCCCGTTTAAATTTGAAATTGAGTCCCATGAATATTTTTGAGTGCTTCTTCATACAGCCTTTTGAGAAATTTTTCATCGGTAGTTTGACCGGTTCTGCACCTCCATGGCAATTCATACAGGACTTCTCTTTGTAAAGCTTTTCTCCCAGTTTAGCATTACCGGACGGAAAACCTGTAACCGAAGGCTTACTGGTCATACTGATAAGGAAACTGGCCAGATCTTCAGCCTCTTTATCCGACAACTTGAAGTTCGGCATTTTGGTCCATTTATAGTTCTGCTCAGGCTTCTTCAAAAACTCTTTGAGGGCTTCCGGCTTAAACTTATCTGCGACGTAGTTAAGAGACTTTCTGGTGTCTTTAAAGTTCTGTTTATCCGGTCGCGTATGACAGCTTATACAACCGAGATCATAAAACAATCCGGCGCCATTCTTAACATCACCTTTTAACTGACCACTGAAGTCTTTTTTAACGTCTTTAACCAAATAGGCTGCGATGTGAGCGGCTTCTTGTTTATTCGCCAACTTTGGCATATGAGTTCTTGGGTTGAACTTACGAGGATCTGTTATCCAATCGACCAACCACTTCTGATTGAAACGACCACCGGCATTGGCTAGTGAAGGTGAATCCATATTTAGTTCAGGCATAGTCAGTTGATCAGTCGTACTATGACAACTAAAACAACGTTTATCGGCAATAACCTTACGGATATTTCGCAAACTTTCACCAGCCTGCAGCGAACCTCCCGGCATATAGCGCAAAGAGTTTGGGCTGATTGGCCCTAAAGGGAACTTGCTACCATCCCAGAGGACATCGAAGTAAGGCTGTCCTGAAGCCGGAGATTTATAAGTCAAGGTATACTTATGAAAGCCGGCATTCATTTCCAAAGCCTTGGTTTTCACGTCCTGACCCTGACCGTTATAAGCAACAATCTCTTTGTCACTTATGACCAGTTTAAACTCACCATTTCCTCTTACCGTAAATGTCAGCTTATCCTTTTCCAGAACCTGTAAGTATCCTGAGTAAGTTGCCTCAAAATCGCCTTCCTTTAAGAATGGCGTAACAGATTCACCTTCCTTAATTTGCAGGTTAAGCATACGACTTTTAATGGTATCTATTTTACCAGTGCTGTCTTTAAATGAGGCCTGTGAACCCAGCTCATAAGAGTTGAGTTTTTCGCGAGCTTCGAGTTCTGCCAGTGAGACTGCATCAGCAACAGAATTCGCATCCGGGCTCAAGTTGAAAATCGAATTATAGATGAGCTGTTTGACTTCGTTTCCTTTAGCCGTTTTTAAGGAATAATCGATCTTCATCTGATCAACCGGTCGCATATTATTTACTTTCAGAAAAACAGTCTTTTTGTCATCCATTAGTTTAGCGGCGGTTACAAAAACCAACTCGCCGGCACGGTTGCGTGGAATCCCTATACGCCCGACTTTTTTACTTTCGGTTTTGGTAAATGGTTCAAGGTCTTCTTTAGGTAGACCAGTTGCAAAGTGACCGGATCCATACTGGTTTGTATAGAAGTAATTCCAGCGCTCAATGGCATAGTTGCTCAAGTCATTGGCTGACTGCTCATCCAGTTCTGCATTAAAAGTCAGGTAAATACCTTTTTCTGTTGCTTTTATATTACTGGCTCTTTCAAATGTCTTGCCTTTGTAGGTAATGCGGTTAATCGCCGATTCCAAAGATGCATTTGTCTGCCAGCCTTTAAAACCTGTTATATAGAGTTCCTGTGGATTGGCTGGATTAAAACGGCCTCTCATAGCCGAAGACATAAGTTTGAATGGCAGATGAATGACACCACCTTGAACCTGGCCATTTACTTCTTCTTTGAGAACTGTGTAAGCTTTACTTTGCCCATAAGACAGGTGCATCAGTGTTCCACCCAGATCGCCCCATGAACCTTCAGGTATCCATAATTGGCCACCACCTGAGTTATCGACTGTCATTGGCAGGAAACAAAGAGGCTTGGTATAGCCTTGTTCTTCTTTGCGACCATTTCCTGGGTGAATGACTCCCATGAAATCGCCTTTTTTACCATAGTTGATTTTACAGGCAGGAACATACGTACCTTCATTCTCACCGGTTGTTGCTATGGTTCCTTCCTCATTAATTGATAGACCACCCGGAGCTCTGAGACCGGAATAAAAGATTTCTGACTTTTCACCATCTGCTGAAACTTTAAAGATCACTCCATGATTATCATGAGTGACATCAAAACCTCGTCCTCCCTGACGAACAGGAGCTGCTTTAGCAAAATAGAAGTTTCCATGTTTGTCTGTTTGTAAACCGAAAGTAAATTCGTGGAAATTCTGAGTGATCTTTATATCGTTATTAAAACATTCGTAGTAGTCTGCCTCGCCGTCGTTATTCAGGTCATGCAGACGGGTAATCTGGTCTTTTCCGGTGACGTAAATTTTTTCATTGATGATGCGAATACCAAGTGCTTCATTGAGACCGGCAGCATATCTTTTCCAGACGATATTTTTAAGATCTTTATCGAGACCGGAGGCAATCCAGACATCGCCATTCCAAGTGCAAAAAGCGGCTCTTTTGCCATCTTTAAAGAAATCAAAACCACCAAAGCGAATTTTAGAACCGTAAGGGTTTTTGGTCGGTAGTGGGATCTGATCTGTGACGAAAGTTTCATTTTCATCTGTCTTCAATTTACCCGATAAAGTCATGGTTTTCGGCCAACGGATATCACCGCCTTTTAAGCAAGCATCCAGACTGGCAAGTTTTCTTTTAGCAAAGTTCTTTTTCTTCGAATAAGCGACGGTAAAATTCAGCTTTTTTGAGCCTGCAGGAATTCGTACAAAAGATAATCCTTTACCATTATTATCAATTTTAAATTGACTGCAATTGAGGAATAGATCCTGGCCAATCTTGACTTTGTCATTGTCCAGAACTTTGAGAATGAGTTCTTCTTTTGCTTCTGCTATTTGGAACTGTCGTATAAATACCAGGTCTTGACCGTTTTTAGCAGTCCAGGGGTGCTCCAAAACTTCTGAGGCCTTATCCCCAACAGTGTAGTGTAGTACAGTCTTATCATGACTCCGGTAACTGCCTTTGAACTCGACATATTGATCTGGAACCGGGCCGTAATCAAAATCTCTTGGGTCTTTCCATGAACCTTTGTAAGCCCAGGCAAGGCTTGGACTACTGGAGAAAAGCAGTTCGCCGCCAACCAGCGAGTTACCACCGTGTTTACCATCCCAGGGAGTTCCCTGAAATTCGATTGAGCCAAGGGTTACATATCTTAAGTTCATGTCACCGGTATCGTAAAAAGCACTGATTTTTTGACCGTCAAGATCCAGCTTTACAGCCCGGCCGCGCAGAATCGGGGCATCATCACCGCGGGTTACGACCTGTGAACTTACCTGGCTGTAGTCATAACTACTCCACCAGCCTTTTTGTTGTGCCAGACCGCTACCCAACAGGAGCGATCCGAGGAGAAATGTAAATGCCTTGGCTCTCTTCATAGATTAATCCAGTTCTTTGATCTTTAAGTTTTTAAATGAAACAATGTCGTTGTGATCCTGAAGGCCGATATGACCTGTTTTATTTGTGGCAAACCCTGACCATTTCGCAAATTTGCTTTTTGCCAGGAGTTTCTTCCAATCTGCTGAACCGATGACGATGTCAACGGTCTGTACACCATTCTGCCAAACTTGCAGGTGACCTTTGTCATGGCTGATTTTTACATTATTCCACTCACCGGCTTTTTTCTTCGAAGAATCTGGTGAAGCGATCATGTCGTAAAGTGATCCTGAATGATGAGTTAAGATCTTGCTGTCTCTATGCTTTTCGTTGTCGAGGATCTGAATTTCAGGAGCATGAGACCATATTTTCTTGCCTTTTTCATCAGCCAGAATGAAGATACCGCTGTTGCCCGCTTCTGAGATTTTCCACTGCAGTTTCAGGACAAAGTTACCATACTTCTTTTTAGTCATAATGTCATTGCCGTCTTTATTTGTCATGGTCACCATGCCATCTTTAACCTGCCAGATCGGGCTGATTGTTTCTTGCTTGAAATTGCGCCACTGAGACATGTCTTTACCATTGAAAAGCAGCTGCCAGCCATCTGCTTTTTCGGCAGTAGAAAGTGTATTATCAGCAACGGTTTCATTTGATTTTGAAGCACAGCTGCAAAGGAAAATAAGTAGAGTAGTAAGAAGCGAAAGTTTCATAGAGAAGCCTTTTCTTTTAATTTATGTTGTTTGAATCTTAGAAGCTAATTTTTTAGCGATTTTTGACTAGAGATTTCTTTTCACAAAAACCTTTAGAGATTTTAATTGTATAAAATATATAAAATTAATCGGTAGTCATTATTGCTTTTTTAAGCGTTTGCCGGTTTTGCGGTCAAAACCGTCTTCTTTGGCATTGGTACGCAGAACATCCCCAGTCTCCTGACACCATTTCTTCAAAACGTCTTTCATTTCACGAGCTTTAGCAGAGTAACGCTCATCATTGGCAAGGTTTTCAAAGGAAAATGGATCATTGATGACATTGTAGAGTTCTGTCGCAGGTCTGGGTAGTACAAAACAATCGCGCTGTTTATCGCTTAGTTTGCCTTCAGCATTTAATTTCGGCATAACCTGATACGTCGGACTGCGAAGACCATCTGCCGGAGGGTTGGCATTCAGTTCCGGAAAGGAATTTTTAATATAAATGTAATCCAGACTGCGCACCATTCTTTCATGGGCTTTGTAGTCATGCCAATTATGCTCAGCAAAGATATAATCCTGGGTTTTAGCCTGTGGATTTTCGAGCATAGAGCTAAATGATTTTCCCTGAACTTCGGCAGGGATTGCCAAACCGGCCAACTCCAGAAAAGTTGGTAGGATATCTATAGCACTGACCAGTTGGTTGCGGTCTTCAGCTTTCTGCAGAGCTTTTGGCCAGTGAACTAAAAATGGTGTTTTGATGCCACTGTCAATGACTCTTGTTTTTGCATTTGGGAAAGCGCGGCCATTATCTGAAATAAAAACGACCATCGTATTATCAGAGATCCCCTGTTTTTTCAGCTCTGTCAGAACCTGACCTGTGTAGTCATCAAGGCGGTGAATTTCGTCGTAGTACTGCACCAGATCTTCGCGGACTTCCGGGGTATCCGGGAAGTAAGGCGGAACTGTGACCTCATCATGAGTATGTGGTTTAGCGATGGCATGTTTGCCTTTTGTCGCTTGCCAGGGGCGGTGAGCGTCGTGTGATGCAAACCACATAAAAAATGGTTTATCTTTGGGGCGTTTTTGAAGAGTATCGATCCACAATTCTGAACCCGCAGGTCTTGTGTCTGTGACAAGGTCATATTGGTCTAGGACGTTATCTCCCAAGTGCCACTTTCCCACAGAAGCAGTGTAGTAACCGGCTTTCTTGAGATAGCCACCGATAGTTACTTTATCTGCCGGAAGTGGATCATGCAGGTTTGGAGCTCTGGTATTGTGAGGGTACATACCGGTCATAATGGAACAACGGCTGGGGCTACAGGAACTGATGGTCAAAAAGCCATTGTTAAATTTCAGGCCTTGTACAGCCAGCTTATCAAGATTCGGGGTTCGGATTCCTTTGTTGCCGTAACAGCCCAAGTCATTCCATCCAAGATCATCGGCAATAATCACTATAAAGTTAGGTTTTTCATTGGCGATTACGCTCATCGAGAGCAGAAAGAGTAAAACAAACAGTCTCATACACACATCCTTTACGGGTTAATTTGAGCACAGTCCCCGAAAGGTGGGGGAGACTTGACACCATGAACCCAAAAAACTTGCGAAAGCTGTATCTCTAATCTTACCCAAAGCCTCTGCGGCTTAGCGTGAGATTTTTAATATTCATTTTAAATTTTATCTACATAACAAATAATTTAGACCTACACTCATTGGATATGGGGTGCACAGTTAACACCACTGCCTAAAAACTTTTAGTTGATATACACTTTTTAGATTTTTCACGCAGAGCCGTGAAGCCGCAGAGAGAAAAGAACGAGCGTGAAATAAAAAAATATTTACCCCAATTCAAATTCGAGGCGCATGATTTCCTTATGCAGGGCTTTTTGAACGCGCAGCTTGTAGACATAACAGGTATTTTCGGCCATTTCCATCTTTTCAGAAACTTGCGGGCCAGTTAAACCATCGGCAAAACACATAAAGACTTCGAGGACTTTTTCACCAAAACTCTTTTTGATATTTCCCCAGGCTTTCTCGGAAATATAAGCCTGCCATTCGCGATCTATCATCTTATCGATATCGGCATCTTCCGGATCCGGCTCTTCATACTCTGTTTCCTCTGAAGAGTTTTCCTTGCGACGCTTTTTCTTGTCAAAAAACTTAAAAGTATCGTTCTTGGTGACTCGTCCAAGCCAGTAACGGAATTGCCCTTTAGCTGGGTCATATTCGAACTCAGGAAGCTTATTCCAAAGTTTTAAGAGAATGCTCTGTAAGAGATCTTCGGCATCGTGATGACTGACTTTGAGATTAGTAATGATCGTCAAAATATAATTTCGGTAAGTCGCAACAAATTCTTGCCAGGAAGCTTCGTCCTGATTGTCTTTGAGTCGCATAAGAAGACTCTGTCTAGTGTTGTACTGATTATCGTTTTTGCTCATTTAATCCCTGAAATATGTCAAATTGCATCGCTGCTAAAGATACTGTAAACTGAAACGAGAGGCGTGTTAAGAAAATTCACAGTGGAGAGAAAAACAAGCATGGATAAAGATAAATTCCTGAATTTCCTGACAAATGAATATCAGGAGGCGAAAAGCACTTTAAACTCTTCTGGTACAGTCCAGGAGTTGTCTTCAAAATCTGAACGCTATACGAATTTTAGCCAACTTGATGAAGGTGGCATGAAGACCATTATCAAGGTTTTCGATCAAGTCACAGAGCGTCACTTGGTCATGGCAACTATCAAGAATGAAGCTACCGAGGAAATGAAAGAACACTTCCTGCGCGAAGCTAAAATTACCGCCAGCCTGCAACACCCAAATATCGTCCCTGTTCACGACATCGGTCATACAGCAGAGGGCAAACCTTACTTCATTATGAAATTAATTGAAGGCCAGAGCGTCAGTCAGTATCTCGACAAAAGCCTTTTGGAAAAGCTGAATATTTTTTTGAAGATTTGCGATGCCATAAACTATGCGCACTCGCAGGGCATAGTGCATCTCGACTTAAAGCCGGATAACATTCAGGTTGGAAAACATGGTGAAGTTATCGTTTGCGATTGGGGCTTGGCAAAAGTTCTCTATGAAGACTGCAATGAAGAATTCCTCAAAATGGATTCACTCGATGTCGGTAATTTACAGCTGACTTTATATGGCCGGGGAACTCCAGGCTACATGGCTCCAGAACAATTTCAAAAAAGCGAAGGAATGCGTAAGCCGGCAGATATTTATAGTCTGGGTGCCATGCTCTACGCCATCCTGACTCAGAAAGCTCCAGTCAGTGGAGATAGTTACGACAATATCAAAAAGAAAACCCTTTCCGGACAATTTAAAGCACCTTCTTTGGCCATGCCTCAATTGAAAATCCCTATGGGCTTGGAGGCTATTTGTATGAAAGCCTTAAGCACCAAAGCGGAAGACCGCTACAAGATTGTCAAAGAACTGGCAGATGACGTCCAGGCTTATCTCAATGGCTTTGCTCCTAAAGCTGAAAATGCCGGATTTGTCACTCAATTAAAACTGCTTTATCAGCGCAATAAAAGCCTTATTAACCTTAGTGCTGCAGCACTCATTTTCATCCTGCTTGGACTCCTGTGGTTTATTGGAGAAATAAAACAACGAGAGTTAGAAGCGCGCACCGCATATGAGAAACTCTCGGCAGAAAAAGAACTTCGTAAACAAACAGAGCAAATGGCTCTTATAAGAACCGTCAATAAAGGCTGGCAAGAATTCAAAAGAGGTAAGTATAACAACGCCTTGGAGGAAGCTGAAATTTCTTTAAATCTGGAGCCCAAAAATGTTCACGCTTTACGCTTGGCCGGTTTGATCTATTTAAGTCAATTTGAGTTCCTAAAAGCCTATGATTACTTCGAGAAGTTGCCAGATGAAAGATTCTTTGATTTGAAACTTAAAACAAAAGCTTTTCTTGAAGTGACCGATGATATTCCCTTCGCAAAAGTTATAGATGTATTCACACCGGAGTATCTTGTAGTACCATACAGAAACGTGATTGCCAAGTCATTTGAGCGAGCCACTTTGGAACAAAAGAAGGAACTCATTAAAGCTCTTATCTTAAGTAAAAATGAAAACCTTCTACCAAGTAAAATTGTCCTTTCAGAAGATGGGAAATCTTTAACCATTAAGTCCAAAAAGTTTCACACTCTTCCTCCACTCAATAAAAGTGGCCTTAAAGAATTAGATGTTTCTAAAACAAATTTATTTAAGCTTAACCCACTCAATGATCTTAAACTCAAAACACTTCACTTCCCCTACACAAATATCGGTTATATGGATATGGAGTCAGGTAAAGAATCGATCACCGACTTAAACATCGAAGGCACCAGATTCAACCATATTCCAACAAACATGGGCCACTTGCAAATCCTCAATATCGCTCACTGTAAATTCGGCGATTACAGCAAGCTTGTGAGATTTAAAGAGCTCAAAAAACTGACTGTCAATAAAGACCAACTTCCTGAGGATATAATGAATCAGTTGAGTTGTGAGATAGTGATAAAGTAGTTTTCACTTGGCTAGTTTGTAAATTTCATTACCATCTAAATAGATTCCTAAAATATACTTTTTACCAAAAAAGTAATCATGCCCATACTTATCATAAGTAAATTTATACTTTCTCTCATTCAAAGTAATTTCTTCTTTTTCATCATCAAAACTGTAGACTAAAGGAAATTCTCGCATGTCATCGTTTGTCAATCCTTGCTTCACTATTCCTTTTGCTGGATAACAGGAAAATATATCTGGTCCATTACAGCTTAGATTGAGATATTTAACCAATCTTTTAATGGGATAATACCCCCTTAAACGAAACTTTAATGTATAATAATGAGTACTATTGAGCCGGATATATAAGTTCTTATATCCTCCACTTTTTAAGGATTTAAATCTAAAGTACTTACCAGCTACACTTACCCCTCTGGAATCCACTTTAACCGAAGCCGTCTCTTCTTCAGATAAAGTAATTGGCTCTGCAGAACGTGGCCTTGGTATTAATTTAGAATTTCTGTATATATAATAATTACTCCCTAGTTTTTCCCAAATATCTTTTTTATCATCCCTGATAGTTTTAGATATATCAACATCAGAAAAAAGTAAAAAGTATTCTAGGTTTATGGGCAAAGTCTTACCCAAATATCTATAAAGAGCATTAATCCTCTGATCATCTCGATGCTTGTCCTTATTCACAAGATCACTAATTGACTCTTTAGACTGCTTTATCTCCGGATCAGTTACATAAAGGCTATCTTTAAGTTTATAACCTTCCCTTTCCTCAACATTGAGCTCAGCAGTAGGATTATTCTTATCCAGTTTAATGCGCTTCTTACCATCAATGAAGTACATCACATCGTCTTTCATATAAGCTTTGTAATTAAAGAATCTTTGTCCGTAATTAAGAGTATGGCTTTTCCCTCTAAATTCGACTAAAGCAACAGATCTGGGCAGGGCGATCATTTCACCAACTCCAACAGGTAATAATTTTCTCGATTTTAGGAGTCTGACTCCAGCTTTGCCATCGCGATCTACATGTAAAGAACCATAACCGTAAATAGTCACTTCATCTTTAATAATCTGTGAACTAATGTAAATCCCCTTTTTATAGAGGGAATAGTAAACATGCCGCTTGTATGTACTGTGAACTTTAAGTTTTAGGTCCTGCTTCTGGTAACCAACAAATGTCAGTTTTTCGGCAACTAATGGCTGCGAAAAGATAAATAACAAAAACAAGAATTGGTAAAAAGATTTCATATTGCCCTCTGTGAAACTAAATGTGTCCCTCATTCTAACTGCATTCGTTTAAAAATCATCTAAAGAACTTCAAGAAATCACATTTCGATTAAGAAAACAACCGAGAGTTTTCATGTGAGACAGAGCTGGGGCTGGGGTTCCACAATTAAATTCCCCTCCTTGTCTATCTTTAATGATTATGTAAATCATGTCTGAATAATACTCTGAACATTATTTTTGCCGCAAAGATTGTGGCGCTCCCAGATGTAAATAATATTTTCATGTAAATCCTGTCTAAATTCTATTTCTCATGTCAAGGTTCACTTTCCGGTCAGGTATGTAGCCAAAATGAACTGGAGTTTACATGAAGAATTTGCTTTTGCTTTTATTGCTCGGGACAACGGCTGTAGCCGATGTTTCGATTGAGTTCTCTGAACGGATAATGCCTCTCTTACATAATTATTGTTACGACTGCCATGATCCGGATCATGAAGAACATGGCGCCCCGGTTTTTGAAGCAAAGAGTGTAGATGATATCAATAAAGAACGCCACAGCTGGAAAAGTGTTGCCGCCCAGATTCGCAATCGCACTATGCCCCCAAAACGCAAGAAGAAACAGCCGACTGAAGATGAAAGAATTGAACTGGCTACATGGATTGAAAACTTCCTGCAAAACTCCGCTAAGGAGATGCCTGAATACGCCGGAATGGTCAGAACCAGAAGATTAAACCGAACTCAATACAGCAATACTATCCGCGATCTATTTGGCTTTGATCTGGGGTTTGCCAGTACTTTTCCGAAAGATGGCAGTGGAGGCGAAGGTTTTGATAACAATGGCGAGACTTTGTACCTGCCACCATTGCTTATGGAGCGATACATGGAAGCCAGTCAGAGAATTCTCGATAAAGCGATTATCACACCAGCGCTCAACCTGAATTTCAATCCAAATGAACCTGTCAGGTTCAATACTTATTTATCAAGTTCTTACACAGTAAAGCTCAGTTACTCTACTCAAGAAGAACAGGAAACTCAGCTACTAATTGATGGTTTGAATAATCATACAATGACGCTGGTACCAGATGAAAATAAAGTTCAACTTGATGTCGGCCTGGATCGCGGCATTCACTCTTTTGAATTCTTCAGAAATGTATCTACGGAACTGAAATCTCTACAAGTAAAACAGAACTTAAACCAAAGTCAGAATCAACAATTCCACGACAAACTATTTGTACATTCTCACGACTCAAGCCCAGAAAGCCAACGTAAAGCTGCAAAGAAAAACCTCGAACTGTTTATGAAAAAAGCTTTTCGCCGACCGGTTAATGAAAATGAAATTTCAAAATACATGGCTCTTTATGACCGCGCTGCCAGCCGTAAAGATCCTTATGAAGAATGTTTCAAGTTAGTGCTTAACGCAGTTTTGCTTTCGCCTCATTTCTTATTCATGATTGAAGAGCACCCTGCATCAGAGAAAATTGAAGATATCTCCAGTTATGAATTGGCTTCACGCCTATCGTATTTTCTATGGTCTTCTATGCCGGATGACGAACTATTTAGCCTCGCAGAGAACAACTCTTTGAAAAATGAGGCTGTCCTTATAATTCAAATCAATCGCATGCTTTTAGATCCTAAAGCATACAGCTTCTTTGAAAATTTCACTTCACAATGGCTGGGCACTGATGAAGTTGGTGGTCAACACTCTCCTTCAGGCTCCCTCGAGAAAGAGTATAAGTATTCTCCTGAGTTGGGAATGGCTTTAAGAGAAGAGCCTATTCAATTCTTTAAGCACATCGTTCAAAAAAACCGCCCTCTTCTCGATTTAATCGATTCAAAGTATGTTCTCGTCAATCAACTCATTGCTAAACATTATGGCATGAAGCGCATCAAAGGAAATCATTTCCGCAAAGTAAAAACCAGCAACGATCAACGCGGCGGAATTTTAGGTTTTGGCGGAGTACAGATGGCCACTTCATTTCCATTTCGCACCAGCCCGGTTTTACGCGGCGCCTGGGTGATTGAAACAATATTGGGAACACCTGTCCCCTCACCGCCGGCAGATATCCCTGCGTTAGCTTTAAAGAAGAAACAAAACAAGAATCTTACTGTTCGTCAGGTTTTTGAAAAGCATCGCGAAAATGCTTCCTGTGCTGCCTGCCATGACTTGATTGATCCCATCGGTTTTGGTCTTGGTAACTACGACCTGGCAGGAAGATGGCGCACCCATGAAAATGGTAATCCGGTAAATGCCAGTGGAGTCATGCCTACCGGTGAGACTTTCAATGGGCCCAAAGAATTAAAGAATATGCTGATGAACAAAAGAGATCAATTTGTTCGCCATTTAACTGCCAAACTTCTGGGCTATGCTTTAGGCCGCAGTTTGATGCATGAAGATGCCGGGACAATCGAACGCGCCGTAGAAAAAATAAAGCAAGAAAACTATACCGCTCAAGCATTGATTAAAACCATCGTTATGAGCACGCCATTCCGCCAACGCCAACTTATTTCACAGGAGCATTAAAATGTTTAAACCACTTTCTAGAAGAACAGTTTTAAGAGGCCTCGGTGCCGGTATGGCTCTGCCTATGTTGGAAAGTATGACTCCTGTTTACGGCACAGATAAATTAGCTAAGCCACCAATAAGAGCTGCCTTTATTTTTATGCCGAATGGCGTCTGGCCGAAAGATTGGGATCCCGCAGGGCAAGGAGAAAAATTTGAAGCCAACACGCCATTTTTAAAAAATTTTGAAAATGTTAAAGAAGAGTGCACTCTGCTGCAAAACCTATGGAATGCAAATTCCAAAGGACGCAATGGCCACTGGCCAAAGGTGCCGGCTTTTTTAGGCGGTGGCTATGTCGAAAGGAGCACTGTAAGAAACCTTGGAGTTGGTCGTACCTCAGTGGATCAAGTTATGGCCCGCGAGATTGGTCACAAAACTTCACTGCCTTCTTTAGAGCTTGGAATCGATGAACCGCGCTCTGGAATTGATAGTGTTGGTGGTGGTTTTACGCGTCTCTATGGCAATCACATTTCCTGGCGCGGGCCGAGAACACCGGTTGCCAGTGAGCGCATTCCTCTTTACGCATTCAATCGACTTTTTAAGTCTGGAAAAGCACCTAAAATCCCAGGATTGAAGCCTGACACTGTATCTTATAAAGAATCAATGCTCTACGACTCAACCAGCGTGCTAGATTTAGTCCGCGAAGAAGCCAAAAGTCTGCAAAGGAAGATCAGCCGAGACGACCGTGAAAAAATTGATGAGTACTTTGAAACTGTCAGAGCGATTGAACTGCAAATTAGCAATTCAATGATTCCTCAAAAGCGTTGGGTCAACCAAACAAAGTTTGAGTTTACTCGACCGGAAGCCGGAATACCTGAGAATCACGAAGCCCATGTTCGTCTTATGCTCGACATTCTGCTTCTGGCCTTTTGGACAGACAGCACTCGCATCTCTACTTTTATGCTTGGCAATGCTCAGTCCAAACATGATTACTCTTTTCTACCGGGAGTTAAAGGCACTTTCCACGAGTTGTCTCACCACAGAGAAAAACCAGAGCTGCTCAAGCAGTACAAAGACATCGTCCACTACAATCTTAGACAGGTTTCCTATGTTATGGAAAAGATGAAAAGTATGAATGAAGGCCAGGGAAACTTACTCGACAACTCTATGCTCCTTTTCGGATCCACTATTAAAGATGGAAACAATCATCAGGAACACGACCTGCCATTAATTCTGGCAGGGAAGGCTCAGGGAAAAATTCAGTCGGGAAAAATCATAAAATCCCCAGAAAAAACACCACTGAATAATCTCTATGTCAGCATGCTGAATGTCATGGGAATTAAGAGAGATAAGATCGACGATAGCACTGGAAAAATCGATCTAGCTTAATAGGAACGGAAACGGGTTTCCGATAAAAAAAAGGCCCGGCGTAAACCGGGCCATCTAACAAGCGATAAGATATATTTCATATACATCTTTAATGGGAATTTTTTTTGAAGATTACTTCATAGGAATACGGATAACTACGCCACCCATAACTTCACCCATTTTAAAGTCGTCTCTTGGAGAGTCTTTGTGATCGTTGTGACAATCGATACATGCTGCAGAAACAGCTACGTCAGGATAAACTGCAGTGAAGAAAGTTTTGTCACCAAGAGTTTCTTTACCATAAAAGTTTTTACCTGGGTTTTTGCCGATGTACTGAAGACCTTCTTTTTCAATAGGAGTCTTTGGTGCATTCTGGCTGTTGATAGGCCACTCAGACTGTAAAGAGTAAGTGAATCCCGGGTTAGCTTCCATAGCCAGGTCTCTAGCGTAGCGGAACATCTGAGCCGGTAGCATAACACCGTTGTCTTTGTCTTCCCACTTCTCATGTGGCTTGATCAATTTCTTCTCTTTACCAAGTCGGGCAATTACGTGCTTGGTGTAGGCTGTTCTTGTACCATTCATTACTGAGAAAAGTGCATCTGCCATTTTTTCCGGCGGTAGACCATCTGCCGCTTTAGGGGCTGAAGCTTCAGCTGATTTAGAACATCCTGTAAATAAAAATGGGACTATTAGTAATAGTGTTGCAATCAAGGCTTTCAGTTTCATCTTTCTGTCCTTTTGAAATCTGTTTAGTTCATAGAGTGCTGTTCATAACATTTGCCTTTGTAAAATCCTCAATAAAACCTCCTCAACGTTTCTCTCTTTGTTTAACCCATTCCAGAGACTCAATCTTTTTGGATGGCCTCCCCTTAAAGTTTTCCAGTATCAGCTTTTCATCTGCTAATGAATCTATTGAAAATTGTAGTCCGTGGCACTTCTGACATGAGGTTCTGATCATCTTCTCATTTGGTCTTAAAGTTGCATTTTGATTGTGTTCAACGACGACTTTGCCATTTTTCTTAACTCGCGGCATGTGACAGGTTGCACATGAAACTCCTTTGCCGGTTTTGGCCCCGAATGAGTCGATCTGCCAGTATGTGAAGTGCGGTGAATTTTTATAGTTCAATGAGTGCTGATCGTTGTGACAGTTCAGACAAGCGTCTACTGCTGCGCGCTTGATATCGAAGCGGTGATCGCTGTGACAGCTGATGCAATTAAGCTCTTTGTGTGCCGCAGAGCTTTTCATTGGCAGACGTGCATCCTTCGGCGTCATTGGACTCATACCTGCAGCTAAACGCATACCGTGTTTACCCATGCTAAAACCTTCATACTCTTCCTGGTGACACTCCTGACAAGTAGTCGGAGAAACTTTGTTACTCCACTCAACTGCTGAATCCGGCTGGTGACAGTCTTTACAATTCACTTTCGCCTTAGCATGAGCTGTACTTGACCAGTGATGATGAATCTCGGGATCAACTGTGCCGTCATAATCCGCTACTGGAACCGTTTTGTTCATTCTCTGTTCCAAAGATATTTCAGAAGCATCAAACCTATGATCATCTTCTCCGTAATGCTTAAGCAAAAAGTCCTCATAAAGGGCTTTATTGTCATGATAGTTGTGACAGCCGGCTGTTGCACAAGAATTAAACTCCAAGCCTTTGTGAGATTCTCTTTCTTCACCTATTTCAGAGTGACAGACTGCACAATAATCATCAGGTAAAGTGACGCCCATATCACCAGTAGTATGTGGACTGTGCTCTGTGTGACAAGTGATACATTTACGGGCATCCAACTTTGCAATCATGTCAAAATTACGCGGATCACTAAATTTATTTTCAGGATGTGAATCCTGACCGTCTTTTAAATCTTGAGCATGACACTGAGTACAGGCATCCTGTTTTACTCCCATCATTGGTGTATGACAGGCGCTACATTGCATTTCTATCTGATAGTGTCCATGTGTTGTTTCATTTGGCAGGAATAAGGGCTTTTCTTCTGCTGCAAACATCTGATAACTCAGATAAGCCGCCGCGGAAATTGTCATTGTCAACCAAACGATAAACCATTTAAATGTCGTCATCACCATTCCCCTTCAAAAATAGTATGCTTGAATGATGCGAAAGGTAATGAGCACAGGCAGAGGCCAAAAAGCCAAAATGTGCAAGAAAGTAATCTGCTGTTTCCACTTACGGCATAAAGCTTCAAGTCTTGATAGGCCGAAGTACTCAAATGCAGAAGCCATACCGGTGAGAAATCCCAGGAAATTTATAAATGTAAAAGTAGTGAAGAGTAAAAAGTTCAGATTTTTACCAGCAGAAAAACCAGTATGAAACATAAGAACTATAATGCTCGTCAGGCCAAATATGCCGTGCAGTATTCTCCAAATAGAGAACTTACCAAAATTCACTTTACGTATGCGTTTACGCATGCTAATAAGTCCGGCAAAAAGTGTTAAGCCAAGAATTGTAAAGCCAGTTACCTGCCGCATAAAGAAATCGGTCAAGAACTGAGTTCGCTGGAATTGCTCCCCTTTGTAAGACTCTCCACCCCAGATAGTCGGCAGGAAAACAATTGTCGCAACTGCGGCCAATGTTAAAAATGATAAAACTAATAAAGTATATTCAGGTCGTCTCTGCTCAACGGCTTCTTTACCGCAGAGGGACATAAGCATAGGTGTACATGAACCACAAACTGTAGAAGCTCCGGTTTCTTTTTGAAAACATTCAACTGTACTGCAACCACTTGCCATACACCCGACAAGTTCACCTTTGGTCACTTTCATACAGTTACAGATGATGGCATCATCCGGCCATAGGCGGATATCCGGCCTTTCCTTCCAAAGTGCACCTGTTTTCAAGAAGCGCTTTTGCTCTTCTTTGTTTATAGGCATACGGTTTTGAATAGCGGTCTGAATCTGCCCCGCCTGTAACCACTCACCTACACCGATGGCACCCACTAATTGGCCTTCGTGATGTATTATTCTACGGTAGACATTTCCATCTTGATATTCGAGAGACTTAAATGGCTGGAGAGGGTCTCCCAGGCTTATCACATCCTCTCCCAGCATTTTAAGCCTGGTTGACATATCTGCTCCTTTAAAAAGGGCAGTCCCTCCCATTAGTCTAGTCGCTAAAGTTCTGGCCATTTCGTAACCTGGAGCTACAAGGCCGTAAAGTTGACCGCGGTGCTTGACACATTCACCTATGGCATAAATATCTTTTGCGGAAGTTTCGAGAGAATCGTCGACGATTATGCCTTTGCTTGGAGAGCAGATGATGCCGCTATTTTGAGCAAGTTCAGAATTTGAACGTACTCCTGCAGAAAATACGATGATATCTGTTGAAATTTTTTCGCCATTTGCAAGGTGCACTTCCAGAGAGTCATTATCGGCTTTAGCAATTTTTTTGATGCCGTCACCAAGATGAAGATTGTACCCCTTACTTTCAATGGTGTTTTTAAGTACCTCAGCGCCTTTCAAATCCAGCTGTCTGGGCATGAGGTAGGATGCCTGTTCGACGATATGTGTATTCAGGCCGATTTCTTTGAGAAAATTAGCTGCTTCGAGTCCCAATAAGCCACCGCCGATAACCAGTGCCACACGGCACTCTCGTGAATAGTCGATTATCTGATCAACATCTCTATAGGTTCTGTAGACGAAAACTCCATCATTTTCGCGGCCTTCAATTGACGGCACAAATGAGTTTGAGCCAGTTGAGAAAACCAGTTTATCATACTTATAAACCTGGCCTTTTGCAGTCTTAAGTTCTTTAGTTTTAGAATCTACCTCAGTCACTTCTTCATTGATGTGGAGGTCGATGTTATTTTCTTTATACCAGGCAATACTCTTAAGAATCAGCTTCTGAAGATCTCTTTCTCTGGCATAGCTGGTTAGTTTCACCCGGTCATAAGCAGGCTTTGCTTCTTTACCAAATACAATCAGCTCATATTTCTCGTAGAGTTTCTGTTCGATAAACTCTACACAGAACTGGCAACCGACCATACCATTACCAATGAGTATAATAGTCTCTTTTGTTGTCGTGCTTTGTTCTTGATCTTCCATGATATGTGCTGTGGTATTCATGTCCTGTATCTCTGAATAAAAAGGGGGCTGAAAAGCCCCCTTTCGCTCATCTCGGTAGGGAAACTTGTGTGTTACATGTTGAATGGGTCAGCAATTGCTCCGCCAAACTTATAGTCCATTCTAAGCCAGAAAACCTGCTCATCTGTAGCAGCTGTGCTGTTGTTATTTTCATCAGCTTCATAGAAAGCCAGTTTAGCTGTAAGTGTAAGATTTTCATTGATAGGCTTAACAGCTAGGAAGTTAAACTCTTCACCGTACTCGTCTACACCACTTTCAGTTGCATCGAAGAAGTGATAGACTGCCTTGAAAGTCATACCGAGATCTTCACTCTTATAAGTCAATGAGGCATTGTAGTCTTGAAGACCATTTCTCAGTCCACCAGTATTGGTTGCAAGGAATTGGTCACTCCAACCATTAAACTTGTGAGCTGTAGAAAATAGATTTGAGAAACCTGTATTTCCGTCACCTTCGTGATATGCATACCCGATTGCCGGCGTAAATGCCCCTAGCTTGTATGAAAGAGCTGCTTGGAAAAAGTTTAGATCAATGTCTTCAGAATCTTCCCAATCTGATTGATTTGCGTATGTCAAGTCATAGCCAAATTCATCAAATGAACCTGTCAGTCTAGTTCCAACTGTTACTCGGTCATTTTTTATACTTGGACCAGCGTTAGGCTCACCTTCATCTGCATCTACGAGGTAAGCAAAAACTGTTTGAGTATGGCCTTTGATTCCTGCATACTTGACGTTGGCAAGGTAGATACCGTCGTACTCATTCTCATCAAAGAAGATAGAAGCTACTTTGTTTGAGTAACCTAAGAAAATTGTGGTGTCTTCTACAGAAGTATTAGTGATAGTTACAGCATCAAATGCCTGAGCTGTATTTCTCCAACCAATATTACCAATAAAACGAACATCATCAAGAAGTATCTCCTGACGGCCAATACGAATTTTTGTATCAGGGATCATGGTAAGATCTGCATACAATTGCTGTATTCTATTTCCATCCGGATCAGCAATAACATCATGCACACCTGCATTTTTACCATCTGTATCGTTGTAGTCATCGGCAAGTTTTGCCAGGTTATGAAATTGTGTGTACAGACTTACTCCAGCGATCTCAGCGGTTCTGTAGCCAATGTAAGAACTTAATGTGAGACCTTCGCCTTCATCGACGCCATTATCCAAATCAGCGTTTTCGTATGCCAATCTCATTTTTACGTCGTAAGTACCCTTAGAGAAAAAATCTCCAATGTTTTCTACCTTTTCTGCACCGAAAAGTGGGAATGATGACAAACCCAACATGCATGCAGTTACTAGATTCTTTATCTTCATTTGTTACCTTCTATTTTTCTTAGCTTGACGAACTTTACATAAATGTAAAATATATAAACTTTATTACATTTATTGTAATTATGCGTAAATTTTACCTCTTTAAAAAATCATTACAAGAGAAAAAAAATCATTTTTTAAAAAAAATACCTATAGCGTAAAAATATTCACTTTTGCTACATTATTGTAATCACATAAAGTTAAGATTATTGACTAAAAATTAACCTTGAAATGAGTTCTTCTTATGGCGCCCTTAGCTAAAAAACTCATGATATGCTGTTACCTAATTGTAATTTCCTGCTAACTACAAATTTAATAAGTTAACTCAAAAGAAGTTCTGATTATTTACTTAAAGTAAACATTTCGACCGGATGACATAACTTTAAAGCGGCTAAGAATAGCTCATTAGAAATGTATATGGAATAAAGCAATGAAGTTACTTGTCCCTCTCCTTCTTATATTAACAACTGCCTTATTAAGTTCAGAGTCTAAAACTGCCAATGGTAATATACTGGCTACAGAAAGCCTAGGGGCTTTCAATATTAAGGTCTGGTGATACTCATTAGGACTGCGGGCAGTTGCTAGCGAACAAGGTGTAAAAGACTTCGTCATGCAACTTCGACGTCAACCATTCAGCGAATGGGTTCTGATCTACTATGATCCTCAAGAGACTTCTGAACAAAAGCTGCTGTGGGCAACAAGAAGCCGAGGGTGCCCAAATACCAAAACTATTTCCACAAAGGTGGCAAACTCCTGGTAAAGCCAAAAGCAAAGTTCTGAATTCATTTATCTGTGCAGGAGATACACTTTACCTGAAAATAAACTCAGCTAAAGATGTTGAACTGAGCTTGCCAAAAAGTTGGCCCTTAAAACAAACAATTAAGCGAAAAGATAAGCAAATTAAACTATTGCAAAGTAGTAAGTGGGAAAACAAGGCCCTGCTCAAATAAATTTGAAGCAAAGCCAGCATAAAGCAGTTTTAGAGTGTTAGGTTGTCAGTCACATTTACTGACCAAGCATGGCTTTAAAATGGTCAATTCGTTCTTGAGTAAACCCCATAGATTTTGCAAGGTCAATAAAAATTTGCGGGTTCGTCATAAACTGCGTCATGAGATCCTGTAAGCTTGCCGGGTCAGGGTTGAAAGTTTGCAGAAGAGCAAGTGCTTCCATAGGGTTTTGAGCGGCAGCTTCCAAAAGCGCTTTTCCTTGTTCTTCTGTGAGATTTAATTGTGCTAAAATTTCTTCTTTACTTAATTCACTCATGTTATAATTCCCTAAATTTCAAAAAGCAAAAATTGTCCATCGTTATCGATAGGAGGAGAACCGGTATCATCTTTATCAATTTTATAATAGTAGTTATTCCCAAACCTGGAGTTTAAACTGACCTGACCGGTTTCAAGATCCAGTAAACGTACAAGGTGATCTTCTTCTGAGCTCACTACCTGAAAGGTATGATCATCGAGAAGATTTTTATAGAACTCGCCTTTCACAGCATTTTTTAAATCTGCAGTTTCCGGTAAGAGGTCCTTATCCGCAAATTTTATGAAGTAGCCATTTTCAACGACTCTATCGTCACCGGTCATCAAACTCCTCAAAGCACCGACTTCCGGATCAAGAACTTCAAAGTAACAATCGTCTGTTCTGTGCGACAGCCCAAGGTCACATACTTCATCACCAATAGCAAAGCCTTTCAAAGTTCGCACTGGCATTACTGTCTTTTTATCTTTACTCAAAGTGTTTTCCGAAGTCATTCATCATATCTACTACAATAACTTTAAAACAGCCGGAGGTCAAAGCCAGCTCGGTGATCAGCTGAGGATCATAACAGCAAGCTTTGTGTGCGGCTCTTCTCGACTCCTGAACATAGACGTGTAGAGTAGGGTAAACTTGGAGAACAGCCATGCAAATTACTGCCAGAATTTTTGAAATTTTTGAGACTCAGGATGTCAGCGCGACATTCAAAAAACGCGAGTTCGTTGTTGAGCATATCGAACGCCAATACCCGGAATACATTAAGTTTGAATTTATTCAGGACAAGTGTGACCTGCTGAGTAAGTTTCAGGTTGGTCAGGATGTTAATGTCGATTTCAATTTGAAAGGCAGAAAATGGACCAGCCCACAAGGTGAAGTGAAGTATTTCAATACTCTACAGGCCTGGAGAATTGAGTTGGCTAAAGCTGATGCTCCTGAGCAAAATGATGGGCCGCCAATGATGGAGCCACCAGCATTTGAAGAAAGCATGGACGAAGAAGTGCCTTTCTAAAAAGCTTTTGAAAATTGCCCGTTGCTAAGACGGGCAATTAAAACTTAAAGACTTCCAGTTCATTCAATCGGGACTGGTTGACATCCCCACCAATATCTTCCTTATAGTTCTCAAGGAATTTAACTTTTACATAGCGTATTTCCTGCTCCTCAAAGTAGATGGTATAACGGTAGTCTTTCTCTTTACTCTTAAACACCGTCCCAACAGTTTGGTAATCATTTCCATCTTTACTGACACTCACTTCAAACTTATTCGTTGAGCCTTTCTTAGGTGATCCCAATCGAATAGCATTGGCAACAGTCGCTTCCTCCAGGTCTACAACAACTTCTTTAGGGAAGGTTTCAGATATGCCAGTAGCAAATGTAAAAGGCAATCTTGAACTCCAAATACCATCCGTTAGAGCAAGAACAGAGCCGAATTCATCTGTAGATTCACTCGGTTTTCCTAAAGCAAGGTTTTCAGCAGGAGGCTGATTGCAAAGCTCAGTCAAACTGAGCACTAAAGGGTTACGGCCGATAACCGTTTTAGAATTCCAAGGACTTTGCTGCCAGACTGTTTTTCCAGCCGAATTAATAACCATCACTGTGTAGGCTTTTAACTCACCACGACCAGAAAAGGCCAGACTGTTGATATTCATCTGCCGGGGTAAATCAAATATTGCGACCTTCATACCGCCAATACTCTCATAACCCTCACCGGTAAATTCAGGATACAGCTCACTAAGCTTTTTAAACTTAGCAGTAACTTCTTTGGTGTTTTTACCGCTAGTCACTTTTACTTTAAAATTCTTAAAATCTTTACTTTCGTTTTCAACAATAACCTGAACCTTATTGCCACTGACAATATTTGCCTTAGAAGTGGCTGTGCGCTTTTGAACTGCGAGTGTTAACAATTCTTTTAATTCTGAATTTTGTACATCGATCGATTGTTCTGAGCCTTTCACCAGTTTTCCAGAGTAAATAAGAAGTGCCGCATCACCATTTTCTATGCTTGCAGCCCGTTTAGCGATTTCTTCTTCAGATAACTGCTGGAATGTCAAAGTAACTGCTGAAGTCACCCCATTCATACGAGTACGTAACTTTATATTTTCCTCAGAGGCCGAATCTATCACTACCAAATACTTAAGACCGGCCGCTCTTCCGACAAAGTCGGCCATGCGCTTGCCTTCAAACTCTTTGTAAGACAGCATCACATTTTTTTCAAAACCCTTAAGAGTTTCCAGCGCCTGGAGATGAGAATCTTTCCCGACTGCTTTAAGAACTGAAATCGCCCCGGCAATATCTTTCACCAAAAGCTTTGAAGCTGCTTCCTGAAACTTACTTTCGGCCTGCTCTTCAACAGTTTTTAAAGGATCTCCCACTATAGACTCTTTTCCTAAACCAGCCTTTAGCTCCTCTTTCGTTTTATCTGTAAATGTCACCCTATCCACAAAAATCGCTTTGTTGCTTTTATCGTAGAAAGCAATCTTAACTTTTTTACCGAGATGCTTTTTAACGTCAAAGTGAACCTGGCTTAGCTTACCATCTTTAAGCGGAGGCAATTTCTGAAAAGCGATAGTTTTCCTATTTTGCATAAGGGCGACCAAAGTCTCTTGACTCCCAGCTCCTGCAGCCAAGAGGTTTATATAGTCATGCTTAAGCTCAAACTCGGGGCTGTAAAGAAGACCAATCGCCTTTTGTGAGTTTTCCTTATTTTCATAAAATCTCTGAAGAGTACCAACTAGCCTCTTACCCTGTATGCCGGCTATTTTCGCATTTTGAAAAAGGCTATCACTGCCTAATGTCTTGTAACCAAAGCCAACACCCCGACTGATCCAGCCTTCAGGAAAATTCTCACTTTCAAAGTCAGCAAAGAGCTGATCTTCCATCGGAACTTTGTTTCGTGGTTTATCTTTACCAAGGTACTTAAACTTCACAGACTTAAGCGCGAGAATTTCATCTCCACCTTCTTTCTTAAGACAGTTAAGAGCAAATGTGCCTTTGACTGCCTTTTTCAACTCAAATTGTTCAACTTTAGAAAACTCTATTCCCTCGTGAGAGGCAATGCTTCCTTTAATATTATTTTCGCCAATCCGCCCTTCTATTTCAGCGCTGCCTGCTGCTTTTTTATTCTCAACTTGCAACTCATACCAACCGGGAGTTTTTAAGTGAATTTTCCAGGTAATGCTATCTTCTTCGCTACTCCAACCTTCTAAAAGACCGGTCTCTTCATTGACCAATAAAGAAAGAGGATATTTTGCCGTCTCTAAGTCAAGCTCAAGATCTTTTTCAGGAAATTGAACAATAGCTTTTTCTTCGACAACTTTCACTGCTTCAGTTTTTGGCGCTTGTTGCTTTTTAGCAGTTGCTGGAGGCTTATCCTTTGCCATAATTCCACGAAGAATGAAAATCGTAAGAATCAAAAGAAGCACAAAAACACCAGCAACGATACCAATGATCTTCTTGGTCTTGTCTGTAGATTTTTTCTCGACTGCTCGGCGGTTACCTTCCGCCGCTTTCATCTGACGGGTATCGCGCATATTGTCAGATGAGAAATTCAACTTCTGGCGCTTCTTTTTGCCGCTGCTAGCCTGATTAATCTTTTGGGTTTTAGCTGCACTTGGTGTAGCTGCTGCAGCTTTTTCTAAAGTCTGCATATCCTTGATTGTTTCGGTTTCACTGGTTTGACCATCGAGAACTCTCAAGAAAAAAGGATTTACAGGCAGTTGAGTTTTAATGAGATTTTCGCGGAAGCCATTTACATCAAAAGGAACCTTACGGAAGAAAACCTGTTGAGTCTCTGCATCGTATACACAATAACTGGCAGTAACTTGACCATCTCGTGGATCACCAACAGAGCCGGCATTCACCATGTAGCGCTGGCCTGGTTTCATGATAAAATCCTGATCTGCTTCTTTCACTACCTGATTTGTCATAAGATCATAAGTGAACTTTGCCGGGAAGTGAGTGTGGCCAACAAACATTAAAGGTGAGTTATTTGAAGTGAAACTCTCAATTGCATCCTGAGCTTCATAGATGTAACCAAAACGGCCAGGCATAGCAAGCTCACCGTGAGCACAGACAAAACCGGGACCTTCCATACGAAGAGGCATATCTCCAAAAAAGTCTGCCGCAAGTGGACTTAGCTGCTCACGAGTCCACTCGATAAGAAATTTTGCATTGTCATTAAACAAACTGGAATCGAGACGATTACCAATAACAGCATCATGGTTACCTAAAACGAAGTAATCACAGTGCTTATAGCAACTGTCCATAACTTCAACAGGATTAGGCCCATAGCCAATAACATCTCCAAGACAGAGGATTGAGTCAACGCCCATCGCCTTCATGTCACGCAACACAGCGTTCCACGCTTGAATATTGGCGTGAATATCAGATACTATTCCGTAGCGCATTTATTCTAAAGTGTCTGTTCACATACTATTTCGCGGGATATTTCTCAAAATATAACGTGAAATTCAAGAAAATATTTTACCCAAATTAACATTGGGTACACGAAAACAATCCGCAAGCCCAATCACAACAATGAATTCTATAATAACATAAGAATTGAAAATAATTAACGAAATATGAAAATTAAGCACAAAAAAGCTCTGCTGCAAAAAAGGAGGGAGGAGGGAGTATTGTAAAGGGAATCTTGCAGCAGAGCGTTCCAAGTTTATACCTTCTTTGCTCTACAACAAGTGTTGCTGTACAAAAAATTAACAATTAGTTAAGTTTAAATGAACAATAAATCTTAGGCCGGCTTAATAACATACTTGCCGATAAAAGAAAGTACTTTTTCACCATCGCAAAATACATCGACATTTAAAGGGATTCGTACTCTTTGCCCTTTCTTAAGTACTGACAACCAATGCCTCCACTCACTTTCATCCAATGAGGTTTTTGCTGTAAACTCACCCTCTACCGGTAAAATATACTTTACTTGTGCTTTATGAATCACGGTTTCAACTCTAAGCTTGGCTTCACTGCACTTTAGCTGTAAAAAGCCCCAACCGCAAAGAACTGCGATAGAGTATAAACTGCCTCCAAAAGCTGTTCCTTTATCATTTATGTTAGGTTCTAGAGGCGCCAGAATAGAGAAGTCATTCCCGGTAAATTTCTCAATTTGAATACCAAGATGTTTCGCCAATGGAATATGCTTGTATAAAGCTTTTTGAACTTTTGATATGATTTCCATAACTTCTCCTTAATTGAAAAGTAGCACAACATTAAAAGTATGTCATGACCCTGATCAATTAATATTGCGGCATATCAGTATCAACTTCCTCGGCCCACTGGCTAATACCGCCAGTCAAGTTTCGAAGGTTTTTCAAACCGTGTTTCTTGAGCATTTCAATAGCTTGTCTTGAGCGAATTCCATGATGACAATAGATAACTATATCTTTGTCCTTAGGAAGCACAGAGGCTACATCTTCGATCATTCTTAAAGGAATTTGATTCGAATCTTGAAGTTTGCAAATATCCCACTCAAACTCTTCACGAACGTCTATCAAGTAGATCTTGTCAGAAGACTGCATTTCTACTGCTAAATCTGCTGGGGCCACATCATCATTCTGAATTTGCTGTGAGGCACAAAGAAGCTCTGTCTCTTTGAGCTCTTTTATAGTCGTCTTCTCTCCACACAAAGGGCAACCTGGATTTTTTCCCAGTTTGAATTCACTGAATCTCATGGTCATCGCATCGTAAGTCATGAATCGACCACTCAATGATTCGCCAAGTCCCAAAAGGACCTTAATTGCCTCGGTTGCCTGAATACTTCCAACAACTCCGGGAAGAACCCCAATGACTCCAGCCTCTGCACAATTCGGAATACTTCCTGCATCTGGCGGCTCTGGAAAAAGGCAACGGTAGCAAGGACTTTCTTGTGTTTGATTAAATACACTCATCTGTCCCTGGAAACGATGAATAGCTCCAAATATGAGAGGCGTCTTAGTAAAAAAAGACGTGTCATTTGAAAGGTAACGTGTACCGAAATTATCGCAGCCATCGACAACAACATCATATTCATTAAAAAGCATTTCGGCATTATCAATTCCAAAGCGGTCCTGGTAAGTGACGATCTGAATGTGCGGGTTAATTCCCTGAAGCCTTGCCTTTAATTGTTCAGCTTTAGGCTTGCCAACATCGTCATAAGAAAAAGCAATCTGCCTTTGAAGGTTACTGACATCTACTGTATCGAAGTCAATGATGCCTAGTTTACCAACACCGGCTGCAGCCAGATAGAGTGCCGCAGGACAACCAAGGCCACCGCCGCCAATAATTAAAACACTGGAAGATTTGAGTTTTTCCTGACCGCTCTTCCCTACTTCTTCTAAAAGTAAGTGTCGCGAATAATGAGTTATTTCGTCCTTGTTCAAAGACATAGAGCTTTATCCTGATTTGTTACTCACATATAGGTCTTTAATTACCTATATTTCAAGTTAATCAAAATAAATTATACTTCACGGTAAGCTTTATGGGTTTCCATAAGAATCTTATGAATTTCACCTTTATGCTTGCGCAAGTGAATAAACTTGTCCGGTAATTCAGAGCCTTTAAGTAAACTCTTCAGTTTTTGTAAAACCAGCTCTTTGAGTTCCACCGGCAAACCTTCAAAAGAGTCACTGTAAATTCCCCAGGAACAGGGTAAATCAAGAATCCTTTTACTGAAATCAAAATCGTAAAGACTTTTTCCGTTACTGCTCTTCGGCTTATTTTTAGAGAAGTCACGACTGAATTTCTTATCGCCTTTAATGACCATCTTTCCCAAACTGACTTCCTCAGCAAAAAGCATGTAATCAATGATTTCATCGGCTGCATTATTCAAAATTCTTTTGGTCAGGTCACGACGACCGGTTTCTCCCAAAGCTTCGTTTATAACCTTCTCATTGTGCAAGGCATGCATACTTCTGAATTTGGTCTGTACTAAAAGATTGTGCATTTCCACCTGATGTTCTAAGGCGAGTAAAGCTTCGATATCGCTGGTGTCAGTTAGATAATGCGAGGAATCAAAAAATTCGCTAAGATCACTAAGCTTTTTAGCAGGCTTGGATTCTATCTTATAAACACCATCGTCTTCTGCGACGTCGTTGCCACGATGACTGATACTCAGTTCTTCTGCAGTCACAAACCAACCTCCCCAGCGATCTTCCAATGGAGTTGTATGATTGACGCGATCTTCCCCTGCTCTGGAGATAGGCTCACCTTCATCATCTGGAACAACAGAGCGGATAAAGAATCCTGGCTCGTTACCAGTTCTGCCAGAGGCATGACAACTCAAGCAGGTGTCATCTCTTTCAAATTCCGGCTTCTTGGACTTACTTTGATCCAGAACGTAAAAAACAGCGCCAAGATTCTTATCTGCTACACCTATCTCCAAAACGTCTGCATCCTGAACCCAGCCAATATAAGTATTTTCATTAAAGTATAGAGCGCGGGGTTCATCCGGGCTGATGATCTTACGGTGCAAACTGGTTTTTGAAAAGACAAGAGTCTGAGAACTCACAGGAATATCGAGCGCCTTTAAAACAGCTGGAAGATAACCGTGCTTTTCGTCGTATTCTAACTCAAAACCTTTATTGAGTTTCTCCTGAAGTCGGGAGATTTCATTATCTTCTTTACCATTTTCATAATCAATTGGTGCTCTTTCGTAAAAACCCTCAGCCTGTAAACCAGGGGCTAATAAGATGCTAATGCTGAATAGTAGTGATCTGAACATTTTTAAACTTGCTTTAATTTTACAAGTTTAAATACACCCGATTTTGGTAATTTACAAATATATCAGTAAGAGGCCGTCATTTTTAATCTCTAAAAAGAGCAAATCAACTTGAAGCTAAGACAAAATCACGTAGCATTCGATTAACGATTTTATACAGGATTGATAGTATGGCTCTTTTTGAAGGACAAAACGTTATAGTGACAGGCGGTACGAGAGGAATCGGCCGTGGTATCTGTGAAGCATTTTTAAAGGAAGGCGCAACTGTTCTGGCAACATATGCCGGTAACATAGAAGCTGCCGAAAAGTTTGTTGAAGAAAATGCCGAGTACAAAGAGCGTATTCATCTGGCTGGATTCGATGTTTCTAACTATGAAGAAGCTGAAAAATTCTTTGAAGAGCTGCCATTTGAGAAACTGGACGTACTCGTCAACAATGCCGGTATCCGTAAGGACAGCATCGTTGGTATGATGCCTTCAGAGGATTGGCAACAGGTTCTCGACATCAATCTCACAGGTACTTTTAACATGTCCAAACTGGCCGTTCTTAAAATGATGCGCGCTCGTTCTGGCAGAATCGTCAATATCACTTCCCCATGCTCACACTTCGGTTTTGAAGGCCAGTCCAACTATGCAGCCAGTAAAGCCGGTCAGATTGGTTTAACCAGATCACTCTCCAAGGAAGTTGCTAAGCGCGGTATTACCGTCAACTGTGTCTCTCCTGGATTTATCGGTACTGAGCTCATCTCTGACCTTCCTGAAGATCTGGTCAAAAAATATAAAGGCCAGGTACCAATGAAGCGTTTTGGAAAAACAGAAGAAGTTGCAGAGTGTGTATTATTCCTTGCCGGCAAAGGCGCTTCATACGTAACAGGGACAGTTTTAGAAGTCACTGGCGGACTGTAATTTGACGGCTTGAAAAGCACTGTTATGTTACGCCCCAAAAATATTTGTAAATTTCTGGTATAAAAAGTATTCACGCATGAAGACAATCGGTATAATAGGTGGTGGCCAACTTGGACGAATGATGACCAAGGCTGCAAAAAAATTAGGATTTAATGTTACCATTTTAGATCCAGGTGAAAACTCACCGGCTGGCCAGGTAGCAGACAAACAAATCATCGGCTCATGGAATGATCCTGTGGCTATTCGCGAAATTGTAACTCAGTGCGATGTTACAACCTATGATCTTGAGCATATAAATACAGATGCCCTCATTGAATTAGCGGAACAAGGTCACACTATTCACCCAGACCCAAGAGTATTAAAAATCATTCAGGATAAATATACACAGAAGTCCAGACTTCAAGAATGTGGTGTTGATATCCCGGCTTTCGTAAAACAGGACGAAGGCGATACTCAGGCTTTCTATGACTTTGGATTCCCACTGGTTCAAAAAACCAGAACTGGTGGTTACGATGGCAAGGGTGTTCTTGTTATCAAGTCTGAAGAAGACCTGGAAAAAGCGCTGCCAGGCCCTTGTATGCTCGAAAAGATGGTTGATCTGAAAATGGAACTCGGTGTTATGGTAAGTCGCAGCTTAACTGGCGAAATCGTAACTTACCCGGTCACTGAAATGACTTTCGATGACCGCAGTAACATCTTGGACCTCTGCATCGTTCCAGGGAGAATTTCAGAAGAGCTCACTGAAAAAGCTCAAAAGCTGGCTCACGACACCATGGAAGCCTTTGGTGGTGTGGGAATTTTCGGAGTAGAATTGTTTGTTGATAAAAATGGCGATTTATCTGTTAATGAAGTCGCTCCTCGACCTCACAATTCCGGTCACTACACAATCGAGGCCTGCGTTACAAGTCAGTATGAACAACACATCCGCGCAGTAGCCGGTTTACCACTTGGATCATCACTACAAGCCAGACCTTCAGTTATGTATAACCTCATGGGAGAACCAGAGGAAGAAGGTATTCCATTTGTAGCAGGCCTGAAAGAAATTTTAGAATTACCTGAAGTCTCTCTTCATATGTACGGTAAAAAAGAGACCCGTCCATTTAGAAAGATGGGACACATTACAGTAACAGCAGATACGGTAGATAAAGCTGTTGAAGTTACTGAGAAAGTTAAAAGCATTGTAAAAATTATAGCAGAGAGCTAAGAAATGGATAAACCTTTAGTTGGAATTATCATGGGCAGTGACTCAGACCTACCGGTTATGGATGCTGCAAGACAAGTACTGAAAGAGTTTGACATTCCTTACGAAATTACCATCGTGTCAGCTCACAGAACTCCTAAGAAGCTTGTTGATTACTCAACTGAAGCTGATAAGCGTGGCCTTGAAATTGTAATCGCCGGTGCTGGTGGTGCAGCTCACCTACCTGGTATGGTTGCTTCAATCACTCCACTACCGGTAATTGGTGTTCCAGTCAGAAGCTCAAATCTACAGGGTCTTGACTCTCTACTTTCTATCGTTCAGATGCCAGGTGGTGTTCCAGTAGCAACTGTGGCTATCAACAACGCTAAAAATGCCGGCCTTCTTGCCGTTCAGATTCTTGGCAATAAGTACCCTCAAATCCGCGAGAAAATGAAGAAATACAAAGCTGATCTTGAACAGATGGTTCTCGACAAAGCTGACGTTATGGAAAAAGAGGATAAAGAACAGTAATTGTTCTGATTTCACCGTGGCCATATTTGAACCAACAAAAGAAAACATTTCTAAAGCCGCTGAACATATTCAGAATGGCAATTTGGTTTCATTTGCCACGGAAACAGTCTACGGCCTGGGAGCCAATGCTTTGGACCCCACAGCCTGCGAAAAGATTTTCATCGCGAAAGAACGCCCGCACTACGATCCGCTGATTGTGCACGTTGCAGATGTAAGCATGGTTTCACTGGTTGCTGCCAAGTTTCCAGAAAAAGCTCAACAAGCTGCAGAAGCTTTCTGGCCAGGATCACTCACTATGGTTCTTCCGAAGAAAGATGTGATCTCCGACTCAATTACGGCTAATATGCCAACTGTTGCAGTACGAGTTCCTGACCACCCAGTCGCCAAAGCCCTTTTAGAAGCCAGTGAGCGCCCTGTAGCCGCTCCAAGCGCTAATCCCTTTGGTTATCTTTCTCCAACTACTGCGCTACACGTAGAAGAGCAGTTAGGAGAAAAAATCCCAATGATTCTCGATGGTGGAGAATGCGACTGTGGCGTGGAATCAACTATCGTCGATTTCACCGTTGAACCACCACAACTCCTGCGATTTGGTGGAATTTCAAAAGAACAGCTTGAAGAAGTTTTAGGTTCTATTGATCTAGGAAAACCGGTTCTCGAAAGACCTTTAGCTCCTGGACAATTGGCCAGTCACTATTCGCCAAATACCAGATTGGAAATTATTTCTCCTGATGATGTTCCTTTAATTGAGGCAGGACAAAAAGTCGGCCTACTCACCAGTGGTAAGGACGCTTCATTTAAAGTTGATATGATTGAGTCTGTTTCTGTCGATAATGACTTAGAAGAAGCTGCCCATAATCTATTTTCTGCACTTCACAGACTAGATGATGCCAAACTGGATCTCATCTATGCCCATAGCTTCCCTGAAGAAGGTATTGGCCGCGCTATCATGGATCGCTTAAGGAAAGCAGCTATAAAGCTTAAATAGGGCAAAAAAAGACCTGAAAGCGGTTAGAAACCGCTACAGGCTTATAGTGCATACCAGAACATTGGCGCTATGTAAGACGCTAAAAACTCGAAAGTATCAACGTTCTGCTGAAAAGCATATGTCTGTAAAACACATCCTAACCCTAGAATGTATCTCGCTAAATCTTTCCAACATACAAGAAGCGGAAAGGCGATCAGAAGCTTTAAACTACCGGCTATGTAAGGGCCGATGAAGACATCTGTACTTTCAGCACATGCTTTTGTAAGAGGATGAAGTTCCAAGTTCGGTCCTCCTACCTGCATGAACAATGTGGTCGAGTAGGCATCTAAAGTTGCAGTTAAGCACCACAAAAGGATGAACCCGCCATTATCCCTAAAAAAGGGATATAAGTTCTCACAAAATCTCTTCCACCCCAAACCAAGGATATCTGTATTATCCATCGTTCTCGTCCGTTTGGTTAACTTTAAGTCATAGGTGAATCGATAGTTTTACAGTAACTTCTGGCGAGATGTGAAAGCAAGAAAAAAATAAGATTTTATTGAATTTAAGCACAAAGAAAGCTGATATTCATAAGAACATCAGCTCTAAATTCTGCTATAAACGAGGCCTAGTACTCGTCTTGTGACTCCAATTCTTTGAGGCGATTTTCCAAAGCATTGTAGTCTTTGTGAAGTGGCCACTGATTGAAGGCCAGGATGAAAAGGAAAGCTAACTGTCCAAAGAACGGTATTATATTTATTAAAGCCATTCCAGTTGAAAGGCCTGCCTTAGGAACAATCGCAAATGCACACAGCATTGATACAATCCAGATAGTGATTACCATGAGCAGCCAGATTGCAGAGCCTCCTGAACCTTCTGAGCCTTCAGAACTTTCGCCTGAAGCTGCCTCTGCGGGTGCTGCTGCTTTACTGAAATCTAAAGCGTAAACAATTTTTGAGTAACCATCTTTAGACTTAGAGTTAGCGAACTCTGCAAAGAGAAAACGAACTTTTTTGATGCCAGAAGCGGAAACATTTAAAATGTCCAATGGAATTTTAAACTCCATGCTGCTTCCCTCGGTCTTAAAGCTATCGCCTGGTACCCATTTGGCAACTTTCTTATTAAAGCTGTCCATTTTAGAATAAAGTCTGGCATCGACCTTTTTATTCTTTAATACTTTGACTTCTATACGGTACTCATAGCCCATTATAGTTGCCATATCGTAAGCTTTAAGTTTGCCGCTACCAGTTGCTTGTTCTGCATCTACGTCAAAATAAATCTGAAAGGCACTTGTATCAGATTTTGGCTTCCAACTTTCAAGTTGTTTATTTGTATCAATTGAAAAATAAAGGTGAGTCTTGCTGTAAGCCATCTTTGTGACTTTCGCATCAACAAAATCACTGCTAGAAGGTTTTCCGCCAAAGTCCGGGAAGATGCTCTTTACTCCTGACCAGTCAGAAAAGCTCCCGTCAATCTTTATGCTGCCTTCTTCAACAAATTTTGGCTGCCCCTGCCCGTAGCTGTTTGGCGCCCCCATCATAAATAGAGCAACCATTACTAAGAAAATGTACTTCATTGGTTTTCCCGACCGTAAGTGTGTAAACAAGCTTCAAATATATGTGCAAATCTCCTCTAGGCAACTCCAAAAGTCTTGGTAGAAATGGTAATAACAACTATTTTTTGACAAGTTTGTTAAATAAGACGGAAACGCAGACCTACTCATGGCAACTAAGAATAAAGGCCAGCTACGGAAAATAGTAAGTTTTATCTTTATCCAATTAGGAATTATCGCTCTTTGTTTATTTTCATGGGGCTTTGTCGGTAAAGTCTCTTCCGCCCACTTTGAAGGTATAGTCAAAGTACTGCCACAAAGTCAAAAAGAACTGCTCGCGAACTCTTTAAACTTCTACTACAATCAAGGCTTTGCCAAGTACTCCAGAGGCCTGTTGCTTGAGTGTGAGGCAGAAACCGAAAGTATTATTAACCAATTTTCATGGTTTCATCGCAATACTTTTACGTACTACTTAAAAGATCCTCCAGCTTACCATGAAATATTGGCATCTACTGTCGATTATTTTGAAATCATGGACGAAAGTAAAGCAAAAGAACTGAACACATACCGACTGGAAAGTAAGTTTATTTACTGGCATACTGCAAACCAGCCTTCAGGTTATGTGACTCCAAAAGATAAAAGCGACTTACTCTTGAGCCTGGTCGATTTTGGGGTCAATCTCTTTGTTTCAACAACTTCACCGGTTGGCTTAAGCGCTGCCGCCATTTCTTTGTTGAGCAAAGCCGGTAGTGATCCGGCCAAATCGATGCCTGCCATAGTCGTTTTTCATAAACTGCGAGTGCAAAATATGAGCATCAGCATAGCCATTTTGACCTTACTAAACCTTATGTTCTGTAAATTCCTGTTTCGGAAATCTTAGCTACTAACCTTTTTCTGCCAGCACTGACATTCTACCTAGAATTAAAATCGTAAAGGTGTCTCCTGCAAGTTCGTCAAGATTAGTAAGCAAAACTTAAAAAAACAATTGTCTAATCTTTGTTTTAATAGCCTTGAGACCTATTATTTTTACGACTTTCAATTCTCACTATGGACATCCTTTCTCTTAAACCTCCTTGCTTTATAAAGTCCTGTTCTAACCCACGAATTTGTTGATTAGGTAAATAATTACACTGATGAATCAAACACAGCATAATATTAGCCACGATTTCCCCTGACCTCGTTTCTATAAATTCAGAATGTGTCTCATAGGATTCGTCGGGTTTGTAAGCCAGATTACGAATATATAAAGCTTGCTTACTATCTTCCCCCAATATTTCAGCCTTATGAACTCTTAAATAATCAAAATAATCCTCGAGTAGCTCTTCAAGACTCGCTCCAGCAAAATTAGTCAATTTAATCTCTGTTTCTTTTGATGTTGCCGACGCCATACTTCCTTCAATGATGTTTTGTTTCCCAGAACGAGCCGCTTGAACCATCTGATCAATGGTTCGATCAAATTTCGGAAAAAAACGTTTACAAAAACACACTGTACCATCGTAAATTATTAACGATTTTTATAAGAAAGTAAATTCTTATAATCCCCATGTTTGGGGATAAACCCTTGCTCCATAATTGCCCTTAAAATTATTTTTATACGACCTATACGACCTATACGACCTATACGACCTGTAAAATAATTATTGAGCCCTCCCCTTCCTTTCGGAATTCCACCAGGCAAAAAGAATCAACAACAACAGAGCTGACACTGCTGCTATCAGAATTTTCGTTGACTGGCTGAAATTATCTGCAAATGAACGGCTATAACTCATACTTTCTTTATTTGAAGAAATGAGCCTTTGCATTTGCGCCTTACGGCTTTTGACCATTTCCGGTCTAGGGTGCCCATACTTAATAGCTAAATCATAAACCGGCTCGGCAATTTCACAAACTTCGCTTATGGCATACATCGAAGCTAGCTCTTCTATAAGACAAGCAATTACAGGATCTTTTTCAGTTTTCTCAATCTGCAATCGCTGCTGAATCTGCTCTCGTATATGCTTTGCTGCACTGCCAAGCTTAAAGCGTCGACTCCAGTGCTCCATACTCTTCACTTCAATAAATGGTACTTCTGCACTCGTAACATCGAGGTCCTGTCCACTCACTGCATTAGTCGATAAGTAGTCTTTATCTTCCTTAACCTTAATTCGAGCTTCAAGAATTTTTTTATAGACCCACAGATTAGAGTAGATGGACATGGAGTTACGTTCACCCGCTTTATTTATCCATGCTAAAGCTTTGACAGGCTTACCTTCAAGGTCATAACAGGTTGCTAAATTCTCCGCAATGGTGCTTTCTCCCGGGAACTTCTTCTCAATATCCAAAAGTAACTTTTTAGCTTCCGAAACTCGCCCAAGAAGAATTAAACAACGAGCCCGATTGTTTCGCAACTTCTGGAGGTCATCGCTTAAAACATACTTTTTCTTTTGATCCGTCTCTGACTTTAGCCGTTTCGCAACATCTGCGACCTGCACTTCAAACTTAGCCAGTTTGCGCTCCCAGTAATCACCTTTACGGGCAGGAGCTGTAAGAAAGCGATAATGCATATTTTCAGAGCCATGAAATTCTTTCTTTTCACCATCAAGGCCGGTACCATAGTACCAGTCATCTGCATGCAGCAGCGTACAGCTAAATAAAAGAATAATGAAAAATTTCAGCAATTATTCGCCCTGCGTTTTTAGTAATTCTGCCATTGTTGTTAAATTTCTTTCTACAGCCCAGTCAAGTGGAGTCTTTTCAAGCCGATCT
Organism: Lentisphaerales bacterium; assembly: GCA_022446985.1. Taxonomy (GTDB): domain Bacteria; phylum Verrucomicrobiota; class Lentisphaeria; order Lentisphaerales; family Lentisphaeraceae; genus JAKVBD01. Next base: position 38,457 of record JAKVBD010000007.1, read on the forward strand.
TTTAAGCCCAAGTCCGGCTTATACTCCAACAATAACTCTAACAACTGTAAATTCCCCGAGCGAACGACTTCATGAGTTATACTTTCTTGATAAATATTCATTGAATTCACATCTGACTCAGCCTCAAGAAGAGCACGAACGATCTCCATATCACTTTGCCCTCCAGTAACTGCCAACTTTAAAGGAGTTTCGCCATAAATGTTTTTTACCGACAAATCGGCCTTAGAAGCGATCAGTAAATTCACCATTTCAAGGCGCTGTTTGCGAACCGCTCCAAATATGGGAGTTTCGCCGCTCTTCTCAGAAATATTTACTTTCGCGCCAGCATCAATTAACTCCTGGGCATTTTTTGTATGTCCCCAATAAACGACTTCGTGCAAAGCTGAACGGCCTTTGCTATCGATAGCATTTATGTCGATGACGTCGATGAAAGTTTTCAAAACTGTTTTTTCAGTCATCCAAAATGCCATGAGGTGTAGAAGTGTCCGGCCATCGTTATCCTTAACCGAAACATCGGCCCCATTTTGCACAAGGACTCTCGAAGCATTTTTCTTTCTATTACGCAATGCTCTCACAAGCGGAGTTATACCAGCCATATCCCGACTATCAACTTTTGCCCCTTTGTCCAACAATACATTTATAGCATGCGCTTTATCTGTAGTTGCGGCTTCATGTAGGTAGGTTTCACCTTTCTTATTGGTAAACTGAACATTTGAAATTTTAGAAATAAATAAAGACTCAAGATCTTGATTTGAGTTCAACCCTTTCAAGCAAGCCATAAGTGGATCGTTGCCTTCATAATCAAGTGGACTTTCCTGTACCTTTGCATCTAAAAGTAACTGACAAAATTCAAGATTCTGATACCTCGCAGCTATATGGAGAGGCTTCCTTCCAAGATGATTTACTCCCTCTAAGTCTGCTTTTAAGTACAGAGCATTAAAAATATCCTCTCCACAAATAACTGCCGCTTTATGAAACGCCGACTCTTTCTTGGTATTAATAATCTTAGGGTCTGCACCATGCTCCATAAGCAAAAGAACGGCTTCTTCTTTGTTGCCATAACAAGCTAAATGCAAAGGAGTGTCACCACTTTTGTTTTGCAGATTAACCTTCGCACCCGCTTCTAGAAGAGCTTCAAGGATCTCAACTTCCCCTCGCTTTGCAGAAATATGCAGGGCTGAATCACCTTTTTTGTTTACAGCAAAGACCTGCTCTGGAGTTTGACTTAATTCTCTTACCGCCCTCTCGACCTTGCTGCGCTCAATATTTTTCTCCAGATTGCGGCTTAACAAAACTGTTTTCTTGGGTGGGTTTATTCGACGGATTTCATTCGACGAGCAGGAAAAAAGTATAAGAGCGGCTGCTGTCAAAAGTAAGTTTTTCAAATTTGGCTCCAGGTTATCAAATAGCTGAATTTTTATTCATATGAATCTCTGCGATGTACAATAACTCTCTTTCAAAAGATTACCGCTACAAGCCAAAAGATTCGAAAGACTGTTCTGTAAAGACAAAAACTTAAAGGATTAACCGCGGCGAACCGGGACATTTGAAAAGTTTTTGACCACTGCATCAAACGCTGTTTGAAGAGATTGATAAAGTTCTGAAATAAACGGCGAGCTTTCATCGACATCGCAGGACTCTGACATGTTCTCTAGATCCCGGATCACAATACTGAAGTAATCAATCTTCTCTAAATGCTTCCCCTCAAGATCAAGTAAACAATGTTCCAGATAAGTCGAAGCATCGGTCAATATTTTCTGCCAACGACTCATAAAAGTAATTTCCATGAATGGCTCCATCTGCAACTCCAAAGCCAATTCGTATGGACTCACCTCGATGCGAATAGAGTTAAAAAGATTACCGACTGCTTTGAATTTAAGTATGTCCCAATTCCAGCCGACAAAACTCTCTGCAAAAGGCAATAAATGACTAAGCCGGCTTTCAGGCGGTAGTTCATCGACATACAAACTCTTATTATGCTGACTTTCCAGACGGCAGATTTCGTGAATTAAAAGAGAGCTCACAATCTCTGGGTCGTAACCTAAATTAGTAATTTTATCGCTAATTAGTAAAACGCTGCGGCGAGAAAACGAATTAACAAAAGTCTTAAGCTCTTTCTCAATGCGTTTCTCTAAGTAGGAAAGACTATTGTTGTGTAAAGAGTTTCGAAAGTGATCTGCCACTTTGGCAAAGCCATTATCGTTTAAAACCTTTAATAAGGAGGCATGAAGTTGGTCTTTATCTTCTTCTGAATGACAAAAAGGCCGATTGCTTTCACGCAAACCGCAATGAAGTGCAATCAATATGTCATCCACCATCCAGATATTGCGAATATCACAGGCACGGAAACTGGCGCTCAAGCGATCGTGAAGCTCGTCGATGTCGAACAAAAACGAGCTTCTGCCTGATTTTCCTAAAAGGATCCGGTTAGCTGAACTGTGAATCATACCCTTACTTCGAATAAAGTTCCTTTATCTCGCGAATGAATTCATCTGCATCTTTAAACTGTCGATAAACAGAAGCAAAACGCACATAAGCCACCTCATCTATGGCCTTTAAACTTTTCATTACCAGACCACCAATTTCTTTGGATGGTACTTCCCGGTCAAATTCTTTCTGAAGATTTATCTGAATCTGCTCAAGTGCTTTGTCAATTTGATCACTGGTGACCGGTCTTTTGCGACAGGCAATCTCCAGGCCACTGCGAATTTTCTGGAGATTTAATTCCTCACGACGGCCGTCTGATTTAACAACGTGAAACTCAGTACGTATGACTTCTTCCTGAGTATTGAAGCGAGTCTTGCACTCAACGCACTCACGGCGGCGGCGAATAATTGCCTTATTTTTAGAAACCCGTGTTTCAAGTACTTTATCTTCCGTACAACCACACTCAGGGCAAACCATAAAACCTCCTAATCTTCAAGCAACAGAGACGGTATAAGCATCCCTTTGCCGTCTTTACCAGGTACTGCCTTCAAAACAAATTCTCTGGAACACTTGCTGCATACCAGTTTCTCTGCTTTTCCTGGACGTTCTAAAGTGGAATCATCCTTACAGGCAGGGCAACAAAGAAGTTCTTCCAGTAAAGGATTCAACTGCAAATCTTTATTCAAATTTTTACCAATGCTAAAATTTCTAAAAATACTGCTGTAATATGTATACTTTTTAAAGTTTATTGCAAATGCATTATGAGTGGGATTATTGTAATAGTCCGGTCCATCCGGTAAATCATAGATTATTATTAAATCACATTATTTAAAAATAACATTTTCAGGCTATATTTCAGACTTATTATTTAGGAAGTTAGATGGCACTAAAAGTAACTGATAGAAAATTTTATCGATACATTGTTTTAAAGTTGATGCGCCAAAAAGGTACCCCGAACGCATTAGCTCTTAGTGTCGCCATCGGCATATTTTTTGGTTTTTTGATCCCCCTTGGACAAATGATCCTAGCTGTCTTTGTTGCGTGGATTTTCAAGGTCAACAAGATTGTCGCTGCAGCCTGTACCTGGGTCACCAACCCCATAACGATTCCTTTAATATTCCCATTTAACATTTACCTGGGATCATTTTTTATAGACAGCAAAGTCGACAAAGAGTTGATTGTCAACACTATGAAGGACGTTAAACTCAACGAAATCGGCCAACTGGGAGCCACTTTAGGTACAGAAGGCGTACTCATGTTTGTTATCGGTGGCAGCTTGCTCGGAGCCTTCCTTTCACCTTTTGCCTTTACTTTTGTCTACTTCGCAGTAAAACGAAACAGAGAACGCAAAGTTGAACGCTCTCTTAAAAAGAAACTCAAACGCCAGCAAAAACTCGAACAAAAACAACAGGATGAGATCGACAAACATCCTCAAAAAAAGACTAGCGTCTTACCAATTTCGGAGCAGTAAATGTACAGTGGAATTATCACCAGAGAAGCAATAACCATCAGCAATGAAGGTGATCATAACGGTCATAGACTCATCATTGAAAGTGATGTCTCCACGTTGGTAAAAGAAGGTGACTCTGTTGGTATAAATGGCGTCTGCCTCACTGTTACTGAGTACAATGCCAAAACAGTCAGTTTTGATGTATGGCCGGAAAGCCTCAAACGAACGACTCTACCTGAACTTAAAAATGGCGATCGCGTTCATGTCGATATGCCTTTAAAACACGGTGAGTACAATGGCGGCCACAACATTTTAGGACATGTCGATTATGTCGCGGACTTAGTCGAAAAAACCAGTGTCGAAGGCTCAGATCAAGTAAAAATCTGGTTCTCTCTTCCCAACAATTTCCGCGACCTGATCCCAGTTCGAGGATCTGTTGCTGTAGATGGCGTCAGCTTGACAATCACAGACAGGCGTAAAGGTGCCTTCTCTGTTTCCCTCATTCCCGAAACACTAAACCGCACTCACTTGGGGCAAATGACTAAAGGTGACAAAGTGAATATAGAAGTCGATTTCAATTCAAGACACATTCAAGATGAATCCGGAGTACTATCTCTAACAATCCCGGATGATAAACGCTCAGAAAAAGCCGATTCAGATCAGGAGTGGGCTTTTGCAACACTTATAAAAGGTGGCGCTGTCATTCTTATTGATGAAGGTGAAGACAGAACTGAAGTTGCACTGGTTGCTGCAGCTGAACGCTTGTCTGAAGATGTCCTGACCTTCTGCCTCGGTATGGCCCGCACAGGTTGTAATCTCGCAGTAGCCGGAAATATCGCCGAGCGTCTTGCCATACCAGCACCTGTGGTCAATAGCGAATTAGATGAAGAAGGCCGCCGCTTTCTTGTCCCTGTACGTCACCGCGAGGTAGAAGACAACGACTACAGTGCCGAAGCTCTTCTTAAAACGATAGAGATGTTCACCAACGAAGACTATAATATAGGTGATTGGATCTGCCCTGGTAATGTACCTGCTGTTCAGATTTTAAGTGGTGAAGTTGACCGACCATGGAGTGTGCTTGAAGGTTCTGTTTCAGTTCTCAATCAAGCCGGACTTTATCCTGTCGCTCTTTGTGTCACTATGCTCGCTGCTAATGGTAAAAGATTGAATAAGGAACAGGCTGAAGCTTTTGCTGCAAGATTTGAGTTACCAGCTCTGAACCTTCAAGATTATGTAGTAAAGCCCTGATTCAACAAAAACAACTTTACTATTAATAACCACCTGGATCTTAGTTGATAAATATTTTTTATTTTGCATTCTTTATTTCTGTACTGTCTGTCATTATCCTACTACAAAGTAAAAGCGCATACTTATGATAGACACAAAGAAACCAAACTTTCTTCCATCAACAGATCCGGCACTTTGCAACAGGTGTGTTGGCTTGGGTCAATTTGGATATTTAATAAAGAACACCGTTGTGAAAGGTGTGAAGGTTGTGGACTTGAACTCAAGAACAAAAAAGAACTATCTGAACCTGAAAGTCGGTAAACTGCCGACTTTCAATCATCAAAGGAAATTACTCAATAAATTGATTAGCAGTATTATCTGCGTCTTTGCGTAATGCGCCTCTCACCAATCCCTGAACTATACTTATAAACTCTTCGCGATCGACAATTGGCTTGTAATAGACATCTATATCATCACGCTCAAAATTCTCATTTTTAAACTTCTCTGTTTGCGGAGTCACTGTCCCGGTAATAACCAGAATTGACGTACTGGGAGAAGAAGCCAATATAGTAGAAAGAACATTCCATCCATCAACTTTAGGTAAAGTCAGATCTAAAATCACCAATTTAAACTCAAGAACATTAATCATTTCAATCGCCAACTCCCCATCTTCACAAGTGACTGGCGTCAGCCCGGCCTGATCAAGAATATGGCTGATAATTGTTTGAATCGTATAATCATCATCTACTACTAAAACTGGATGTGAATGAGCCATAACCGCTCCCATTTATTTACGCTTAAATACTACTATAAATTAAACAGGGGGGTGAAAGGAAGAAAAATTTTGGGAAAGTTTGAAAAAATAATTTATCTGACATTCTACACTACCATTTTTTCCTCTACAACAACGGAATATTTAAACATGCCTAAAAAGCTTTAATCGTCTTTTAATTTCCCCTCGCCTCCACTAACTTAAGTAGCAAAAACGGGATAAAATCTCTTATTATGATGCTGGGCATTTACGTTTTCATATCAGTTGGTGTTTCTTTTATCTGTTCTATGATGGAGGCTGTATTGCTCTCTATTTCACCCAGTTATATTTTAGCGGCAGAATCTTCAGGCAAGTCCTATGCAAAACAATTGCGCAAATATGCTTCCGACAAAGATCTCGCCATATCTGCCATACTAACACTGAATACCTTTGCTCATACTCTTGGTGCTGCTGGCGTTGGTTCAGAATCTCTAAAAATATTCAGCAAAATGGGCTTTGCCGACGGCAAAATTGAATTTTACCTTTCCTTAGTTTCTCTGGTTTTAACACTGACAATCTTATACCTCTCAGAGATTATCCCCAAATCACTTGGGCACCGTTATTGGAAAGCACTCACACCATTTATTCTAAAACTTTTCCCACCACTGATTTTCTTTCTTTACCCTATACTTATTGCATCCAAAGCTCTCATAAAGATGTTCAGTAAAGATTCAAAAGATCAAATGAGCCGTGAAGAAGTTGAATCGATGATTGAACTTGGCGTACGGGCCAATGCCCTCGTGGCCGATGAAGGAAAATTCCTCAAAAACATTCTCATGGGCTCAAGGCTGACAATAGAAGACATCATGACCCCGGCCCGAAAAGTTTTTATGGTTCCAGCTGATTCAACCCCGGAAAGTATATATCAAAAGGGAATACCAGTTACCCGACTACCGGTATTTGGTAAAAATGTTAACAACATCATCGGTTACGTTCATAAAGAGGATATCAAGGATCAACTGATTGCCCAAAAAGAAAATAAACAAATTAGTGACTATGACGGCTTAGTTCGTCCTGTTTTTATAGAAAATCAACAAACTCCACTGCGTATCATGTTCAATAAATTTATCAAAAACAAAGAACATATCGCCATGGTTTCAGACAAGTATGGAACCATCCTTGGAGTTGTGACTTTAGAAGATCTTGTTGAAACATTCTTCGGGGTTGAAATCATGGATGAATTTGACCAAATTGAAGACTTACAAGAAGAAGCCCGAAACGAAGTTTTTGTCGACTCAAGGAAAAATTCAACGCACAGCTGATTGCTTATAAAAATTGATCTCATTGGTCTAAGTTTCAGGGAGAAAATGGCGGGAGTGACGGGACTCGAACCCGCGGCCTCCTGCGTGACAGGCAGGCGCTCTAACCAATTGAGCTACACCCCCGCTTTGGTGTGCCCTAAGTATAGACAGCAGCACACTATTTTCAAATGGATTTTTTGAATATTTAATATTTTTCTTAGCATTTTTTACTTCATGCTTATCTTAAGCTGGAAAGTCTACATGAAAGAGCATAGAATGAGGCTGACAAAATTGGAATCTTGATGAAAGCCGCAAACTCGAAAATAAACCTGCTGGCCAGGTACTACATATTCTTCTCATGTGCTCTTTTGTTCTTGAGCCTGCCTCTAGCATTATTTATTCCCTTTGGGCAAGGATACAACATCTATGACTTTTCAATCCCCTCAGTACTATTCCTATCTTTCTCCGGTCTAGCCTTGCTTCTTACATCGGGTCAATTCTCTAAAAGCCCTATATTTAAACTTTCTGCTGCTTTTATCCTACTCGCAATCATCTCAGGAATTATCAATCTATCTCCAACTTCCTTTTATATTCACACCGCAGGTTTTGTGATCATTCCAATTGCTCTGAGCTTTTCGCTAAAACTCCAAAGTGACCGCTTCTCAAGTAATTTCTTACCTCTTGCCATATCTATTCTCTGGTTAATCAACCTTCTCCACGCTTATTTTCCAGAAGGCAGCATCAACACTATGGGCCTAAGTGGTAACAAAAACTGGTTTTCTGCATTGGTTCTGGCTAGTCTCCCTTTTGCTCTGTATTATCTCCAAAAAATATTCGCAAAGAAAATGGGGAACTTAAAAGCCTGGTGTACTTCTGCAATCATTACTGTAGGCTTCTCAATTCTCCCTGTGCAAGCTGCAGACAGCCGTGCTTCTTTTGTCGCGATCATACTCTTAGTTATTTACATTCCTTTTCTCAAAAGCTCGAAAAAAGGCCGTTTAATTATCTGCATAACTACAATCATTGCAGGTCTGGTTTTAGCCTTTACTTTTAAAGAGATACTTGCTTGGGAAAATACTCGAAATGTACGTGTCTCTGTTTGGCAAAGTACACTTAACATGATTATGCAAGAACCAATACTTGGTGTGGGGCCCGGCAACTTTGAAGCAGAATTCCCAATTTATGAAAATAGAACTCATAAAGAGATGCTTGTCGCAGCTCACACTACGCGGCATCCCCACAATGAACTTCTCTATGTGGCCAGTGAAAGTGGCGTGCCTGGTGGAATCATTTGGCTGCTATTAGTGTGCATTGCCTTGTTTAAAAAGCCTTCTACACCTTTGGAGTGGTGTACATCCATCTGTTTATTTATATTGCTAATTCAAGGGATGATGGATAAACCTATTTTTCAGTACCCAACGATGCTTCTTTTCTACTTACTGATCGGGCAAATATGGTATAGAGAAAAAAGCCTCAAATGGCAAAATATAGCAAATTTCTCCAGGCCTAAACTTCTTCAATTCACAGCCACAGTCATCGCACTGTTTGGACTCATTCTAACCTATCGCGAAACTGCTGCAAGTTTCTATAATCGCGCTTCACTTAGAGCGTCTAATAAGGGAAATTATCAACAAGCCTACGACTATACCATGAAGTCTATTGAATTAGCTGATTGGCACATAATGCCTTATTATAAAGCATTTATTTTTGCTGTTAAAAATCTTCAAGATCCTCAGCTGGCCAAAGTCCCAGATGAATTTCTTTCTATGACTGCACCACATTTTAGAAACTATCAATTAGTCAGGGGTGATTATTTAATACAACAGGCTCGACAAAATCCATCACAATCTCAACAGCTACTGTCAGAAGCAAAACAGGCTTTCAACAATGCCTGTTCTCATCATAGTAGTGATATACTAAGCTATATCGAAAGGCTTGACTTCAGTATAATGTACCGCCCCATAGAAGAAGTAATCTCTGCCCAAGAAGAAGTTTTAGGCTTATATCATCGAAAGTTTTTGCGCTATCTCAATTACTCCCGAACAAAAGACCATACAATCTTTACTCAAAATTGGCTCTCACAAAAGACTTATGGAGATCGCCTTAAGAAAACCAACTATCTCATGCGCTTCATGAAGTTTTTTGAACTGACTTCAATTGCTCTTCTACAAGATAAAAGAGATTTCATTCCTACGTTTAGTGGCCCATTCAATATTGGTGATATGTTTTTTGCTTCAGAAGCTTATGCTATGGCAAAAGAGTTTAACTATTCGTCATCGCCACAAACTGTCTATAATGAATTGAAGGCAAAAATCAATATTCATGAAGGTAATGATTTTATTTGGCCCAAAGAGTTAGTTAAAAACAAAAAGGGAAGCAGTCTTTCTGCGCTGTGTTTATACGCTATGCTTAGCAGGTTTCAAGGTCTGGAATCGGCCATCTTTAAACACGATAATAAATGGCATTGTCTACTGTATAATGAAAAAGATCTCTGGTTGCTAAATGACGGAAAGGTTCAATCGACTACTGCATTAGACATAAAAAAACACTTTCCATCAATTCAAGCCGAATACTTCGCCTACCCTCAGGCATATTTTTTGAAAAACGAATTCTTCAGTAAGCTAATGGCAGAGGATCCATCACTCCCTCATTATTCTACTAACCCAGCCTACGCTATTAGACTGTGGCAAAACCATTTCAAATCCCAAAGTCATTTACTAAAGCCTATGGATGCGCCATTCAAGGAGTTACGAAAGAGGCTACACAATCAATGAAAAAAGTCAGTCAAGAATTCCTCTTTATAGCGACAACTTTAACTTGCGCATTTATATATAACCCATTGGCTCTCATATTCCCTTATGGCTCCAAACTATCGTCGTATGTCTTCTTTTTTGATGTCCCACATTTATTCATTGTCTCTTCTCTCAGCCTGGTGTATTGCTTTCTTAATATCCAACTTATTGATTTTAAAAATACAGCCGTTCGACTGTGCCTGGCAGCTGTAGGTATAAGCATACTTAGTAGCACAATTTTTGGCTCTCATTTTCAGGCAACACTTGAAAGCCTCGCCTTATTCTGTGTTCCTTTAGCCATAAGTCTGGCAGCACAGAAAACTCCACAAATCGAAAAGCTTATTTTGCCGACATTAAGCTTTTTGTGGTTTCTAAGTATGTTTTACTGTGTCATTTGGCCAGGAAATCAAAAAATTGGGTTCTCAGGAAATCAAAATTGGCTGGCCGCCACTCTTCTATCTTCTGCAATATTTACTACTGCCTGGCTAAGAAAGATACTACCTTCCAAATACTTTAAAATTGTTGTATTTGCATTTATCCCTCTGAATCTGTACATACTCAACCTCTGTCAGGCCCGTGTTTTATATCCAGTGTTTGGCGCTCTCTTACTTTATAGCTGTTGGTCCTGCTTACCGAGAAAAGCCAACTATGCCATTTGGGTTTTCTGCCTCATCTCTTTTTTTAGTATTTTATTTCTAAAACAGGATTACGTGCAGAGATCGCTGAATCTGGATATCCGCGGGCCTCTTTACAAAGACAGCATTTCGATGATATTAACTTCCCCGTTTTTTGGTCATGGTGCAGGCCATTTCCAACGGGATTTCCCGGAGTTTGCCAGTGATGCCCTAAAACAAAAAATTGTCTATTCCCCCATTGTTGAGCATCCACATAATGAGTTTTTACACCTGGCTTCAGAAAATGGTTTAATTGTTGCTTTGCTTTGGCTAGGGCTTTTACTTATTACATTCAAAAAGAGCAGCAATACAAATTACCTGTTTTATCAATTCATTATTATATCTCTATTCATCATGGGAATGGCAGATAAGCCTCTGGTAATCTCGTCCTCTGCAATTCTCTTTCTTATAGCTGTTGGCCTGAACCTGCAAGTGCCGCTCAAAGTCACACAGTCCCAAAACCATTCTCTCATTAGGATTATTCCAGCAGCTGCAGTTATAGCACTTCTCATATTCCGCTTATCGCAGATATTGCCTTCTCAGTATTACAAATGGCAAGGGGAACAAGCGAAAAATGCTTTCCAAAAAACCGGCAAACAAAAGCTGGCACCCATAGTCTTAGACCTGTATAAGAAAAGTGCGGCTTCTGACCCTCAGGCGATTTACCCACAATACGTCTATAGCAGCTTACTGACGCGTTTCTCAAATAATTTTCAAGACATCGCCGAGAACCTCAAAAAAACAGCCTCTTTAGAACCTTATTTTTCTGATCTTAACTTTCACCTTGGACAATTTTACCAACGCCAATCAAGTTTAGTCCCGGCCAAGGATCGACAAGACTATCTCAATTTAGCAGAAGAACACTTCAAGATGAATCTGAAAAGCAGCCCTTGGAGCATTAAAAGAAACCGTCAATTGTTCTTCTTTTACAGTCAATACAGTATGCTTCCGAAGGCACTCTCAAGTCTCGCACAGCTCAGAAAAGTGAGTCGCCAAAAGCTTCAAACTTTGTATACATATCCAGGAAGAGGTGACCTTAAACAAGAGCTTCAAGAAGCCAGACAGGCAGCAATCAATACACCAATAAATTTTGCCCGATTTACATCTTCACTTAAAGGCGGTACTGCGAAGAGTTATCTGTATAACAATATTTCCAACAAATACCCTAATTACCATCAATACACCTCACCGAACTTTTTTGACCACGATTGGCTCTTTTGGCATGAAATGATCAAACTAAATGAAGAAGTGAAAGGCATTCAAACTCCACTAGAGCTGGTCAAGGCTGTTGTGACTAAAGAAATCAAAAAAGAACAAGCACTGCTCGCACCTTATCAGGCTTGGAAAGCTCCAAAGACTTCACCAAAATCTCTGTCTGGATTACTAACTCATATTGCCTATTCTAAAAACTGGCTTGCCTGTAACTATGAGTCTAAAAATGAACTGCTGACGTTAATTCTTACTGACAAGCATATAACCATTATAGATTGTCAAACAGGTAAATTATCTAAGAAAAAATTAACAGATCTAAAAGGCGGTATATTTAGACTGCTTTTTCAGCCTGAAAAATTCATTATTCGCCATCAACTGCTCTCAGACCTTTTAAGCCTCGATGAGGAATTCCCGCAGTTAGTGAAAGGTCCAACTGAAGCTACTCTACTTTTACGCCAAAAGCTTAAAGGACTACAGCTTTCTCTGGACCTTTCCTACTTTGATTTACTTCTGCGGTAAAACAACGACGGTTATGTTATTTGACACAGTGAAGTACTCCTCAACAACCTTACGGATATCATCGCGCTCATAGCTCATATAGATTTTTTCAATCTCGGCGACATCATCCAACTTGTTTCCGCGCAGCTCTAAATCACTCAATAAACCCGACCAGTAACCAGGCTTTTCGATCATCGACTTAATCGTCGTTGCAAACTGTTTCTTCGCCGTCTTAACCTCCTCCTCAGAAGGTCCCTTTTTCGCAAAATCCTGCATAATCTGTTTACACAAAACTGCCGCTCTACGGGCTTTATCTTTATCCGCAGTAAAATAAGCGAAAACAAGACTCTTATTTTTGTAAGCTGCTTCACTCTGTGAACGACAAAAAGCAGAATAAGTCAGTTGATTATTCTCTCTAATCTCTTCATGTAGACGACTGCTTAATATTTTTGCCGCTAAACTCATGATGCGACGCTTCTTTTTATCTGCATATTCCGGCCCTCTGTAGGCAACCATAACTAAAGATTTTGGTGTCTGAGTATCAACTTTAATTTCTTTATCAATGCCTTTCTTTTGCACAGCTATATTTCGCAATTTTTCTATGTGGCTATAAGACTTTCTAGTAGGTAAACTACCGAGATATTTTTGCATCAGCGAAATGGCCTTCTCGGCTTCAATATCCCCCACAATCGAGGCTTCAATAGGCGCTTCTGTCAAGATTCGATCCAGCCACTTTTGGGACTCAGGCAAACTCAACTTCGCCAACTGCTCTTCAGAGAGCATACCAAAACGAACATCACCATTAGTAACTAAACGGCCCATAGCATCCATTAGCTGCATATCAACGCTGCTTTTCATCTGCTCCAAGGCCTGCTTTATCTGCTGAGTCGTATTATTAAAAATAGGCTCTTCAATTTTAGCTTCATTAATCAAAAGATAAGCTAAACGAAAACCATCCTCCAAATCCTTATTTGAACCGGAAATCACCAAGCTTATCAGATCCTGTCCATTACCGCCACTGACACTGACATTTTTACCTACCATCATATTGCGAATATCCACTGAAGAAAAAGATTTTGTAGACGGCTGGTGAAGCGGTAAAACTGCGACATCTGTTATTCCGCGATTCTCTGCAGTTTCTTCAATCTTACCACCAAGAAATTTGATTTGAACCGTGACGCTGTCTTTATTAAAATTCATACTTTTCTGGTGAAAGCAAACGCCATTTTCTAATTTTACAGTCGACACTCCAGTTGCCTCATGAAGAGTTCTTTCAACAATTTTGCCGCCTCCAGGATCTTTATCTAAGAGGCTCTTAGCGCGCTTATTTATTTCATATGGAATTACTTTTTCCTTCTCGGTTCTGAAAGCAACTTCCAAGAGACGCTCAACTGTCGGTATCTCAAGTTCTTTCTTCTCAGGCATCTCCAGTAAAATTAAGCGATTTTCATTGGAAAAAGTTTTTGCAAAAGACTCGTTCACTTCGATAACCGTAATTCCCGGTATAATCTTCTCTAAAAGACTTCGGGACTGCTCGGCAGACATCGGCATATTTCCTTCTGATATAGTGCTGTTTAATTCGCGAATAATGCTGTCACTGCGGCGGGTGGGTTCTGTTGTTACAGCTCTTTCTGCAGAAGATAAAAAGACCTTCATAGCATCGTCTATCTCTTGTTGATGAAAACCAAACTCTCGAGCTCTTTTGACCTCTAAAATCAACTGTTCTAGCATCGACTTCCAATCTTCCGGCTCACCATCCGCTGAAGCATTTATATAAGTACACACGTTTAAAAAAGCCGATGAAGATGCCGACGCTGACTGGTAACTTGCCTTGCCAGATTTTAAAATGTCTCCCAAACGCTTATTAATGATCCACTGACCAATATTCGAGATAACTTCACGACGATAATCGCCATTGTTCTTCATAGGTTTCAAAGATCTAATACTGGTAAGACCAACGCTTGCCTGAGTCAATTCTTTATCGGTCACCACAAAAGCATTTTCTTTTGTGTAAGGTTTTATGCCAGAAAGCAAATGAGCTGGAGGGTTCTCTTTCTTAGGCCATTTATTAAAATGTTTGTAAATTACCTTTTCTAAATTTTTCGGATCGATGTCACCAACTATCATCAAAACTGCATTTTGCGGATGATACCACTTTTCGTAAAACTCTACAAACCTCTCTCTTGAAGCTTGTTTAATCACTTCCATTTTGCCAATAGGAAGCCTCTTCGCTGCTCTGGAGCCGGGCAAAAGAACCGGCAACATCTTGTTCAAAATACGCTGACGCACACTTGTTCGAGCTCTATCCTCTTCCTCGATCACACCTCGTTCTTTTTCAATTTCTTTGGTATCCAGATCCAGACGATAAGCAAAATCTGATAAACATAAAAGCCCTTTATCAAGTGTCTCTTTCTTCACATTTGGTAAGGAAAGAATGTAAGTCGTCTGATCGAAACCAGTAAAAGCATTTTGGTGCATACCAAAAGTCAAACCAAGCGATTCAAAGTATTTTACCAACGTTCCAGCCGGAAAGTTCTCACTGCCATTAAAAGCCATATGCTCAAGAAAATGGGCGATCCCTTGCTGATTATCTTCTTCATCAATCGAGCCACTGCCAATGTGAAGATACATTTCCACCCTCTCTGGAGGAGTCGCATTCTTACAAATGATATACCGTAGACCATTCAGTAAAGTTCCTTGTTGAAACCTGGGGTCAACCGGTAAGGCTTTTCTTTCAAACTGCCCGTAAAGTGGAAAGTACAAAAACAGGAGCCCCAGTATCAATGATCGTAAGTAAGTCATCTCAATCCTTTTTCACTTAAAATTTTGCTATGAGATCCATTATAAACGACTTTGTTTCAGAAAAAAGAGCATGACCTTTCATAGAATTGAAATTCTCTGCGTTAATTGGCCGTTTCGTCTTCAATAGTCTACAAAGCTCATTGCCCGATTCAGTATGAATGATAAGCTTCAATGCTCTGGCAGGTATAAATCAAATAACCGAATTCTTAGTCAAAGCTTAATAATAAAATTTTATGAAAATCATATTCACATTCCTGACTCTCATTTTTCTAAATGCCTGCTCTACCAAATACCACTGTGTTGGTTTTACAGAGACAGGAATTGCCTCTTATTACTCCTCGGAATATAACAATAGAAAAACTGCCAGTGGTGAAAAATTTTCACAAAACCTCCAAACCGCAGCACACAAGGATTTGCCATTCGCTCAGAAGTGAAAGTCACCAATTTAATTAATGGCAAAACAGTGACCGTCACGATCAATGACCGGGGGCCTTTTGTTGAAGGAAGAATTATCGACTTATCTTCCAGTTCATTTAAAAAATCGGTGAACTAAAAGAAGGCTTATTAAATGTGAAAATTGAATTGATTTCAAACCCCAAAAGCTAAAAAAAAGCCTCTTTAAAACAACGATTCAATATATCTGCTTTGACTTTTCATCTGCTTATATTCGTCCACCCACAATGAGCAACTGGAATAGAAGGCAAAGCAGGCTATTTTAGTCATTACTTTACATAGAAGATTTTTTTGGATTTATAATGAAATTTATTTTATCAGTTTTCTTTTTACTTAGTTTTTCGCTTATAGCTGAGCAAGAATGGGTTCAAGAAGAAGCCTTATTTGTTAAAGATGACGGCAAAACTTTTGTTGTCCGTATAGAAGAAGCCCAGAAGGAAGAAGACTGGGATGAAGTTCTCGACTTATGTGATGAACTTCTCGAAAACCTCAAAAAAGCCGCCAACAAAGTTAAAGTATTAACTTATAAGGCAGATGCTCTAAAAGAACTCGACGAAGTTAAAGAAGCATTCGAAACTTACCAGGCTGCTATTGATCGTTACCCGATGTACCTGAAGTATACCGATGCTGTAAAAAAACAGTTAGTTATAGCCGATGAAGAATATGCCAAAATTAAAGGTGATGACTCCATATTTACCAATCGTCAGCCAGTCATCGACATGTATAAGAAGATTGTTAACAATGCTCCATTTGCAGTTAATGCTCCAGCCCTTCTACTGCGTGTTGCCATCATTCAAAAAGATGACAATCAAGAAGCTGAAGCTATTCAAAGCTACAGAACAATCGTTAAGCGCTACAGAACAACAGCAGAAGCCGGTTACGCAAGAATTAACCTGGCTCAGCACTACCTTAACCTACTTGAGAAAATCGAAGGCGATCAAGCACTCATCGATGGCGCAAAAAGTGAATTAACTCTTTTCATTCAACAATTTAAAACTCACCCTATGCTTTCAGAAGCTAAACGTAGAATGAAACAAATTTACAATATTGAAGCCGAAAGACTTTACCTCCTCGCTGTTTTCTACAACCGCGACGAAACACCACACTACCGTCCGGAAGCTGCCAAAAGGTACCTGTATAAACTCATGATTGAGTATGGCGATTCAGAGTTTAAAGACCAGGCTCAAGTGCTACTTAAGGAAGTCGACAAAGACTATCAGGCGAGTATCGTTGACAAGCGCGAAGAAATTCGTCAGGAGCAAAAAGTCAAAGCTGAGCAGAAAATAGCCGTACAACTTCCTCCTGAAGCTAAAGATAAAACAAAGAGGCGCGTTCTTATCAAACAGGGTGATTCCGAAAAATTCCTCCTACCTGTTGAAGACTTAGATCTGACTCCTCTAGAGAACACAGGCTCCGACGTTGAAATAAACTTTGAAGAAGCAAATGATGAAAAGAAATAGTTTTTTACTCTTAATAACAGCTCTGCTCTTTAGCGGCTGTGGTTACCAGGTTGGTTACATCAACCACCCTCAGATCAAAACTGTTGGTGTTGGTAAAATAAAAAATCTGACTGACGAACCCAGACTTGCAACTTATCTCAGAGCTAAACTCAAAGAGCGTTTCATGTTTGACGGCTCTATAAAGTTTGTTTCTTCTGAGGACGCAGACATTGTCATTAATGGTGAAATCACTGATTATAGCGTTAGAACCTCAGGTTCTGTCTCTTCTGACAAACGCGAAAGAGGTCAAAACTTCAGAGCGACAATTTATCGTACGACCATCAACTTTAAGTACGATGTAAAAACTAAAAAACAGTGGGATGTTCAATCCGGAACTGCTAGTGGATATGCCGACTATACCGAACTTATCGATCAGCATGAAGAGAAAAGAAACTCACTTAAACGCGCTGCATACGAAGTCGCTAAAGAAGTCGTCACCAACATCACCGAGGCCTGGTAATGGCAAGCTTCCCTTTCCGCATTGGGCAGGGATTCGATGTTCACCAACTCGTACCTGACAGACCACTCATACTTGGTGGCGTAAAAATCAATCACGAGCTTGGCCTTAAAGGTCACTCCGATGCCGATGTCCTTCTACACGCTATTTGCGATGCCATACTGGGAGCTCTCGCCTTAGGAGATCTTGGCAAATGGTTTCCGGATAATGATGACAAGTACAAAAATATCGACAGTCAGATTCTCTTAAAAGACGTTTTAAATTCTCCACAGCTTAAAGGCTGGGCTCTGGTCAATCTCGATTGTACAATCATTGCTCAGCAACCCCAAATGGCACCACACATCGATGCTATGCGCGAAAACATCGCTAAACTTTTCTGGGTCAAGGAAGATAAGATTTCAGTAAAGGCCACGACGACTGAAAAGCTCGGTTTTACCGGCAGAGGAGAGGGCATCGCTGCTCAAGCGATAGTCATGCTGGCAAAAGATTAATCAATCTTTCTGTCACCCCTAAGAAATCGCCACCAAGCACAGTTTCTGAGATGATATTTATATCAGGTGAAAAATAACGGTCTTCTCCATAGAAATCAACTTTACTGCGGACCAGCTTGTGAGCTTTTTGTAGTCTTCTAGACGTTTTACAAGGTGCTCGAAAGTCTATCCCCTGACAGGCCGCAAGCAATTCTACTGCTAACACTCCAGACGTATTTTCAGCCATATTATGTAGTCGCCTCGCCGCAAATGTTGCCATGCTGACGTGATCTTCCTGGTTTGCTGAAGTCGGCAAACTGTCAACCGATGCTGGATGAGCCAGGCTTTTATTTTCACTGGCTAAGGACGCGGCTGTAACCTGCGCAATCATAAACCCGGAATTTAAGCCGCCATGTGGGACTAAAAATGCCGGTAAATTACTCAAGTGCTCATCGATTAGCAAAGCAATGCGCCTTTCAGACAAAGCGCCAATTTCAGCAAAGACCAGCGCTAGATTATCGGCTGCCATAGCCACAGGCTCGGCATGAAAGTTTCCTCCTGAAATAATGTCTCCAGAATCCGCAAACACCAAAGGGTTATCTGAAACAGCATCAGCTTCTCGAAGTAAAACTTCTGCAGCAAAGCGCATCTGGTCCAGGCAAGCCCCCATAACTTGCGGCTGACATCTAAGCGAATAAGGATCCTGAACCCGTTTGCAATTTATGTGAGACTTAACAATGGCACTATTTTCCAACAAAGACCGGTAAACTGCAGCACACTCTATCTGCCCCAATTGTCCTCGTACTTGATGTACCCTTTCATCAAAAGGCTTAACACTCCCTTTTGCCGCATCTACACTCAAAGCACCAGAAACCAATGCCGCAGAAAAAATATTCTCTAATTTAAATAAACCATCCAGGGCCAAAGCTGTAGAAACCTGGGTGCCATTTATCAAAGCCAAGCCTTCTCTTGGACCAAGCCTTAAATGCTCCAAACCAACATCTTTAAAAGCTGTTTTCGCGGTTACGACTCTCCCTTTATAATGGACTTTACCGCGGCCAATCAACGCCAAACTCATATGAGCTAAAGGGGCTAAATCTCCAGACGCACCAACTGAACCTTTAGAAGGAATTACAGGGTAAATTTCATGATTCAACATACCAATTAAAGTTTGAATCAGAACAGGTCGCACTCCAGAAAAGCCGTATGTCAAGCTGTTGATTTTCAGCAAAAGAATCAGTCTGACAATTTCCTTATTCAAAGGAGCACCAGTACCCGCGGCATGTGACAGGACCAGTTTTCTTTGTAGATTTTCGAGGTCGTCATCATTTATTCTTTCACGGGCCAGAATTCCAAAGCCAGTGTTAATTCCATAGACAGTTTCATTCTGAGAAATGACTTTTGTCACAACAGCAGCAGACTTTTCTACGGCAGACCAGGCTTGTTTATTTAAAGATAAAGTAACCGGCTCCAACCAGACACATCTCAGAGATTTTAAACTAAGGCTTCCAGGTTTTAACTTCAACTTAAGCATCGCCGTCTTCAACCATTGGTAAGTTCAGGTCATGTTCCTTAGCACAATCTATGGCTTCTTCATAACCGGCATCTGCATGGCGCATCACACCAGTAGCAGGATCATTTGTCAGTACTCTTTTTAATCTTTCCGCAGCCTTGTCTGTGCCATCTGCGACTACAACCAGACCAGCATGCTGAGAGTAGCCCATGCCAACTCCACCTCCATGGTGTAAACTCACCCACGTAGCACCGCTGGCCGTACTCAGTAAAGCATTGAGCAATGGCCAGTCTGAAACTGCATCAGAACCATCCTTCATATCTTCGGTTTCGCGATTGGGGCTGGCAACAGAACCAGAATCCAAGTGGTCTCTGCCAATAACTACAGGAGCCTTTAGTTCTCCTTTCTTCACCATCTCATTAAAAGCTAAGCCAAGTTTGGTACGATCCCCTAAACCTACCCAGCAAATACGCGATGGTAATCCTTGAAACGATATTTTTTCACGAGCCATATCCAACCAATGGCAGAGATGTTTATTCTCCTTTAGAAGCTCCTTTACTTTGGCATCTGTTTTATAAATATCTTCAGGGTCACCAGAAAGAGCCGCCCAGCGAAAAGGGCCTATGCCACGACAAAATAATGGCCGAATATAAGCCGGTACAAAACCGGGAAAGTCGAAAGCATTTTTGAAACCTGTATCAAAGGCCATCTGCCGAATATTATTGCCATAATCAAATACTGGAATGCCTTGGTTATAAAGGCCCAACATGGCTTGAACCTGAATCTTCATTGATTCTTTGGCCTCACGAACAACTAGGCTTGGATTCTTAATTCTCATTTCAACAGCTTTTTCCAGTGTCCAACCCAACGGCAGGTAACCATTTAATGGATCATGGGCAGATGTCTGATCGGTGACTGCATCTGGACGAATACCTCTTCTAACAATTTCAGGAAATACCTCTGCTGTATTTCCTTCCAAAGCAACAGAAATGGGCGCCTCACTATCCTCGATTATTTTTAAGGCTTCATCCAGACTGTTTGTGACTATATCAACGTACGAAGTATCCAGTCTTTTTTGAATTCTCTCAGGGTCACACTCAACTGCCAATATAGAAGCTCCAGCCATAGTTGCCGCTAAAGGTTGAGCGCCTCCCATACCACCAAGACCTCCAGTTAAAATCCACTTACCGCTTAAGTCTCCGCCAAAGTGTTTTTTCGCCATCGATACAAAGGTCTCATAAGTCCCCTGAATAATTCCCTGACTGCCAATATAAACCCACGATCCTGCTGTCATCTGGCCATACATCATCAGACCTTTCTTATCGAGCTCGTGAAAGTGATCCCAGTTAGCCCAGTGTGGTACTATATTTGAATTAGCAATTAACACTCGCGGGGCATCTTCATGGGTTTTAAAAACCCCAACCGGTTTGCCCGACTGCACTAAAAGAGTTTCATTACTTTCCAGGTTTATTAAGCTGTCGACAATCTTGTCGTAACATTGCCAATTGCGCGCCGCTTTGCCAATGCCGCCATAGACGACCAATTCAGCGGGCATCTCTGCAACATTAGGGTCCAGATTATTGCGCAGCATCCGTAATGCCGCTTCAGTTAACCAGTTTTTTGCCTCTAATTGCGTGCCGCGCTGTGCCTTAATTCTCCGATTTTTATCAATGCGATTACTCATTACATACCTCCCAATTATAAACCACAAAAATCTTTGTGCTGCCGAGATTCGCGTAATGTCCCCATACTTGAAAATACTTGCTGCGGAATGGTATAGTCAAGTAAAGAAGGATTTTTATGGAGTTATTCAAGTTCAATCCAGGAAGCATTCCTGTACTGATCAGTATGCCGCATAATGGCACATTGATCCCCGATGAACTCCGCCCATTTTACACTGCAAATGGTCTCGCTGTAGAAGACACCGATTGGTACATGGATGAACTCTATGGCTTTGGCCGAGAATTAGGTTGTGCCATGCTCGAATCACTTATTTCTCGCTATGTGATTGATCTCAACCGCAGTCCCCAAAATGAGAATCTTTACCCCGGACAAACCAGTAGTATGCTTTGTCCTGCTACGAGTTTTACAGGTGAATCACTTTACATAAATAAACCGCCCAACTCAGAAGAAATTAAGCAAAGATTAAGTCGCTATTATCAGCCTTATCATGATCAATTAAACAGTTGGATTCAAGAAACACTCACCCGTTACAAAATCGCTGTTCTCTATGAAGCTCATTCAGTAAAATCACAACTTCCACGACTCTTTGAAGGCCAACTTCCCGAATTAAACCTGGGGACAAATTGCGGCCAAAGCTGTAAAGCTGAACTCAAAAAAATTGTGTGGGCTCATCTACAAAAGAGTTCTTATACCTCAGTTCAAAACGAGCGTTTTAATGGCGGATATATCACCAGACATTATGGCCAACCTGAAAATGGTATTCACACCCTGCAAATGGAAATATCGCAACGCTGCTACATGAATGAATCCAGTCTTGAAATCAATCAGGCTAACTTCCAAAAGCTACAAATATTTCTTAAAAACCTGATCACCTCAATTATCAATTGGACTAGGCAATATGTTTAAAGCCCTGACAAATGCTTATATCAATGGTCAACGACAACAAACGCTGATCATGGATGATGAAATGATCACCTGGGTTGGTCATGATGCAGATGCCAGACTTCAGGAATGTGAGAG
The DNA here is from genome assembly GCA_022446985.1 of Lentisphaerales bacterium. GTDB lineage: Bacteria > Verrucomicrobiota > Lentisphaeria > Lentisphaerales > Lentisphaeraceae > JAKVBD01. Next base: position 60,686 of record JAKVBD010000007.1, read on the forward strand.
TATTGAAGACTGTCAGGCACGTTTAGTCACTGCCGGTCTTATCGATTGTCATACCCATTTGATTTACGGAGGTAAACGCTTTGACGAATATGAAGCTCGACTCAATGGTAGTTCGTATGAAGATATTGCCAGGCAGGGAGGTGGTATTCTTTCGACAGTCAAAGCCACCAGAGCCTGTACCGAACAAAAACTCTTTGAATCCGCTTCCAAAAGATTACTTCACTTAATCTCAGATGGAGTCACAGCTGTCGAAATTAAGTCAGGATATGGCCTCGATCTTGAAACTGAACTCAAGATGCTCAAAGTTGCTGCCAAACTTGAACAGGTTCTGGGACTTAAAATATCTAAAACCTTCCTCGGTGCCCACACCATTCCTCCAGAATATATAGACAATAGGCAGGACTATGTTGACCTTATTTGTGCAACTATTCTTCCTGAAATAAAGCCTCATGCAGATGCCTGCGATGTGTTTTGCGAATCTTTTGCTTTCACTTTAGAAGAATCAAAAAAGATTCTCCAAGCTGCTAAAGAATTGGGACTCAATTTAAAGGCTCATGCAGAGCAACTGTCTGCAACTGGGGCTGCTGCTATGGCCTCTGAAATGGGCGCACTTTCAGTTGAACATTTAGAATATATGGATGAAGCTTCCGTGAAAATCTTAGCCGATTCTAATACCGTTGCCGTGCTTTTACCCGGAGCTTTTTACACCTTAAAAGAAACTAAAAAACCACCTATTGATCTTTTCAGAAAATACCATGTTCCCATCGCCATAGCCTCCGACTCAAATCCCGGCAGCTCACCTGTTCTTTCGTTACGACTGATGATGAATATGGCTTGTCAGTTTTTTGGTTTAACACCCGAAGAAAGTCTGAAAGCCGTCTCCATAAATGCTGCTCAAGCTTTAGGCTTCAATGATCTCGGCAAACTTCAAAAAGGTTACAAAGCCAATATTGCTGTTTGGGATGCCGAATCTGTCGCCGAACTCTGCGGAACTCTTGGCGGCAGCCTCTTAAACAAAAGTTATAGTTATAGTAGGCTTCTCTTCGAAAGTTGAGTCAACTTTGCATCCAAAGCGTAATTGAAAGTACAACAACACAACATATTTTATTACCTACTAGGGAATCAAAGACTATAACAATGTGCAAGGGAATAAAAACATGCTGATCTTAAATTTTTTACTCTCAAAATGCTGTATAATAACTATCATATGAAATAGAAGCTGAATAGTTTCTAAACCACATGAAAAAACAGTAAATAGCGCCGATCTAATCCGGACAAGTCACAGACCTTACTAAATAATTCTACACATAGAGGAAAATATGAAATCAACCATCTCATTAATTTTATTGTTATTTATAACGATAGGCTATTCTGAACCCGAAGTCATTAAACGTGATAATGAACCGGACTTTATATTGACCAAAGATAAAAAAATGGATTTCGCTATCAAAGAGGCTAAAAGCAAAGTTGACGAATTTATACAAAGAATTAAATCGACTAAAAATCATGAAGGCTTTTTTATTAAAAAAGGTTTTACATATGGCAAAGATGAAGCTGAACATATTTGGTTGTCTTTAGTTTCTTTTAAAAAAAACCAATTTACGGCTACTGTGAGTAACAAACCTGTTTATGTAAAAAATTTAAAGGTTGGGCAAAAGGTTTTAGTTAAAATTAACGAAATTTCTGATTGGATGATTAGCTCTCCCAAAGGTCTTAAAGGAGGCTATACCATAGTCGCACTTGTTTATGGTACAAAAGATGAGAAAATGTACGAAGAGAACCTAAACATTGATTGGTCAAAATATGATTTCCTAAAGAAGGCAAAGTAGATTTAATTAATACAACAAGTGCTAAAACTTTTTCATAACTCACTCTATATAATTCAGCTACTCTAGCTTCAATTTGAGGCATTACTTACTTAAACTAAAAGGGCATTACATAATGAAAGACATAAAAGACTTGGAAATTACAAAACTGAAATACTACAGCTACTCAGCATGGATTTATATTGCTGCTTGGGCTTGGTATCTTTTAGAACACTTTACAGACATTAGAATCACAAAAAGATTTCACTCTCAAAGAGAAGATCCTATCGGCATACTGATACCAATTTTATTAACACTGGGAACAATTATTGTCACTCATTATTTATATCTGAGAGATCAAAGTATTATTAAAAACGGGGTTATTCTCAACGCTAAAATTATATCCAGTGGGAAAGTGTATGGCGAAATTCAGGATATAAAATTTACATATAGATATGAAGGAAAAAGTTACAAGTACAAAAAGTCTTTAGCAAAAGCTGATATAGATGGGGAAACAGTTCCTGTGATAATAGATTCTAAGAATCCAAAACGTTACTTTCTAGCCAAACAAAAATTGGAAGCCTAAACCACAACCAACAGATCACTACATACCTTCTACTCGCTGTACCCATTCCAACTATAGGGAACTCTGAAGCTATTTCTCTCTCATCCATCCTCCGTGATCTTTGTGCTCTTCGTGGTTAAATTGATTTTTATACCACAGAGATCACTGGGAACACAGAGAATTAGGAGAACATATTCTTGTATTAAAAGGCAACCCCACAATAAACTCTAAAGATCCTACTTTTGATTAAAACCTTCACTTAGCTGTGACTAAATCTGCCACTTTTCCGTATGAGTTCAGAAATTGACACTCCAATTGAACCTAAGGAAAGGAAGAACTAGAAATGGGCTACCGCGTAAACATTCCTCTCGTAGCTGCAGTACTCTCCATGATGATTTCCAATGTCCTGGCAGCTGAGCTTGCAAACTTCTCCGTTGGTAAGAGAGAAGTCATCACGACAAAAGAGCAGCGTGATAAACTCGGACTACAGTGGTTTATTGACGGAAATTTTGGTGTGGTGAAAACTGGCAACAAATATCAGTTTCATGGAGCCAATGGTCATAAACCAGTTCGTGTTACGGGAACTTTCAAGAACCCAACTCAGAAAGTTGAACACGTCACAATCTTAAGTAAAAATCAGAACTTCAAGTACCTTTCGGGCGGCCCACTTTACCGTGACCCTAAATCAAAACGTATCTTCCTTTTCTATCATGCAGAAATCCACCGTGGAACTGCACAAAACTTCTACAGCGTCCTGGGGCTCTGCGTGCAGACGGATAAAGAAGGACTGCAATTTGAAGACCTTGGACCGATCTTCCAGGCCAACGTATCCAATGACAAAGCCGAAACAACTGTAGAGATATGTGGCTCTCCTTTCGTCATCAAAGATGGCTACTTCTACCTCTATGCACGAGACGTTCTTGCAAAAGGCAAGATAAAACAATGTAATCTCTCAGTCGCCAGAGCCAAGGTTTCAGATGTCGTACGAGCCGGACTTAAAGGCAAGAATGCAAAATGGAAGAAGTACTGCAAAGGTAGCTTCTCACAACCTGGTATCGGTGGTAAATCCACTCCATTGAAAAAAGGAAACCCGGGTACCCGCTGGATGGACGTCAGCTACAACACTGCCTTAAAGAAATACATCATGGTTGTCGCCGCCAGTACACCCGCAAACACTAATGTGGAACTCTTCATCACCAGTTCCAAAGATGGAATCACATGGGAACCTCGTAAAAAACTTGCCAAAGAGAATGGCGAGTCATTCTACCCGTCCATTGTAAGTGTGAATAAAAATCCACGAGAGACAGGATCTGAATTCTACGTCTATTACACCTTTTCAAAGAAAGGCGAATGGAATCTCTGGGACGATGCCGTAATCGCACGGCGGAAGATTATTATCATAAGGTAGAAGGTAGTTTAATACATTCTTTCCAAGATATCTCTCTGCGCCTTGAGCGAAGCGGGCGTGAAAAAATATTAAATTCAAAATCTTTAATTTTATACTTTCTCAAATCCTGAACTTTCTGTCTAAAAAATTACTTTCTCACAACATCTAAAGCTGAGTAATCCATAACGTCTAATATGCCGAGCTGGAGCTCAGCGATCCATAATAAATACTGGATTTCGCACATAATCCTGAAAGAGGACAGCAAACTCGAAAAGCAAAAGTTATAGTTATAGTAAATGGGGTATAACTATGAAATTCCCAGCGTTTGCAAATGTGCATAGTCATGCATTTCAGTATGCTATTGCCGGCTTAACTGAATGTGCCTCATCAAAATCAGACTCATTCTGGACCTGGCGAAAAAAAATGTATCAAGCTGTTCATGACTTTAATCCTGATTCATTAAAGGCCTGTGCAACTCAGCTCTACCAAAGAATGTTGGCAAATGGTTATACTGCTGTTGGGGAGTTTCACTACCTACACCATCAACCAAATGGCAAAGCTTATAAAAATATCACTGCCATGTCAGAAGCTATTATCGAAGCTGCAGAATCAACCGGAATTAAGTTAACGCTTTTACCTGTGCTCTATACCTACTCAAACTTCGATCAACAAGAAATATCAGAGCAACAAAAACCATTTTACAATGATACAGCATCTTATATTAATCTTATGGATCACTTAGTTTCTCTATGCTCTAAATTAGATAACATACGACTCGGTATAGCCTTTCACTCTTTAAGAGCTTGTAGCATCAAACAAATAACTGAGGTGCTAAAATGGCGCCAAAAAACTCTGCCAAACTGTCCAGTACATATCCATATTTCAGAGCAAAATCAGGAAGTCAATGACTGCCAGCAAGTCACCAGTTTAAAACCGATTGAATACCTTTATGAAAACGTTTCTGTTGATCATAACTGGACTCTTATTCATGCAACTCACAGCAATCAAGATGAGTTAAAACTTATTGCCAATTCACAAGCTATCGTAGGGCTTTGTCCTTCTACAGAGGCGAATTTAGGAGATGGACTCTTCCCACTCAAAGAGTTTATTAATCTTGGTGGTCGCTTTGCTATTGGCTCTGATAGCCAGGTTTCACTGAAGCCTCTATCTGAAATTCAACTTCTAGAATATGGCCAACGCCTGATCACTCAATCCAGATCAGTCTGTGTCACTGAAGAGGTACCACACCCTGGATTCTTACTCTGGCAAGAATGTTCTTCTAATGGTTTTAATTCATTACAAGCGAAACAGGATTTTATAGAGATAAATATATCTAAAGAGTTTAATGATTATTCACAGCAGTATTTAGCTGATTTACTGGTCTTTACAGATAAGATACAATGACTTTTTGCTTATGGTTGGTATCTTGCCCCAAAAGAAAATAAGCAATAGAGAATCATGGCAGATAAAGAATTTACACCACTGTGGGAAAAAGAGTTTTTAAAGAACGCTTTTCAAAGAGTTATAAATGAAGAACTTTACCGTTGGATAGTTGACACTTCATCTTCTCTATATCCTGAACTGGTAGATGATTTTCTTTATGTTCTATTTTTAGACAGAAATCCCGATATTCGCTTATTTGCAAATTTACGTGCAAAGGGCCTGTTAGATCCCAAACCACTCGCTCAAAAGTTATCAGTTATAGCTGACTCTCAGCTGACAATAGAACTCTTTGACTTTTTATTATTCTGTGAGACTCCAGACGCACTGTCTAAGCTTAAAGAGAAATATAAAATTTCAGATCTCAAAGAGCCGTCTCAATTCTTTGCATACGTATCTTGCTTGTTAAACTTACCTCGCTCTCAAAGATATAATGAGTTAAATGAGCTCTATAAGTCTGTTAAAAGTGATCCTATACGTCAGGCACCAGTTTTGTCCAATTTAATACGTGTAGCTCCAGTAAATAGGCTTCAAGAGCTGTTATCAGATTTCATAGCTTGTGATTCTCCTTTTGCTACAAGAGGGAACCTATGTCTACTTCTCTGTCCAGAATTTCTACTGGATAAGCTCATTTTCTTTGATTCAAAAGAATTCAATAAAGAATACGTTGAGCAGCTATATTCAGCCCTTAATTCAACTTTAAATGCAGTTGACTTATCAGCTGAGTTAATTAACGCTCTTTGTTCTACCCCTGATAATGCCCCTGCTATTTTTATCTATGAATTAAATAAAGTCGCAGAAAAGAACTCATGGGATATTCCTAGTTGGTTAGAGCTAAGTAACTCTAATAATGAAGTTGAAGAATACCAAGAGTTTATCCTTTTGGCATTTGAGATCCTTAAATACTATTCAACTGTTCCTCCCACTCATGAAGTTATAGTTAATTCTTATCTAACTTTTAATGCTGCTGCAAGTGTTACACATACCAAGTTTGATTCGTCAGATTTAAATGAAAACATTCAATCAGCCCTCGATGTAATTAAGCTTAATCGCCTGTCTGTTACCGAACCTGCGGTTAAATTTCTTGCAGAATCTGAACCAAAACTTTCTTGTGATGATTTGTTTAAGATAATCGAAAATGACAAATCATTTATTTCTATTGGACTGTCTGCAGAGATCCTAAAGAGATGGGCCATCAGCCAGCCTGATGCCTGCCAATTTTCACTTGAAAAAGTCATTAGTTTCATTCATGAAAAACAAGGTGGTTTCGTTTGTGAAGATTTATGTATATTCCTTGACCATCTTGGACCTAGAGCCATTCCATTTATTGCAAAAGCATTAGAGAATACTCAAGACAAGCAAAAACAAAATTACTTAAGTACATGCCTTCAATCGATCCCTTATATGGAAGCTTTTGATGCTTTAAGGGGACATATTAAACAGGACAATCAGCACTTGATTGATAACTTGTATCATCCAGAGATCTTTTCAATTATTGATAAGTTTCCACTCTCTGGCATGAAGGCTAAAGTCATAGTAAATACATGTGAACTTTTTGAACTTCAACATCCAGAATACTTAGATGCTAAGACCAAAATCTTATCATATGAAGATAAGTATTTTCAAGAATTACCGGATGATGGTTTCAGCATGCCTGATCTTCCTTTTGATCTTGATGGGGACATACCACCAGGAGAGTTAGATTCATTCTTAAATCAATTTACACAGCCTCTGGATGACGATCAGAATATCGATAAAAAGAAGCTTAAAAATAAAAAGAAAAAAAACGCTCAGAAAAAGGCTAAGAATAAGAAGAAAAAGAAATAATAATTCTATTCAATTAGGGACCATTCCCCGCTTAATCATTAAACTTACTTATACCTTTCTATTCACTTATTTCAGGTCTTTAGATTGCTTTCTAAAGACCTGATTACTCCCCTTAATTACTCAAGCTTTGATGATCCGTCTTCATTTAATCGAGTTTTATTATCCATGATTTATCCATTGTTTTGATCTAATTCTTAATTATCATGACAATCAAATACAACTAAATAAACTTCTATTTCATTTAAAAAACAAACTATAAAGTTGGCTAGTCAATTCTAAAGTGTCAATAGTTGCCTTTACAGATCTAAGCTATCACAACTAAGCGTCATACTTTGTTTTCAATCACAATCCAATACCATGATAGTATACTCCTTCTAGAGGCTTCTAAAGCCCATATTTAGTCCCAATAGAGTCCATATTATCCCTTAAAAACCCCAAATATATAGTAAACTATAACTTACTTTAGTAAACTAAACTTATATGAAAAAGCCTCAAAAACACCACTAAAAAGACAATAATTATCAAATATTAAATATAAAACTAAGATAAATGTTAATATAATTAAAACTAATACAAACTAGATTAAACTATAGTATAGTATTAAACAATTAACTAAAATAGATTTTTCTGGAAATACATTTAGAAAAAGTATAAGCTGGTATATCTTATGAGTATGAATGAACTATTTGAAAAACAGATAGCGGAATTGCAGAGAGCCCATTTCCTGGTTCTCTACTGGACGACTGTCGCTGAAGATAAGAAAATAAAATACAACATAACAAATGTATTTGATGATTTAAAAAATCTGAAAGTGACAAGAACTAAACAAAGTGCAGTCGCCTATGTCGAGACATTAAAGACATTGTGCTTTATAGCGATCCGCGAAGAGAGTAATAGAAAGAATCTATATCTCTCTAATTATGGTGCTCAAGCACTTGAGAAATTAATAATTTCGAAAAAATATGAACCAGAGAAATCTAATTATTTAGAGGGTTAATATATGGCTATTGGAATAGGCGGAGCAGGCGGTAAGATTGCTTCATTAATGAGTCCAAACAGTGTAGCAGTTAATGTGTCAGAAACAGAACTGTCCAAAACAAATGCAGCAGAGAAAATTCTCGCTTTTGCACACACTGAAAGAGGTCAATTGAAAGGTTCCAAAAAAGATCCTTCTATTGGTAAATCATCATTCAATTCTATAAGAGCTCAGATACTTGAAGCAATCCAGGGAAATATGGTTATTTCCTCAAGTGGTGGTGGTACTGGTAACGGTATAACATCTCAGATATTAGACGTTATAGCTACGTACGATAATATACCGGATATACGCAAAACAGAATTTGCTGTCATCCTACCATATGCACCAAGAGAATCACAAGAATTCATCGTCAACACTTTAGAGTTCCTAAAAGGACCATTGTCTAACGCTCTGGATTCAACAAATACAGGTAACCTTTTCCTCTTTTCAAATAAGATGAAATTCGAACAGAGAATTGCTGAAGAGAAGTATAATCAGATGATTGTAGAGTCTCTTAAAAAATTTGAAGGCATTCCTAAGAAAGGTGATACCTGTGAACTTCTGGAAGGTCACATAGACCATGAAGATTTTGCGGCTTACAGATCAAAATCTTTCTTTAATAACTTCTGTTATTTTGACTATGATCCGGAGAGATACTTTGGCGATCAATTAAGCGAAAATGCCAACCCGCTTCTGCTACCAGGTGAAACACCGATTGAAGCTTTGTTCTTGCTGGAAGTACCAGCAGATTATGATCACACTGTGTTCTACAACATCCTGGATCACTTCTCTTCAATAAAAGTAGCACCAATGTACAGCGTCGTTAGAAACCCATCCTTACAAAAGCCATTTGTAACTGTTTCTACACTCTACTCAAGAAAGCCAATGGAACTTGTGAATGATTTCAACAGAATCTCTGATGAAAGCACACAGGCTAAGATTGATAAATCACTAGAGCAATACGTCGAATTTGAGACTATGAATGTAACTCTACAGGAAGAAGCTCAAAAAGTTGCTCATGAAAAAGGTCAAAATACAGATGAAATCATCTCAGTCCTTAAGAGACTTGGAAAATTAAAGTAAATCTGTAGATACCCCTTATAAAAACCGGCCTCAGGTGTATAATTTTCCTGAACCGGTTTTTTATTTATGAAGAAATTTACACAGCATTTAGCAACAACATGTATTCTTGGACTTAGCTCCTACACTAGTATATCCGCTCAGCAGAAAAATCCTGCCGATGACATACTAAACCAATCACGTGCATTAGTTGAACAGCGGGACTACGACAAAGCTAAACTTTCGTTAAATCTCTACCAAAAATATGTTGAGAAACAACCAGCGAAATGGCTATATGCCCAGGCAGAACTTATCAAAATTTATCTTGATGAGAATAACAAGGCAATAGCCAAGACACTGTTCTTAGAAGCAGATAAGCTCATCACTCAATCTAAACTGGAAAAGGCCAGAGAAAGCCAGCAAATCAAACTTCTCAAAAGCCAGTACTACCGACTGCAAAATGACTTTGAAAACAGTAATAATATTCTGCAAGAATTAATCAAATTATATGACGATGCAGAAGCTGAAACTCTACTGCTGAATAACTATGCAGATGAAGCTCTTGTTAATCGTCTGCTCTTCCAAAAAAACATAGACTTGAAATCATTAGATAATGAAATCATTGCCTACGAAATGAGCTTGCTCAAAAACCCGATTGAAGTCATACGCCTCAAAAATAAACTGAGCCTGCTTAAAAATCAGGATAAAAATACCCTCAACGAATTCAATAAGCTTAAAGAACTTTGGATTCAAAGAGACGAATACGCACTCTTGTTGATCTACCTCAATACTGCCCTCACAAATGAAGTGAAAGCCTTAAGTTTATGGGAAGAAAATAAAGCCATTATTGATATACGCAGCCATCCTGCGACAATTGCAATTTTGAGTAAACTTGCAGAAAGTGTTCACAGTTTCAATAAAGAAAAATCTGATCAACTCATAAAAGCCTGCCAGCTGATGATTAGAAATGCCAATGATCTTGCACAGATTACCGAGACAGAAGTCAATCTTCTCATCAAAGAGAATAAAATCGATGATGCTTCTACAATAGTCAAGAACTTCCTCAAAAATAATCCAATAGTGCATAATGCAACGTCCTTAAAAGTATCAATATGCCTAGCCTTCATTAACTCAAACAATCTGCAGCAGGCAGGTGAAGTATTTGCTCAAATTGACCCTAAGGCGCCAATGCCGGCTGCTTTGAAAAGTAAAGTTAATTTCATCAATGCCAGCCTTCTGCAGCAGGCAGGTAAAGTCCAGGAAGCTGCTGCTTTGTTTTTACGTGTCGGGCAAACTTCACACGACAAAGAGCTCATCATATCTTCCCTCTATAAAGCCGGTATGGCATTTGAAAATACAGGACAATTTAAAAGTGCTGTTATTGCCTACAAGCAATTAATCGAGCAACGCCGCCATTCTCTGACTTCTGCGGCTTTCCATAGGCTCTACAAAGCCCAGGCGGCGGATAAAGAATTTAAAGGTGCTCTAGAGACCATCGACACAATCATCAAAACAAGTCCAACGCCTGAACTCAAAGAACACGCACTCTATGACAAAGGGCACATTCTTATGCAAGATGGCGACACTCAAAACGCCATAAAAGCATTTTATGACTTTGCCACTGTATATCCTAAGGACAACCGCAGCGCTCAAATGCTCTTCGAAGTTTATAAAATACAGAAAAGTGTCAATAAAGATCTTCTTGAGGCTGCTTCCACTCTGGATGACATAATCGTCAAAGCTAAAGAGATTTCGCCCAATGTGTATGCGCGTTCCTTACATCAACGCGCCCTGCTCTATCAATTTTCTGGCGACCCTCGCAAAAGCATTACTCTGTGGGAGCAATTCCTCGACTTCACCCGTAAAATACAGCACCCTCTGGCCGGCGAAGTAAAGCTACAATTAGCTGCTGCTTATCAAAACTCGCTGGAGCCAAACCACTCTGCTGCCGCCAGCGTCTATGCCGACATCATCAGTAAGACTCAAAATCCAGAATACCTGGAAGTTGCTTTCACCAATCTCGCAAGTCTTGAGAAAAACAATGAAGTCTTAGAGAAGGCCATCATTCAAATAGTCAATGAAAAGCAAAGTTTGTCCGCTGCTCTGATGACAGTTATAATCGACTGGATGCACAAAGCCGACCTAAATAAAAACTCTGAACTACTAACCCGAATTAATACCCAATTAAGAGCCAAAACCAGTCAAGAAAATGGTTTAGATAGCTTCTGGAGCGCTCAGAACTTCTATTTCGAAGGGAAACTGACCAAAGATAAAGAACAGAGCTCAGAAGCCTTTAAAACGGCCTTAACTGATCTACAAAGCAGCCAACTTGACTATGTGACAATTGCCAAACTCAAGATTCAAATCTTCGCAGCCCTCCAACAAACCTCACATAGGCTCGATGAATACCTGAATCTTATTTATCATTTTCAAGAACATATGGCTCAGGATAACTATGCTGATTGGCAGTATTTCTACGATGCCTGTGTCGAATCTGTAAAAATCTTAAAAAGTCAAAATAACTTTCAAGGCATCAGCTCACTTCGTCAACGCCTGATAAACTCTCAGCTTCCAGAACACGAGAAAATCATCCAGCTAATAGACGATTCCATGAAAGTTACTGTGGAGAAAAAAAAGAAGTGAAATTTAAACAGCTACTATCAGCAGGCTTATTTCTTTGCAGCACTCTCCTTTTAGCTCAAAGTGACAATGGACTGTTTAAAGGTGACCAGGCTTTAACGGACGGTTTTCACAGCAAAGCCTGGGAATTCTATAAAACCGCCTATAGCCAATCATCTCCCGAAGAAAAAACGACACTGCTCAAACGCCTTTCCTTGGCTGCTGTAAAGGCCGGGAAAGAAGCTGAGACTATTGTCGAAATGAATAGGTTTCTTAATAACTCAGAAAGCACTAAAATCGAAATGTCACTGCTGGCAGGGATCTATCTCAGCAAGTGTAATCTTGAACTCCAGTTGAAACTTTATGGCGAAGCTGTCCAAAGCTGTAATACAGTCTTGGAAAAACCGGAAAAACTGCCTGAAAGTACTCTCAAAAATGCCCTGGACTTTGCCGTCTACTCACTCACTAAAGCCGGAGAATTACAGAATGCTTCTGAACTGATTGAAAAGCACCTCAAGTCCTTTGCAGATGTCATTAAGGCAGAACAGCAAAATGCCAGGCTCAAGATTCTTCTCGGTGAATATATAAATGCCATCAGTATTCTCGATAAGTACAAAGACTCCAAAGATGCCTTTACAGCATTCCTGAGATTCTGGGCTTACTTCAAAGCCAACGAGACAGAAAGAGCAATGACGATTTTTAAAGAAGAGATTTCCAAACTGGAGAGTTCTCCAGATCCGGTTTTCACAGCAGTGCTCATCAAATTTGCCGAAAGTATATACGTCAAACAGATAATTGAGAGTACCCAAGTTCTGGATATAGCTTACACACTGGAACAGAATTCAGATACCAAAGCTCACATCATTCTGAAAAGAGCCGAACTCCTCATAAAGGCCAAGCGTGATGACGATGCCATCAAGACTCTCCACAGCTTCGAAAAAGTTTACCCTAAGTCAAATAAAATTTTGGCTGTTTACCTGCAGCTAGCCGAGCTTTATGCAAATAAAAATACCCCTGAAACTCTGAGTCAGGCTGAAAAGTACTTGAGCTCCATCATTGATAATGATGCTAAGACAAACTCACAACATGTAGAAGCCCTTCTAAATCGAGGCACTACCAGGCTGAAAAGTCTAAAGTATAAGGAGGCATCCGAAGATTTTACACTGGCGGCTTCCACTGCAGCAGTTTACAAAATGCCGCTAAAAGAGATTTCATACTCTGTCTATATGGCGGGCCTTTCACAGTACATCAACGGATCTACAAATAGGAACTTTGAGTTATTGAGTAAAGCTGCAGAGCACTTTAAGAAGGTAATCGAGTACAACTCCGGTTTTGTTGAACAGGCCTTCATCATGAGAGCTGTTTCTCTTCGCAAAGCTGAAAAGTGGAGCGAAGCGGTTGATGTCTTAGAAGCGATGCTCACCCGCTTCCCCAAAAACGACGAAGCTCACTACCTTCTGGGACTCTCAAGATTATCGTCTGGTGATATCGTGAATGGCATTAAAACTATGGATAAATTCGTCTCCCAAAAACCTGATGATCCTCGGGCTCCTCAAGCTCTCTTAGAGTCACTAAGAGCGGCAATTTATGGCTTAGATAAGCGCCAGAGCTTTATGCAGTCCTTGGAGCTAATAGAAAAATTCGAAAGTTACAGTAAAAAATCTACTAAGACCGAAAACTACCAAAGTATTTCACCTGCTATTCTACACTTGAAAGCGATTCTACTCTGGAAGCAAAATCGGGGTGAAGATGCAGAAAAGAACTGGATTGCATTTTTAAATCTCTATCCAGAACACTTTCTGGCTATGGAAGTCAGACTGTGGCTTGCATTCAAAAAGATGCGAGAAATTCCAGCCAATATCGAGAGTGCGATCACCTTCTATGTTGATGCCCTGGCGAAGCACAAAGATTCTCATTTAACCGGTTTTACCTTCTGGCAATTCAGTAAAGCACTCCATGAAAAAGGCAGTTACAGCGATTCTCTGGCAAAAATTAAATCTGCCGAAAACTTTTATCGCAAGCATATAAAGGAACCTGGAGCTCTGCGTAAATTGGCTGCAATCCTGTTCTTTACCGGAGAAGTTCACAGCAGCATGGGAAATCATTCTCAAGCAATCTCAGCCTACATTGAAGCACGGGAATTGGCCGCTGACGAAGATATAAAAACTGCTCTAACTGGAAGAATTGGTGACTGTAACTTCGCTTTGGCCATAAAGATCTCAGACGATGAAAGCAAAAAAGACGACTTTGCAAAGCTTTTGAATCAAGCGGCTGATGCATATGGTCAAATCTCTAAAACCGAAATCAACAGCGCTTTTGTCAAAGAACAGGCCCTTTATAAACTGGCGAAGTGCCATGAAACAGCTGGCTTAAAAGGTCCAAGGGAACCACAAAATGCCGAATTAGCCAAAGCTCTGGAGTACTACTGGGAACTCTTCTTCAGTCACAATGACAAACGCAAACAAGGCGTTCAGACCAACTCCTACTACTTCTGCCGAACCGGCTACGACCTGGCCCGTTTACAGTTGATGTTCAGTGACCCTGACATTCGTTCTGCCATCAATACCTATAAAATACTGGCTGACAGTAAACTCCCGGGAACGGCTGAAGCCCGTATACTGGCCAAACAACTAACTGAAGTTTCAAATAGTAGAAAATAACCATGCCTCATATAGAAGATCTCGGAATAGTCATCGTTGCCGGTGGCAGTAGCAGCCGTTTTGGTAAAGAAGACAAACTGTTAATTGATATCGACGGCATGCCTATTTTAGCTCATTCAGTTAAAGCCTTTACAAGCCTGGTGCCTCCAGAGAATATAACAGTCGTTACTTCCGCAGGTCGTGAAGAAGAGCTCCAACAAGTCATAGAGAAGCACTTAAATTTGACAGTGAGAACTGTTACCGGTGGAGTCAATCGCAGCGACTCATCACTCAATGGTATCAAAAGCCTGGCCTCCCTGCGCTATGCTGCCGTTCACGATGCCGCCAGGCCATTTATCGACCCAAAAACTATCAAAGCCTGCTACGAGGCCTTAAAAAGCAAGGGAAGCGCTGTTTTAGCCCGTCCTGTAACTGATACCATAAAAGTCGTCGACGACGCGAAGAAAGTGCTTTTAACGCCTCCCAGAGCCACTCTATGTGCAGCCGAAACTCCACAGATGTTTAAAACTGCAGAATTGATCTCTGCCTATGAAAATGCTCCTGAAGATGGTACAGTCACTGACGAAGCCATGGCCATGGAAATTGCCGATCACAGTGTTTACTTGTTTTTACACGAAGGCGATAACCGTAAAATTACTTATTCAACAGACCTGAAATAAGCTTATTTTCGATACAACATTAAGCTTAAGCCAACTAAAATGAAAAGTTTATTGAACTGCTGTGGTTTATTTTAGTATATAATCTTTAAAAGATTGGAATTCGGGGTATCATTTAGAGAGTAATTCACGATCGGCGCCAATAGGAAATTTCAAAATTAAGCACCTGCAATATGTTTTTTAAAAAATTTAGAACCTTCTTTACCAATGACATCGGTATCGACCTCGGGACGGCTAACAGCTTAGTCTACGTACGAGATATGGGCATAGTTCTCAATGAGCCATCTGTTGTGGCTGTACACGCTGAGTCTAATAAAGCTCAAGCTGTTGGTATGGAAGCGAAACGCATGCTTGGTAGAACTCCTGGCCATATCAAAGCCGTTCGTCCGATGAAAGACGGTGTTATTGCAGACTTTGAAATTACCGAAATCATGTTGCGTTACTTCATCAACAAAGTTCACTCCAAGGCTAAATTGCGTCCGCCACGTGTTCTTATCGCCGTTCCATCCGGTATTACCGAAGTTGAATCTCGTGCAGTGAAAGAAAGTGCCCTTCGTGCCGGTGCCAGTGAAGTTCACACTATTCCAGAACCCATGGCAGCTGCTATTGGTGTTGGTCTACCAGTTGCTGAGCCAACCGGTAACATGATCGTCGATATCGGTGGGGGTACGACTGAAGTTGCCGTTATCTCTCTAGCCGGTATCGTTGAATCCCGCAGTTTGAAAGTCGGTGGTGACGAAATGGACCACTCTATCATTCAGCATATGAAGCGTGCTTACAGCTTAATGATCGGTGACCGTACAGCAGAAGAAATCAAAATCAAAATTGGCAGTGCCTACCCACTTGGAGAAGGCGAACTTACCATGGAGGTTAAAGGTCGTGACCAACTTGGGGGTCTTCCAAAAACGATCAGTATTACCAGTACTGAAATTCGCGAAGCTCTACAGGAGCCGGTAGCGTCAATCGTCGAAGCCGTCAGAGCGACTCTCGATCACTGTCCTCCAGAACTTTCTGCAGACCTTATCGACCACGGTATAGCTCTCGCTGGTGGTGGTTCTTTACTTAGAGGCCTCGACAAACTGATCTCTGAAGAAACCGGTCTGCCGGTTGCTATCGCCGAAGAACCTCTTATAGCCGTTGCTAACGGAACAGGCATTGCCCTTCAGGAAATGGACCTGCTGGCAAGAACTGCCAGTTCTTCAGCAAAACGCCAATCTAAACGCTTTTTCAACTAGGAAGGCTTTACTTACATGACACTTCCTTTGCTTATTGCCTCGGTTGTAGCCCTGTGCTATTTTGCCGGCAGTATCCCTTTTGGCCTCATCATAGGCAAGTTAAATAAGATCGACATCCGCCAACACGGCAGTGGTAACATTGGGGCCACAAATGTCTTAAGAACCCTCGGTAAAAAATGGGGCTTCCTCTGTTTTACTCTCGACTTCCTCAAAGGCCTGCTACCGGTCATTTTTTCTGCTAAACTCACAGCCCAAGCTGGAGTTGGCGGCGATGAATTTATCCCTGCTGTTGCAGTAGTAACTACCGTTCTAGGCCACGTATTCAGCTGCTTCCTCAAGTTTAAAGGCGGTAAAGGTATCGCCACCAGTGCCGGTGCTATAACAGCGATTGTACCTTACGCATTCATCTCAGGTTTTATTCTCTGGTTTGCAGTCATGAAAATCAGCGGTTACGTCTCATTGGCCAGTATTGTCGCTGGCATAGCGATTCCATTTCTGGCTCTTGCCTCAAATGCGCTTAAATTGAACTCCGAACCTATTTCAGCTTATTCCATAGGTATCCTCTTCCTGATAGCCGTACTCGTTACTGTTAAGCACAAGACAAATATCAAACGTCTTCGCGAAGGAACTGAACCAAGTTTTAAGAAGAAAAATGAACAGGAGGCCCAATGAAGATTGCCGTAATAAGCAATGGAAGCTTTGGTACCTGCCTGGCCCAGGTTCTTTGTGAAAACAATCATGATGTGACCCTCTGGGGGCGCGACATAGAATACATCGCTCATGTCAATAAAACCCGCGTCAATGATCGCTACCTGAAAGGTTTTATTTTTCATTCAAAGCTCAAGTTGACTGCCGATATGGCCGAAGCTGTCGATGGCGTTGATTTCGTTCTCATTTCAACTCCCACACAGTACTCACGTTCTTCTCTCGAACTTTTGGCCAAACAAAAACTCAACAATCCTCTTATTGTGAATGTCGCTAAAGGCATTGAAAATAACAGCCTTAAGCGCGTCAGTGAAATTACCCAGGAAATTCTGGGCAACAAACACCGCTACGTCGATTTAGCAGGACCCAGTCATGCCGAAGAAATTATGCAAAGAATTCCTACTGCTTTAGTATCTGCATCTAAGAGTAAAGAAGATGCCGAACTGATCCAAAAAGCCTTTATGAATGAATACATCCGGGTTTATACCTCAAGCGATGTAACCGGTGTTGAACTCGCAGGTGCTCTGAAAAACATTTTTGCGATTGCTGCCGGTATAGTCGACGGTATGAAATTCGGCGATAACACCAAAGCGGCTCTCATGACCCGCGGAATTGCCGAAATGGCCCGTTTAGGACGTGCTCTGGGCGGTGAAGAAGCCACTTTCAACGGTCTAAGTGGTATTGGCGATCTAATCGTTACCTGTACCAGCCAACACAGTCGTAACAGATTTGTTGGAGAATCGCTTGGAAAAGGCCAGAGTATGCAAGATATTCAGAAAAGTATGGGACACTCCGTAGCAGAAGGCGTCAAAACCACCGAGAGTGCCTGGCAATTGGCTCAAAAGTACAAGGTTGAAGCTCCCATAATAAACGAAGCTTATAAAGTTCTGTATGAAGGAGCCAATCCGTCTGAAGCGCTTATGCGCCTTATGGGAAGAGATGCAAAAGAGGAATGGTATTAATGAAGAAACTGAAAATAGCCCTGTTAAACCTGACAATGGCGTTTTCTATGCCCTTCACTCATGCCCAGCAACAAGAACCTGCGCCTCAAAAATCAGATATTAAACCTCCAGATGCCAAGCCGCAAAAAATGGCAGATGGCACCATAAAGCTCGGTTTAATCTCTCTTGACCGCAAGAAAAAAGAACTTTCCTTTCCCGGCTTTCTCAACTCCCCGAAATTAGGTACCCTTGAGGTTCTCCTCGTGAATCCAAGTCCCAGAGGTCGCCAGCACGAAGGCCTGGTGATCACTAAAACTTCACCCTTTCAATTAGAGGTTATGCTTTATCTCCTCGGGGCACAAAGCGACATTAAACGCGATGTTAAAGGCAAAAAAGGCAGCTTGATCGATATCGATATCGAATGGCGCGATAACAATGGTGAATTCCACCGTGACCCCGTCGAAAGCTGGGTTCTCGATAATAGAACAGGCAAGATGATGAAACGTCAGGGCTTCTATTTCGTCGGTTCAGCATTTCATGAAGGCGTCTACCAGGCTGAAGGAAATGGCAACTTGTGTCTCCTTTACAGTAGCACTGATGCCACCGTTTTAGATTGCGCTGACAAAGACAGCGGCAATGATATAATTTTCGAAACTAATCCAGAAAGAGTCAATCCAGGAGCCTACCGCGAAGTCCGTGTGATTCTTTCCACCCGCAAGGAACGATAAACCATGTCCATACTAAAGATTGAGGGTGGAACTCCACTCCACGGAACCCTGCGCGTATCCGGTAACAAAAATGCCATTCTTCCAATGATTGCAGCAGCCTTTTTAACTGATGAAGGCGTTACTTTTACAAATGTTCCAAATATTCTCGATGTTCGCCATATGGCCGAAATCGCCAGAGCTCTAGGAGCAGAAGTCCAGCACGAAGGTGACCGTCTTTACATAAAAGCCGGCCAGGTTTGTAACGGCAGTATCCCACGTGATCTCTGTACTAAAGTCAGAACCAGTATCATGTTTGTCGCTCCCCTGCTCCACCGCTGTGGTCATGTTGAGATTTACCCCCCAGGCGGAGATGTCATAGGCCGACGCCGTTTGGATACACACTTCTACGGGCTTGAAAAGCTTGGTGCTACTCTCGATATAGGTCACACGACTTTTAAATTTCATGCCGAGGATGGCTTCGAAGGCAGCGATCTATTCTTTGATGAAGCGTCTGTCACTGCCACTGAGCACATCATGATGGCTGCAGCAGTTTCTGAAGGAACGACCTATATTCGCAATGCCGCCAGTGAGCCGCACGTTCAGGATTTAGCTAAGCTTCTCAACAAAATGGGAGCGGATATTCAAGGCATTGGTACAAATCAGCTGACCATAAACGGCGTAAGCAGCCTCAGAGGCGCCGAATACCGCGTCTGTAGTGATCATATCGAAGCAGCGAGCTTCTTGGCTATAGCGGCCGCCACAGGCGGTTCTATCACCCTTGAAGGGACTGAGAAGCCGCACTACTGGATGGCACACCGTGTATTTGAGACTTTAGGCGTCGATATTCAGCTCAATCATGACAACATTTTCCTCAGCGAAAATCAGTCTCTTAAAGTCAAAACCGATATGGGTGGTGGTATTCCTTGTATCGATGATGGTCCATGGCCGCAGTTCCCATCAGATATGATGAGCTGTATGATCGTCCTGGCAACTCAGGTTCACGGCACAACGCTCTTCTTCGAAAAGATGTTTGAGAGCCGCCTCTACTTCGTCGATAAATTGATCGCAATGGGAGCAAATGCCGTTGTTTGTGATCCTCACCGTGTCGTCATAGTCGGTAAATCACAGCTGCGTCCAGCAACTGTAACCAGCCCGGATATTCGTGCAGGTATGGCCCTTCTTGGAGCTGCTCTTTGTGCTAATGGCAAGTCTGAAGTTCAAAATATACAGATGGTTGACCGTGGTTACGAGCATATAGAAAATAAACTTCTTCAGCTTGGTGCTAAGGTTAAGAGGATTGATTAGAAAGATTCTGGGAGAAATTCAGACAGGATTACAGGATCCGAAAAGATCCACAAAAATGGGTTTAGAAATGGGACAGGATTACAGGGTCAATTTAGATCGACAGGAGAAGGTTTTCGTTCTGGACGCTGAAAAACTTCAGATTAGAAAGATTCTGAGCGCTGAAAATTGGACAAGATTACAGGATCAATTTAGATCGATAATAATAAATTAGTTTAAAGACTTTTTGTATGTTCTAAATTTTCTTTTGATAATTATTTCTGGTCCGAAGTTTATGAGTAAGCCATGGTCAATCCCCGTGGCTTTTAAGTAATTCACTAACTGTACTTCGTTTGCTGTGCAGATGTTTTGAATAACTTTTAGCTCAACGATAAGTCTATTCTCAACGAGAATGTCTGCGTAAAAATCACCAACAACTACACCATCATAAACTACTTTAATTGCTTTTTGAGATACTGCTGGTATGCACAATTTTGTCAGTTCATGCATCATGCTCTTTTCATAAACTGACTCTAAAAAACCGGAACCGAGTGAATTATAAACCCTAAATGCCGCCCCAATGACTTCTTTCGTTAAGTCATCAATAACCATATCTTGCCCTTATTAAACCCTTCTTGTAAATCGAATAACCGATCTTAGTAACCTACCCTATACCCTCTTGTAGATCTACCTAAATCTTATCATTCTATCAATAAACTTCCTTGTAAATCATTCCAAAATCATGTGATCCTGTCTAAAAAAGTCCCCTAAATCTAAATCATCGACTTCAAAGCCCTAATGATTTCACGGATATGCCTAGGCTCGGAAAGTCTATGATCATCGCCTTTAAAAAGCTTCAAAGTCACATCTTTAGACCTTAGTTTTTCCAATGTCTCGAGCGAGTTTGTCCAGACGATCTCATCGTCAGCAGTGCCGTGTAAGAGCCTTACTGGGCAATCGATAGATATTTCCTTATTAATTAGCAGTAAATGGTTTCTGCCGTCATCTATGAGCTTTTGAGTGAGTATATACGGATCATCATCGTACTGGCTGTCCCAGCTGAAGTAACCTTGCTCTTTCAAAAGTTTTCTTTGTTCTTCCTGACAACGATCCCAAATGAACCTTTCAGTCATGTCTGTTGCAGCAGCTATAGTGACTATCCCCTTGACTCTATCTCCAAACTCACAAGCTGTTAGCAGGCTAATCCAAGCTCCCATACTGGAACCACAAAGGTAAAAGTCACCTTGAACATTTTCATTGATAACATGGGTGACATCTGCCAGCCATTCAGAAATAGTTGCTTCATGGAAATCTCCTTCTGAGTCACCATGACAAGAATAGTCCATACAAAGGACTGAAAGATTATTATCACGAGCAAAATTAAAGACGGCAAAACACTTTTCGCCATTCATATTTGAATGAAAACCACCAAGGTAAACGATGGTTTTCTCAGAGCCCTGAGAGTACCTGAAAGCCAGTCTATTGCCATTTCTCTGGGTAAATCTCTTTTCTACCGGCCAATCAAAGTCACTCTCTTCCATGATTACTCCTCAAAATCTAAAATTGTCCATCCTGCATTGGTCGCATGTTCGCGCAAGCCGTCTGATGGATTTGATGCAAATGGATAGCCAACAGCTTCTAAAACTGGCACATCGTTACTACTGTCGCCAAAGTAACTTGCCTGATCCATTGTTAATCCGTGCTTATCTAAAAAGCGTTGCATGTGAACCAATTTCCCGGCAGCACAGCAGTACTCATCTTGATGCGAACCGCTGAACTTCCCCTCAACCAATTCTAACTCAGTTGCCAGGACGTTTTCAATACCAAAGGCCTCCGCGACCGGTTCAGCAATATAACGGTTGGTTGCAGTCACCAAACAAACTAGATCGCCATTTGCTTTCTGTTGATCAATCATTTTTTGAGCTTCTGCATACATCTTCGGCTTAGCGTAATTTTCGTAGTGCTCAAAACAAAGCTCTCTCACCTCAACTTGCGACTTTCCCTTAATTTCCTCGAGCTGAAACCTCAAGAAAGCATCAATGTCGAGGCATTTTTCGAGATATTGCTGATAAAAGAAATCGGCTTTTTCACGAGCTTTTTCTGTCGCCAAACCTTTAGAAATCATGAATTCTTTCCAGGAAACATCACAGTCATTGTTGATAATCGTGTGATCCATATCCCAGAAATGTACTTTGGCAGCCATATAAGTCCTTTATTCGTCGTCAATCCCTGCCAATTTTTGCGAGACATTACCTGTAAATCAGAGATTAACTGCTAATTATAAGTTAAGAAATTTTAATAAGTCTGTCTACGGGAGGATTACTTTGGTATACAGCTCCACAGACAGCTCCCAATATGTCGGGATAAAGATAATTTACAAAAACTGAAAATCTATTTTCTAAATTTAATACTCTGGATCACAAATGAAGAAACTTTTCATTGCTTTTCTACTGGTCTTCGCTATTTCGATCAGTGCTCAGGAAGACATCGTTGCTCAAATCAAAAAGCAAAACCCGACAATTAAAGTCTCAACTGTCAGTCTGGCCGCAAATGTCCAGAGCGGTATCCTCAGCAATATCCGCAAATGCGGCTGGTTTACTCTGACAGATAAAGCGACAGCCAACTACCATGTTACTTTCAGCAATGCAGGCCAGGGTAAAGTTGCAGTTGCTATCAAAGATACCTCAGGAGCTGTCATTCCTAAAGGGCAGTACACTCACGATATATCGACTCTCAAAAATAACTGGGTTCAACACAGAGTCGTTGATGAAGTTATCGGTAGAATCTACCGACCAGAAAGTAAAATCTGTTCTTCCAGAATTGCTTTCAGTGGCTCTCGTCGCGGTGCTAAAGAAATCTATACCATTGACTTCGATGGCAGTAACCTGAAGCATGAGACTAATTACCGCTCAATCACGGTTGAACCGGCATGGTCACCAGATAATCGCTACCTCAGTTACACTGTTTATGGCCGCCAAAATGCCAACCTCATTCAAAAAGACCTCTTTACTAATAAACACCGTATCCTTTCTTCTTTCCGTGGCTTAAACTCAGGTGCAGCTTTTCACCCTAAAGGTGACAAAATCATGCTGACTCTCAGTAAGGATAACAACGTCGACTTATTTATCCTTCCACTCGGTAATATTAAAGCTGGCTACCCGGTAACACGTAACACAAATATCGAGTCATCGCCAGTATGGGCTCCAGATGGCAGAAGAGTTGCCTATGTATCTGCTAGCATGCGTTCAAATGGCAAAATCTCCTCCCCTCGCCTTCACCTTCTAGATATGGCTCAGAAGCGCGCATGGCCTCTTTTCCGTGATGCTTCAGAAAGAGTTTCCCCTGACTGGTCAAAAGGTAATTTGCTGGCTTATTCTAAGCGCATGGGCCGCGAGTATGTTATAGCGATATGTGATCCAAGTAACCCGGCTTCTGAAAAACTAATCGCTTCTGGCGGCGGTAACTGGGAAGCTCCTTCATGGGCTCCAGATGGACGTCACTTGGTTTGCTCATTCACTCAGGGAAGCAGAACTATGCTTTACGTTATCGACACTATTACTGGCAGTAAGAAGCCAATCAGACTTCCGCTGAAAGGCCAGCCTTACTTCGATAAAATGACTCTTCCGGCTTGGTCTAACCTCTACTAAGATGCTACAACACGTTCAGCCATTTAAGGCCTCGCTTCTCCTGGAGCAAGGCCTGGCCGAAGCCACTATTACTGCTTATGTCAGCGATATCCTCGATTTTATCCGCTACATAGACCGAACTCACAACCAAGATAACCCCGCTAAAATCAACCGCTTTGATATTCTTGATTACCTGGAGTTTATGCAGCAGGCAGAGAAGGCTGTTAGCACTATCACCCGTCGAATGATCTCCATAAAGCTCTTTTTTCGCTTCCTCCTCAAAGAAAGAATTATTTTTGAGAATGTCACCGAAGTTATGGATTCCCCGAGGCTCCTGAAGCTTATTCCTGATCACCTTTCAGAAGAAGAAATAGATAGTCTTTTACTCACCTGCGAAGGTAGAGAACCGTTACAAGTGCGCAACCGGCTCATACTCGAACTTCTCTACTCCTGTGGCCTGCGTGTCAGTGAACTATGTAACCTCAAAGTCGATGCTCCTAATTTCGATACCGCCATTGTGCGCGTCACTGGTAAAGGCTCTAAAGAAAGACTGGTTCCTTTTGGAAAAGATGCAGAGCAAAAAATCCGCGATTATTTAAGAACTGCGAGATTAAAGCTCGACAAAACCGGTAAAGTTCCAGAACTGCTGCTGACTCAAAATGGCAAAAAAATGACTCGCACTCGCATTTGGCAGCTAATCAAAAAGTTTGCTGTTGAAGCGGGAATTTCCAAGAATATCTTTCCACATACACTGCGGCATTCATTTGCCAGTCATCTGCTCAAAAATGGCGCCGACTTAAGAGTTATTCAGGAAATGCTGGGTCACTCTGACATCTCAACTACTCAGGTTTATACCCACGTAGAATCGAGCCGTTTAGCCGAGGTTCATAAAAGCTTTCACCCGAGAGCCTAAAGCCCCAGTACGTGTCGTAGAGCCCCTGCTAAATCCGGGTACCTGTACTCATAATCAAAGATATCCAGCTTCGCAGGCTTCAACCAGTTATTTGCCAAGAACATTTCATCAGCAATATTGCCAGGAAGCTTCTTGAGTACGAACTCAGGGACTGGTAGAATTGCCGGACGCTTCAAAACTCGCGCCAGAGTCTTAGTGAATTCCAGATTTGTAACTGCATTCGGACTGACAACATTTACAGGTCCGAAGTAACGTTCATCTTCTAAAGCTGACTCGACGATGTCCAGTAAATCATCCATGGCAATCCAGCTCATCATCTGTTCACCAGAACCAACTCGTCCACCCAAGCCACAATTAAAGACTGGTAACATTTGCTGCAGTGCGCCTCCAGCGGGTGTCAAAACAGCACCTATGCGTAAGTTAACTGTTCGTATTCCAAGATCTTTTAAAGGCTCAAACTGAGCGTCCCAGTCGGCCACTAAATCCTGTAAAAAGCCTTCTCCTTTCGGAGATGTTTCATCGAATGCTTCTGCTTTATTTGGGTAATAGGCACTGGCTGAAGCTGCCAGAACAATCTTTGGAGGATTTTCAAGTTCCTGGATACTCTCCACTAAAAGTCGGCTGGTGTCTATACGGCTGGTATAGGCTTCAT
The DNA here is from genome assembly GCA_022446985.1 of Lentisphaerales bacterium. GTDB lineage: Bacteria > Verrucomicrobiota > Lentisphaeria > Lentisphaerales > Lentisphaeraceae > JAKVBD01. The sequence continues at coordinate 85,782 of JAKVBD010000007.1, forward strand.
GCTTAAATTGCTCAGTCCACAGACCAATTATCTTTTTACCAGATAGATGAATAAACGCATCAAAACCTTCGAGCTTTTCTAGGTCTACTTCGCCAGTATCCGGATTCCAGCCAATGTGATTGGGCTTGGTCGGGTTACGGGTCATGATTTCAACTTCATGGCCAAGCATCGTTAAAAACGGCTCTAGTGAAGAACCAATAAGTCCCGTTCCGCCAATTATCAGAATACGCATAGATTTGATGTCGCGGTTAAAATGACGCTCTAAATCGGCTTTAGTCACTTCATGGCGGTACTTAAACATGCGATTCAGCTTATTTTGGATTACTCTGCCGCCCAAAAAGCGCCCTACAAGCCCAAGAGGCTCCTTGTAGGTTACATCATCAACCAATTCTGAAGTATCTCTGTCTATGGACTTAAAAACGTGTTTATGGTCCCAATAATCAAAAGGACCTTCAACTTGAACATCACAAAACTGCTCATTAGGTACGACATCATGGTATCTGGCAATCCAGCGTTTCTTTAAGGGTCCAAGCTTAATTTGAACATGCTCTTCGAGATTATCGGCAATGGACTTAGCTTTCTTCAAAATTTTCGCCGATTCCCATGGTGGCTGAATTCTTCCAAAAGCTGCTGGAGAATTATGCCAATTGGCCAATTTTTCAGCCGAAACCGGCATCAATGATTTTTTAATCATCGTTTTGTTATCCATCAAAAAAGCTCTCTTTGCCAAAGAACCGGCTCCGCTGCAGGTTCTATCAATGACTTTGATTTATTTCTTACTGAGTTTACTTCTGTGCCGACCTGATGATATTTTAGCCTATCCTGTGCCAAAGCTAATGCTGCCCCCAGCTGAAGCTCATTTGAGGCCCAATTGAGCGCATTTTCAAAACTGAGAATAAGTGGCATTCGATGATGAATCTCCTTCAAATTATCGGATGCATCTTTGGTAATAACTGTAAAAGTTTCAACTTCACCATTCACTGGAGAGTTCCACTTATCCCACAATCCAGCTAAAAAAAGATAGTCCCCTTCTTGGGGATAAAGGTATTGAGGAATTTTAGTTCCATTTTTAATCTGCCACTCAAAATAGCCGCTACAGGGTATTATGCATTGTTGAGTCCCTAACAGGTGTTTGAAAGATGACTTTTCATCCAAAGTCTCACTGCGTGCATTGATCAATCCAGCTCTTCGAGATGCATCTTTCGACCAAAAAGGGATTAGTCCCCAGCTCTTCAACTCCACTCTGCCGTCTGCCAAAACTGCAGCCTCATCCGTCGGAGCTACATTGTAATTCGGCTCAACTTCATCGTACTCTGCCCAGAGAGCCTTTATGTCATCTGCTATTTCCTGCGGCTTTTTCTTAACCGCGAATCGCCCGCACATTTCTAAGCAACCTTTAAGAATATTCTCTTTAGATCAATATATAGTTTGTTTGAGCGAAATCATAATACCTGTACTAATCTCTCCTCAATACTCTCCAAACGATGCGTGAAACCCATTAAAAAAGCTCTGGTTCGTTAAAACCAGAGCTTATGCATTTGCGATTGATGAATTTTAAAAAAGACTGGTGAGTGGTTTGCCTCTGTGAGCTACCTGGAAAGGTCTGCCTCCTGGAGAATGAAGAATCTTATCGATAGGTAATCCCAAAGAATAAGCAATCGTCGCATTAAAATCTTGAACCTTCACTTTGTTCTCGATGACATTTTTACCACCGGCATCTGTTTTACCATAAGTTTGACCACCTTTGATGCCGCCACCAGCAAGCAAACAAGTAAAGGCTTTGGGATAGTGATCACGACCATTATTTTGGTTAATGACTGGTGTTCTACCAAACTCTGTGGCTAGGACTATCAGTGTCGAATCCAACAGACCGCGTGAAGATAAATCCTTGATCAAAGCTCCCATACCCTGATCAAGCATACCACTTTTATCCGGAAAGGTGTCATATATAGCTCTGTGATTATCCCAACCACTAAGATTGACTTCAACATAACGCACGCCTTTCTCGACTAATCGACGGGCGAGCATACAGCCCTGACCGAACTTATGTTTACCGTAAAGCTCGACCATTTTTTCGTTTTCCTGAGATATATCAAAAGCTGCCAAGTCTGTACTGGTCATCAACTTTACGGCATCTTTATAAATCTCACCATAAGCCGAAACCAAACGCTGTTTATACTTCTGCTCATACTTGCCATTCAGCTTCGAGAGCATTGCAAAGCGATCTTTAAAGACTTCTTCAGACACTGTTTTGTGGCGTTTACTGTACTGCAAGCCAGCTTCTGGATCGCCAATTGGTAAAGCTGCATATGAAGCTTCAAAGAAACCACCACCAAGTGTTTTACCGCCACCACCAACTTTAACAAATGAAGGCAAGGTATCCGAGATCTTACCACCAAGTTTACTCACCCAGGCTCCCATTTCTGGATGCTGAATAGTTCCACGCTGAGCATATGAAGTATGCATGATATATCGCCCCTGCTCATGAGCTCCCTGAGTTGTACTCAAAGAATTCACCACAGCAACTTTATCCATCTGTTTCGCCATAGTCGGAAAATACTGACTGACTCTGACGCCATCGGCGTTTGTCTTGGCTTCACCGGCATTGCCGCAAACTTCTTTGTTTTCTGGCTTAATGTCAAAACTATCCAGATGACTCATGCCACCTCTCATATAGAGGTAGATGACATTCTTAGCTGTTCCACTACCACCGACTTTAATGATACTTTCAGTGGCTGCAGATAAACTGTTAATACAAGAAACTCCAAGGAAAGAACCTGCTGCTCTTTGAACAAAATGACGTCTGGTAAGATCCATATTTTCTAAAATACTCATCGATTATCTCCTTATTTCTTGAACATGAATTCGTTGGAATTGATCAACACCCAAACGATATCTTTGGCGGCTTGCTGAGGATTTCTCTCAAAGCGAGAGGCAAACATATTTCTTTCTTCTTTGTCCGGCATTCTAGATAAAATGGACAAGTAAGCGACATCGACTTTTTCTAAAAAACTCTGAGCCTGTTTTATATTCATATTTATGTAACTGTACGGATTATTCGTTATAGAATCTTCGACTTTACCGTTCAGAAGCGTCAAAGCTTGAGGAACAGAAGCTTCATCAACTGCACCATCGATTAACAACCTTTCAGACTGACCGAAGCGTCTTAAAAAATGGGCAGCCGGAGCAGGAGACGATATTTCAGAAGCACGCGTAAATTCCCTTCTAGAAGAATTCTTCAGAGCTCTTTTTTGCATCTCTGCATCCTTCATTGATACACGCATTTCAGCTACTTGTTTTCTTAAACCCTCTGCTGTTTTGTGATCTTTCTTTTTTACTGCTGCTTTAATTTTTTTCTGAAGGGCTGCGTATTTTTTCTTGTCGTTGCTCATACTCTTATTGGCACTGGCCATCTGATTATTCATCGCCATCATTCCCATGCTCATTTCATTACTGGTAATCATGGTTTTCAGGTACTTATTCCCCTTCTCTTTAACAGTTTCGGCAAGTTCTTTGTAGCTACCTTCATCAAGCTTTGCCAAAGTTTCATGAAGTATTGTCCGGTTAGTTTTGATTGCTTTCCCCGGTAGTTTTATATCTGGATTCTCAACTCCAAGCGACAATATAGAATCCCAAAGCTGTTCAGCAGTCATTCTCTTCAGCATTGGTCCAGCAAAGTAATTCTTGCCTTCAACATCTTCCACTACAGCCTCACGCTGGTAAGTCTTAGAATTAACTATGATCTTGGTAAACCTTTTAAGATCATAGTTCACGTCTTTCATAGCCTTCACAAGTGCATCAGTTAATTCCTTGTTTGGGCCTTCTGCTTTGCGGGTGATATTTAAGAGGTCGCCAATAAGAGGTGCTCCCATATACTTATCCCACATTCTGTTGACGATTGTCTTTGTGAACATTGGATTGTTTTTAGATGTCTCCCTATGAGCAAATGTCTTACTTGAATTAATATCGTCGCCAGTTATTCCGAATACTATTTTAGCCTTTTTATTTGTCTTCAGCTTACGGCTGACTTCTTTTTTATAACGCGGGTTATCTATTGTCACTTCATCGCCATAAGGAACGCCGGCTTTGATCACATCAAATGGTTTAGCATCATCGTAATCATAATCGTGAGGCAAGCGAATCAAACCAGTACCTGTGTGATCGACATTACCAAAAAGTGCTTCTGTAAAATTTTGACCAAATTTTTTTAAATCACGCTCACTTTTATCTAATTGGCGATAATACTGAGAGCGCTCATCTTCTCTATCATTGCCATAACGATTTACTTTCATGCCATTTGTAAATGCTGCTAATTTGTAGAAGTCCATCTGGGACCAGCGATCAAATGGGTGATCGTGGCACTGCGCGCAGACCATGCTTGTCCCAAGAAAAATCTGCATAGTATTTGCCATATTATCCAATGGCATGCCAGCATCTCTTAGGTAGTAACCCGTTGCGCCATTTGCGTGTTCATTCAACTTACCATTTGAGGTCAGCATTTCATGCACAAATTTATCGTAAGGTTTATTCTTGCGAATTGAATCTTTAATAAAGCTTATGTAGTTGTCTCCAGAGCCAAAGCTCATTCTGGAAGTAGCTCTCAAAGTATCTGCCCAGTAGTTGAAATTATGTGATACAAAGCCTTCTGAATTGATCAGTTTATCGATCAATTTTGAGCGTTTGTTTCTATCGCTGGAGGTGAGGAAACTATGAATTTCACCATAAGTAGGAATACGACCAACCAAATCGAGATAGAGCCTTCTGACAAAAACTTCATCTGAAGCCAATTTGTTTGGTTTAATTTTTTCTTCCATTAATTTTGTTAAAATCAACTTGTCCAGTTCACTCGACATTCTCTGCTGTTTGCTATCTGCACAAACTTCACTTACAAGAATCATCGATAGTATTGTTGATATAAGAATTGGGATTTTCATTACCACACTACTCCATATTCAATCTTCAAACGATCATTATTTCACATACAACTGAAAGCTATTACACCAAATAATATAATGGTCTTACATTCCCGAATGGAAATTTTTTTTGTTAATATGGATTTCTAGAAAAAAACATATCTATTTCTTCTCGAATAAAAAGGGACACAATGAATAAAGAATTATCGGGCGATTCTTTCTTTGCCAAACCTCTGGATTTTGCAGAGCCACTACACCTAAAACCTCTTAAAAGTGCAGGTCTGGCAATATGCTCTGGAATCCTACTGGCAATCAGTATTACTCAACTGTCATTTATGGTCTGGGTTTCTTTCGTTCCATTCTGGCTGGGATTAAAAGGAAGAAAGGACAAAGGAGTTTTTTGGTTAGGAACTCTCTTTGGAGTTTCATACTTGCTATTTTCAAAACTCCCTAAGCCAGACTTTTTTTCTTTAGACAACTCTGCATCTGCTATTTTAGTCGCTCTTCGTTTTGGCTTCTGGGCCTGGTTTTCACGCAAAATGTATTTTTACCTGACATTCCCTAGGGTAAATATGACTATTGCAGATGCCCCTCGGCAGCAATTCATTTTTTCTAAATTCAAAATGTTCCTCCTCTGTCTTGGAAGCTCCTTTTTATGGGTCTTTCTGGAATGGATCACAATCACTACTTTGATAAGATTTGATGGGTCCCAACTGGCTCTTTCACAGACTCAAAATATTTTCATCTTACCAATCGCTGCCTTTTCTGGCCTTTTAGGAGTAAGCTTCATCATTATCCTAATCAACATGGCTGTTGCTTTGGTACTCGAAAGCAAATTGATCGACCGCCAAACTCCCCTCGCCTGGTCTTTTCCGTTAGTTTCTATTCTTCTCTCATTGACCTTCATTGTTGTATGTAACGATCTATCAGTTACAAATATCCCAAATCAATCACTAACTGTTGAAGACATCGATTTAAACAATGAAAATGCAATTCAGCAACTTAACAAAGGTCTTGTTCTGGGAAGTTTAAACTCTGAAGAACTGACATCTCAGAATTGCCGCGAATTTCTTCGCAACGGCAGTAATATTTTATCAATCAAAAATTCACAAGACATAAATTTGAGCATTTACAGAGCTGTCGAAAATGGCGTCCCCATATACTATCAAACTGCCAATGACCCGCCACTCTTCATTCTGCCCAACGGACAGGTCAAACATAAATTTATTGACCTCCCCGTCAAAGTCAATTTTGAGCCGACTTTCTACTATAGAAATCCAAATTTCTTCACAAATATTGTCTTTATTGCTACTTTTATTGCATTTTTAGCGTCAGGACTTCACTTTTACAAAAGGAAGACTATCTTGCGCGACTTAATTTCCGGAAAGGATTGAATTTTAAAGTTTTAGGTTAAACAAATTATGGTTAAATACGACGTTATAGTTATTGGTGGCGGTCATGCCGGTGTTGAAGCATCTTCTGCTGCTGCCCGCATGGGAGCAAGCACTTTACTGTTAACTCAAAATGTTGACCATATCGGAGCCATGTCCTGTAACCCGGCTATCGGTGGTATTGCCAAAGGTCACGTTGCCAGAGAGATTGATGCTCTTGGCGGTGAGATGGGACAAAATACCGATGCCACTGCGATTCAATTCAGAATGCTCAATCGCAGCCGTGGACCAGCCGTTTGGTCACCGCGAGCTCAGTGCGATAAAGTTTTATATCAGCGCCGCATTAAGCAACAGCTGGAAAAGATTCCAAACCTGACAATTCAACAGGCTGAAGGACTTCACTTCGTTACCGGCAAAGACAAAATAATTGCCGTTGAAACACAATTTGGCGACCGTTACGAATCTGAATCTTTCGTTCTTTGTGCCGGAACTTTCATGCGCGGCCTTATGCACTTTGGTGATCGCCAGTTCCCCGGTGGACGTACAGGAGATGCCGCTGCTGAATCAATTTCTATCTCATTAGCCGAAGACCTCGGTCTGGAACTGATGAGACTTAAAACTGGAACTCCGCCAAGAGTTCTTGCCAAAACTATCGACTTCTCGGTAATGGATCCGCAAGGAAGCGATGGCGAAGGATCATTTTCTTATTGGCCGATAGAAAAGGATTACCTGACAATTGATCGCGGTCAGGTTCCGCAACTTCCTTGTTACATCATACATACCACGGCTGAAACCAAGAAAGTGATCGAAGATAATTTACACAGATCGCCAATGTATAATGGCGCGATCAAAGGTATCGGTACACGTTACTGCCCTTCTATTGAAGACAAAGTCAATCGTTTCGCGGACAAGATGTCGCACCAGATTTACCTTGAGCCAGAAGGTGCTTACACCGATGAATACTACCTCAATGGTATTTCAACCAGTCTGCCGGTTGATGTCCAGGTGCAGATGATTCGCTCTCTTCCTGGTATGTCAAAAGCCGAGCTGACTCGTTACGCTTATGCCGTCGAATATGACGTTGTCGCTCCGCACCAGACAACCGGTGCGTTGTCCGTCAAGAAATGGCCAAACCTTTTTGTTGCCGGCCAGATAAATGGTACCAGTGGATACGAAGAAGCTGGTGGTCAAGGTTTGATTGCCGGCTGCAATGCCGCCCGTTTAGCTGCCAAAAAAGATGCCATGATCATTGGTCGTGACCAGGCTTACATTGGTGTTATGGTTGACGACCTGGTGACAAAAGATATCACTGAACCATATAGACTTTTCACTAGTCGTGCTGAGTACAGACTTTTACTTCGTCAGGATAACGCTGACCGTCGTTTGAGTAAAATTGCCTATGAGCATGGCCTACTCCCCTACTCCAAATACTCAATCGTCGAAAAGAAAGAGCAACTCATCGCTGAAGAAAAAGCCAGACTCGAAAGTATCCGTAAACACGGCAAAACGCTTTGGGAGCACCTCCGCTCCAATGAAAACACTTATGAAACGCTCATTGAAGATAGACCGGAAGGTCTACCAGGTGATGTTATTGAGCAATTGAATATCGATGCCCAGTATGAGGCTTACATCAAACGCGAAATGCAACAGGTCAGCAAAACAAAACGTCTCGAGGGTTGGAAAATTCCAACCAGTTTTGATTATGAGAGTGTTTCCGGTTTGAGAAATGAAGCTCGTCTCAAATTGATTCGCTTCCGTCCTGAAACTCTCGGACAAGCATCGCGAATTGATGGAGTCACACCGGCCGAAATTGGTCTCTTGCAGGTTTTCATCAAACGCCAGGCATCTGGCGATAGTTAAATTTTTCAAAATTTCAGAAAAGGCTCCGCTTCGAGGCCTTTTTTATTTTTCGAAGTCTTAAAAATTTTTAGAAAACAGAAAATTTCGAGAGTCGTCATGGTTTTCCCCTAACCAGACAATTCTGTCTATCTCTAAAAACGAAAACTTTATAAAAATTCTGGCATCAAAATATTTCTAAATGTTCCAAAAATGGCAGGATTTGGTAATTTATAAGTTTTCAATCAAATTAAAGGATTAACTCCTTAAGTAAATACCATAGAATCGATTTTAAGACATCTAGAATCGAATTATTAGACCCATTATAACTTCTATATCGTTTTATAAAACTAATCAGATCCTAGGGTACTCTATGAGATCCAAAAGCTAAATAAGCTTAATTTCAGCCCAAAAACACTCAAAAAACAAAGAGTTATGCGCCTCAAACACACAGACATGATACAACTCAATAACTCTCATCTTGAGAAGTGATTTCACTGCTTTTGACTTAATTCTTGCGAATGATCAAAATTGAACTTTTTCGTCAAGTTACGAAATTAAACAGAGTCAACCAATTACTAGATGCTGAAATAATTGATTAGTCATTAACTTCTTAGCTAAACTCCCTCTGCACTAGCATATCGCCGAATTCATTATAAAAATCAATAATCAATCTTACTGCAATTGAGACGATAAGATTAGAACAAATATACATCGCTTTCAAGGAAACTCATCAAGTCTTGCTTATCTCCCTCGATATCAACCAGGTTGTTACTCCCCTCCTCTACTGCTTGCATGAATATTTACTCATAATTTCAAAACTCTAAATATTTGGAACCAATGTCTACATTTGAATACCTCTCCTTATATACATAATCCCAAAACATTCAGATATTAAGCATGAAGAAAAAAGCAGACTGAGTACTTTCTTTTAAAAAGCTTTTACTATTCTTATGATCACTGTGTTTCCATCCCTCTTCAGAGCCTCCTGAAACCATCCAAATTGATCTCATCCCCTAAACAATAAATAGCTCTAAAATTCACTAATTCAGATACTTAAAACTCATACTTATTTGGGTTCAAAACTTACTCAACAGCCAATCATAAAAACTAAACTATCCAAACATAATAAAAACACTAATATATATACAAAATAATAAATAAATAAAATATACATAAAACACTTATATATAGTAATATACGATATAAAAGACAATAAAAATAACTATATTTAACTGTAAAATATAGTGACATTTAATCATATTTAGTTATATTTAACTGTATAGACAATGACATTTAACGACGATATAGTGATATATGAAGAAAAAACTAAATTTACTTGGCGAGCTCATAGAGGATTTTGACGGTGTAAAAAGTCAGAAATCTCTAGTGAAAAAACTGGCAGAATACATGTATAGAAACTTCCGCTCAGCGGCAGTTGAATTGGCATGGAATATCGGGCCATCTACTACAGTAATGAATGTCACTACTGACAAAGACAACACCCTGTATAAGAGCACTGGCAGAGACCTGAACCAAAGTGCCTTTTCAGAAGTACTTGCCAGTGGACAAGCATTGGTATCTGAAGTTCAGGAAGAAACAGATGACAGTCTCTTTATAGAAGAAAGAATTGCCATAGAACTCTACGCAACACAGCTAGTCATTTTACCTCTATATGAGAAAGACGACATCAATGGCTTTATATCTATATATCTACTTGAAGAACAAGACTTGGCTGGCCTAAGTGAGCTACTTCAACATATGTTAACCACGATAACAATGATGCTAAAACAGATAGGTTTTAACGAAAAGCTTATAGGAATTGCTAGAAGAAGTTTAACAGCGACAGAGCACTATAAACAAAAATTAGAAGAAGTTACCTGGGAAAGTGATAATGACAAAATAGCAGAAATCCGTCAAGAACTACTTCAGGATTGTCGTTTAGCAGCCAGGAATTCAACAGCTGTATACATCAAAGGTGAAATCGGTACAAACAAGCAAGAAATAGCTGAAGTCATCCATAAATTCAGAACCCAGGATAAGGCAGCCTTTGTAATGTTTGACTGTGCAAAGCTCAATGACAGTAAACAGGCTGAAGTTCTCTTTGGAAGTAAGGCAAATAAGAAGCCCAAAGGTTATTGGGATAGAGCAGGGAAGGGAACACTATACATAGTAAATGCTGAAGAAATGACTTCAGAAAGCCAGTCTATCCTAGAAGAAATAAGTGATAATCACTCAAATAACTACCCACAAATTCTACTATCTGGTGAGATAGAAAAAGCCGTAAATACTAATTATTTTGATGCCGATTTAGCAGACGACATAACGACTCTTACAGTAGAAGTTCCTGCACTTAGAGACTGCCGCGAAGACCTCTTAAACATTAGCAAATCATATATTAAAGAACTATCCCAAAAGCTTAGTTTACCTATTCCTAAAATGGATAGAAAATTCACCCAGGCTATTCTTTCCAGTGAATGGAAAGGAAACCATAAAGAGCTTAAAAAATTCCTGGAAAAAGCTTTAATCAGCAGTCCGGATAAAAACTTAATCATCCCAGCAGGCTACGCAGAGCAGGGTGGTATGACTATAGTTCAGTCAGCAGATTCACTGGATGACAGTATAAAAAGAAACATTGTAGATGCGCTTAAAAGAACTCGTGGAAAAGTCTATGGAGAAGACGGAGCTGCAGTTTTACTGGGTTTAAATCCAAGTACACTGCAGAGCAAAATCCGTAAGTTTGGTATAAAGAAAAAGTCTTTTAAAAAATAAAATTTTCTGCTGGTATTCTTATTGCGTTATTTGTAATAAAAATTACTGCGATTCATATGAGCGATATAAATCTAAATAAACTTTTTAGGCAGTCCCGTAGGATATGTAAAAGTGACGATTCAGACTTTAAAGAACAAGCTGAAGTCATAATAGACGAGCTTTACATTGCCGAGAAAAGTCCAAAATGGGCCGAAGCAATTGGAGAAATTATTCCGCGCATTTTTGCCAGAGATGTGAATACAGGCTATGCTTTATTTCATAAAAAAGATGTACTGAAAAAGATCTGGGCACTCTATACTCACTCCAGTAAAATAAACGTAGAAAATCAAGGCTACCCGCCATGGCAAAAGAAAAACAAACGCCACAAGGTTGCTTGTTTAACCGGCATTTTTATTGACGGAATCGCGCCAACAAAAGCCATTGTAGATTTTGCCCTGAATCTGGATACATCAATATTTGAACCGGTAGTTATATCCACCAACCAATTCTTTACACATGGCCGCAGAATTGGCAAAGAAGTACCAGGCGCAACGAATACTTTTATAGGTCATCACCTGGCATATGAAGGTATAGAAATTATCAGCTTAGAAGCCTGTAATTCAAATACAGAGCTAGCTCATAGCTTAATAAATACATGCCACGAAAATGCTATAGATATAGTAGTGAGCAACGCCTCTCCATTCAGCTTCCCTGAAGCATGCCTTGCTGCATCTGGAGTCGTAAAATCATTCTTTAACATGCACCGTGGTTTTCCACTCTATTCCGGTAATATCGATGCGATATGCCACTTCATCCCTGAAACCAGAAAAACACAACTTGGACTCTGGGAAGAGGAGGGCGGAAAAGTCATAGAGTACGATACAGGTATAGATGTACAGGTGCTACCTCCTAAACCAGATAATGGAGATGTCGTTTACTTTATAACAGTCAGTAACCACTTGGTTGATCGTTTAACCCCTGAGTTTTGCGAATTTATTACTGGAATATTGCTCGAACACCCACAAGTCCGCTACACTTTGTTAGGAGAAGCAGAGCCAAATACATTGAGAGATAAATTTCCTGAAAATGTCCGTCATCAAATTGAGTGCCCGGGACCACAAAATGAACCGGCTAAAATTCTCGGTTGGTTGAGAAGTTCCGACATCTATGTAAATGAATTTCCAGTTGGTGGCGGCAGAGCTCTTTTAGAAGCAATGAATGCTGAATTGCCGGTCATTGCTATGCGCTGTGGAAGTAGTCACGTTGAAAATATTGGCGCCACTATAGTAGGCCCTACGGCCATTCAAGAGTTTTCAGTCAATAAGTACAAAGAGCTTTTGGTTGAATTAATAACTGACAAGGACAAAAGAATTACACTAGGAAAATCTCTTAGGGAACGAGTAGAAAATTTTTTTGATGTACGTAAAACAGTAAAAGGTTTAAGTGAAGAAATTCTTAAAATTCACCTGTCTAAGTAATTGACTGCCAAACGGTCATAAAATTGTGTATACTAAACCCTATGAAAAGCCTGCTCCTCTTATTTATTCTTTCATTTAGCAACTACATTACTGCTGATGAAACTTCTATTTATGACCTCACTCTAGAGGAACTTTTAGAAGTTAGAATTTCGTCCGCTACTCTCACAGAAGTAGAAACGCGAGAAATCCCTGGAGCTGTTACAGTCATTGACAAATCGATGATTGTTTCTGCAAAAGCCCGTTCCCTGAACGAACTACTGGAAATCTACGTTCCAAACATTCAGGTTATTAGACACCACTGGGAAAGTGATCACTTGGGTATTCGCGGCATAATGAACGATAGAGAGGATAAGTATCTCTTACTTGTAAATGGTCGAAATATGAACCAAAAAACCCATACCGGTGCTCAGTCTGAAAGAGATATTCCACTCTTAGGGGACATCCATCGCGTCGAAGTTATCCGCGGACCGGCATCAGCGATTTATGGTCCCGGTGCCATTAGCATGGTTATTAATATTATCACTGAAAATGCCGAAACCTTTGAAGGCAATGAATTGACAATTACCGCTGGAGCTGGCGAAGAGTTTGGCATGATAGAATTCAAACATGGTCTTAAAATTAACCGCGATACCGGTTTATATTTTTACTTAGGTTTAGGAAAATACTCGGGTGCTCAATCTTCTGAAGCACCAGAAAAGCTCAGTTTCAACGACACAACTTTCTTTGGCGATAAAGTCCAATCCGGTCAACCAGTCACTTACGATACCGGCCGGGATTACCACTCCCATGAAGGGAAACCGGATGTAAAACTTCACTTAAACTTTAAGAAGGGTAACTGGGATAACTGGATAAGATTCACTAAAGGAGGAAGAGATTACACTCTTGCTTACCCATTATTATTTCCTCCTCCAAGAGGCTGGAACTCTTCACCTCCTTATAACTCTATTGAAGGATCTGTGACTCCATCTTCCGGTTATCAGCACTTGACTTTGCTTTCATCATATCTTCATGAAATTCACGATAATCTATCACTCAAGTACACTCTAAGTTTTGACACCCAAGAATTCTCAAGAGACCATTGGTACTTAGATCAAAGCTTTAGGGAAGACGAAATATACGCTCAGATTATGGCTAACTGGGATGCAGCAGAAAATCATAAATTTGCTTTGGGGATCGAAGGTTCATATGAAGAATTTGGCCGTGATAGTAAAGCCTATGATGGTCAGACAAACACTCCGTCTCCTTGGTCAACAAATACCTATTCTCTTGTTGGTGAGTATCAGTGGGATATAACTGAAAGATGGCTCTTATTTTTAGGAGGTAGAATAGATGAACACTCTTACACAGACACCATGTATTCGCCACGTGCTTCGCTTATCTATAAAGCAACTGATCGAGATACGTTAAAGTTTATAACTTCGCGTTCTTTGCGTACAAATAATGCAACAGAAATGCGTCAGACCTATTTGATTGATGGTTCAAACAGTGACAGTGAAGAAATTACCAATTATGAGTTTCGTTGGGAAAGAGAGCATTCCAATCACTTATTTTTTGCTCTATCTACTTACTACCATGACATGGAACTCATAGCCTATAACGAGTCAGCAAGCCGCAGTACTCCTATTGGCGATCAATCAATCTATGGTGCTGAAGTAGAAATAAAATACAGCCAGGAAAACTTTCAGGCATGGCTATCTCATGGTTACTCTAAACTTGATAACTTCAAATTGGCCGATGGAATTGACCGTTCGCTATCATCATCTGAACCCAATGGTTATGGGGATGATCTAGCTAATTGGTCTAACCATATTACTAAACTATCTATGGTTTATCATCTTAATCCCAATTTTGAAATTAACTCATCTCTACGCATCATGTGGGGACTACAAGGCCATGAAGATTTTGCCAAATATGAGCTGGATACTAGTAGTGTTCCTGGATATGATGGAGAAAATAAACGATCATTTGAAGAAAGCCTTTTCTGGAACCTTGGTTTTAGATACAAATACTCAGACGAAACGACCTTTTCAGTCAATGCTTACAACCTTTTGGGGATTTTTGATGAAGATTTAAATAAACGAAACTACTATGGCTCTTATGGTGACTCACGCTCTCATGCTGCAGCTGTTTCTTTCTCTATTTCCCATAAGTTTTAAGTTTTTTAGTTAATATCCTCTTAACCGAATAACACAATCATTTAAATCTTTTTAATCGCCTTAACAATTCTCTAATCAAAAGAAGTTTTACACCTCATAGATTAACAATCATTTCAATATTTATTAACGACAAACACCTTAAATACAGTCAATTACAGTCTTTAAGTATGTGTAGGGTAACACGTAAAGAGATAATGCTTAATGACTGGAAATCCTTCACCTGATTTTAATATCAACAAATTTAAAGTTTCATCTATGGCCTCGAGTCAACTGGCCAATGACTTTCTAAAATTCCTCGACCCGACAGTCGAAAAACTGCTTGGACTCGACAAAATCAAACTCATGTACAACAACGCTATTTCTACTGGAAGCAGTGATGAGCAGTTCGTCAATAACTGCCTGGAAATGGTCAATGCAAAAATCCGTTTCAAAGATAAAGAAATTGATCTAATTCCTAAAACAGGTCCAGTCATTGTAGTCTGTAATCACCCTTATGGCGGTCTTGATGGTTTGATTCTTTACAACCTCCTTAAGAAGGTAAGGCCGGACTTTCAAATCATGGCAAATAATGTCCTGAAGTTATTTCCTGAGCTTCAGAAACATATCGTTTATGTGAATGCATTCACCGATAAAAATACCGAAAACCTAAAGCCCTTAAAGCATTGTCTAAAACATCTCAAAAATGACGGTCTACTGGCAGTATTTCCAGCCGGTGAAGTCTCTCACTATGCTCTAAAGAAAAATAAGGTAACTGACGGCGAATGGAACGACTGTGTTGCCCGCCTGGCTCAGCTATCGAAAGCCAGTGTAGTTCCTATCCACTTCTCAGGGAGTAATAGTCTGCTCTTTCACGCAGCCGGTTTCATTCATCCTGTCTTAAGAACAATGATGTTGCCAAGACAAATGCTCAAAAAGGATCGTAAGATTCACATTCGTATTGGTTCTCCAATTAAGCCAAAAGAAGTCAAACAGTTTAAAGATTCTGATGAACTGTGCAACTTCTTTAGATTAAGAACTTACCTTCTAAATGAAAAACCTTACGACGTCATTACTAAACGTCATAAGAAAAAAGCAGTCAATAAAAAAGAAGACATTGAGGATATCGAAGAAGCTGTTGACCCGGCTCTTCTCGAAGCTGACATTTCATCTCTTACACCAGAAAAACACTTGATGGATCAGAAAGATTACTCAGTCTATTATGGAACTATTCAGGATTTCCCAAATGTCATTATAGAACTTGGGAGATTAAGAGAGATTACCTTCCGTGAAGTAGGCGAGGGAACTGGCAAAAGCCTTGATCTCGACCACTATGACGACAAGTATCTTCACCTTGTTTTATGGAACAACAAAAACAAAGAAATCGTCGGTTCTTACCGCTTCGCACCAGGTGATAGAACTCTCAGAAAATTTGGCGTCAGAGGGCTCTATACTTCGCGTTTCTACAAGTACTCAAAAGACTTCAAAGAAGAGATCAAAAATGGCTTGGAGTTAGGTCGATCTTTTATTCGCAAAGAGTACCAGAAACAATTCGCTCCATTACTTCTATTGTGGAAAGGGATTTGCCGTTTTATCATCAACAACCCCAAGTATTATTTCCTTTTCGGAGCTGTATCTGTGTCAAATACTTACGACGAAAAGTCGCGCTTCCTAATATCTCAATTGATGGTCACTGAAAACACAGATGTAAAAGCCCGCAAAAAATATCGATGTCAATTTAAAAGCGATGCTGATGTCCAAACCTTCTGCAATAGTATAAACCTTGATGATCAAAATGTCGTTTCACAACTGGTTCGCAGTATAGAGAAGGATAAAGATATTCCAATTCTCATTAAGCAGTACCTCAAACTGGGCGGAAAACTCTACAGCTTTACAGTAGATGATTCTTTTGGAGATACTCTTGATGGACTCATAGCAGTAGATCTTCGCAAAGCTCCCGAGAAAACTTTGAAAATGTATATGGAAAATCATATCGAAGAATACAAAAGCTTTCACTCAAGTCATAACACACACGCCTAATCCAGGTAACTAGAACTCCACTGCCATTTGATAGTAGAGTTTTTTATAGACATAAAAAACCTGGAACTACGCCCTCATCGTTCCAGGTTACCCTTGTTCTTTCTCCAAAACCCCCGAAATAATTAGTATGACAGGGTTAATGCATTTTTAATTCAACTACTTTCATAGACTTAGCGAGATCATCCCAGGATTTCTCAAAATCAAAACGGAGCTTTTTCCAATTCGATCTCTTTCTTACATTTCGCAACTTACTCAATTTACTTTCAACTCTTTCACGCTTTTTAACGAGAGCATCCAACTGCTCAAAATAAAAATACTTAACCCCTTCCTCTGCATATTTGGCTCTGGCCCTCATGCGCCTGATTTCCAAACGCCATTCATCTAACTGCATTTGTAAAACATCCTGATAAATCGACTTGGTGTCAATCACATCCATGCCATCACTCCTCATAAGTTTAAGTAGTTGTACATTTCTTCTGAGACGACTCGCGCGCGGGGTTCTCTAATATTAACAGTAATGTTTGGGGAAAGTGAAAAGCAAAGAAAAATTTAACGAATATTTAATTACTAAAGATTTAACAGAACTGGCCGCAGCACCAACCACTAGACCAGGCCCATTGGAAGTTGTATCCGCCCAACCATCCAGTAACATCTACAACCTCACCAACAAAGTATAAACCAGCTACCTTTTTCGCTTCCATGGTCTTTGACGACAATTCATTTGTATCAACCCCACCAACCGTCACTTCAGCTGTTTTGTAGCCTTCTGTATCGGCCGGTTTCACCTTCCAGGCTTTAAAGTTGTCATTAATCTGTTGGAGAACCTTTTCAGGAATTTGCGCCATAGATCTCTTATCTGTGATGAAAGATTTCTTAAATGTTTCAAAAACCCGTTTAGGAAAAAATGGTTGAATGACTTGTTCGATCTTTTTACCCGGGCTTTTCTCTTTAGCCAAAAGTAAAAAATCAGCTGACTCATCAGGTAATAAGTCGATAGATATCTCTTGTCCTTCCTGCCAATAGTTGGAAATTTGTAGCATAGCTGGACCACTTATGCCTTTATGAGTAAATAAAAAGCTTTCGTCAAACTTTCCAGATCCACAACTAACAGAGCAGGGTAGGGCTATACCCGAAAGATTTTCAAAAACACTTTTACTTTTCTCATCCCATAAAAAAGGAACAAGAGCAGCTCTGGAGGGAATCATCTTTAAAGCAAATTGTTCAGCTGTTTTAAAACCAAAGCCAGAAGCACCTGTTCCAGGAACAGAAAGCCCGCCAGTGGCGATCACCAAACTTTCAGAGCTGAACTCTCCTAAAGAAGTGTTAACTGAGAACTGCTCATCAAATTTTGAGACCTCTTGCACTTTGCAACCTGTCTTCAAATTAACACCAGCTTCATCACACTCAGCTAAGAGCATCTTAACGATATCTCTTGACGATTTATCACAAAACAGTTGTCCCAGCTTTTTCTCATGCCAGGCTATTTCATACTTCTCTACAAGATCGAGGAAATCGTACTGTGAGTATCTCTTGAAAGCAGACTTACAGAAGTGAGGGTTTTCGGAAAGGTAATTTTCTGGTGTAACTCCCATATTAGTAAAATTACAACGACCTCCACCAGATATAATAATTTTGCGCCCGGGCTTATCTGAATGATCAAGCAACAAAACATTTCTGCCACGCTTACCCGCTTCTATTGCACACATCATGCCGGCAGCACCAGCACCGATTATTATAACGTCGTGAGTCAAATTTAAACCTTTCAAAAATTTGGCACTACAGTCGAAGCCAAGCAGAAATTTACAAGATCAAATACAAAGCTTTCATTTAAACTTAAAAATTTTTTAAATTCAACTCTTAAAATTTAACAGGCAAAGAAGTTTATTTCGGCGGTATTTAAATACATATAAATAGGTAAATTATGTACAAACTATCACTCCTCATTGCAGCCTTGTTTGCTTTTGGCTGTTCATCTCAAGTTCCATATGAAGGTAAAGACCATCCATTCAGAGTTGCCATGCGCGACATGAAGGCACCTTACAAAACAATTGAAAACTTCAAAAAATGATCCAAACCTTATGGCTCAAGCTCAAAAAGCTGCCTTAGGACTTAAATAATTGTCCATAATGACAGCTAAAATGAAGCCGGCCTTCTTAAATACAGAACAGCATACTCAGTATGAAGAGTACTTTATGGATATGTGAAGTGATCGATAACTTTGCTCCTAAATTCAACAGCGGCGATGTCAAAAAAGCCCAAGCCTTATTCGATGAATTAGCCAAGGTTAAAAAAGCTGCACACGGCAAATTCATCAAACAAGCTAAAAAGCACCATGGGGCGGAATAATCAATAAGAAATATTCAGTACGCTGTGCGTCAGTATTCAGCAAAAGTAAGCTGATCCAATTTACTAATTTTAACTGAATACTTCGACAAAGTCGTCTGACAACTAAATTCTCATATACTGATCACTCCGACGAAGTCGACTGAAGACTAATCACTGAGTAGAGATCCGGAAGTAAAATATCGGACTTTTTTATGAAAAATTTGCTTCTAAAATCTCAAGCATGTATCTTATTTCAACTACAAATTCAAATTGTCGAAAACCTGTGGATAACCTATTAATAAAATTTTAATAAAACCACAACAACCCTGTGAATATCGTTATTAACAAAGTTATTCAATTATTAATTAACATTTAAATTTGCATTAAGTTAACTATAAAAACCAAAGACTTATGAAGTTATCAACACAACTAACAGAGTATAATAATAATAAATTTATATATATTTAAAAGAATATTATATTATAGACTGTTAAAAAGTTAACAACTTCCGGATAGCGATTGAATCAATGGCCTGTTCTTTTATCTTATTCAGATAAATTTAAAGAGGTCTTTTTTATGTCTATCCAAATGTGTGAATTTACCGAAAGGCAATACTCTCCAGATTTTCACGGAACTAAAGTCACTCCAGAAATAGTTAAAGAGCTTATCTCTTTGGCAGAAGAACCAGCTGCAGAATTTCCAGGTTATGCTGACTTCTGCAAGATCCTTGCTATATCAAATAAAAATTCTGATGGCACTTACAAATTTCCTTCAATTAAGTCTCTAACTGTTGACAAAGCCGAAGCGATTAAAAACGGTGCGACTCTCCATACTGACTACGAAGCTAGAAATGAAAACGAGATAGCCGTATTGGTGGAGTGGATTAGTGGTGTTGAAACTCCAGTTGCTGAATATATTCATTTGATTCTTTATAGCCGTGAGCAAATGGCTAAAGAGGATGATCCTGTCGAAGCTGATTGGGCAATTGTTTCTATTGGTGGTGCCGCAACTATTGAAGTTGAGCCTATGCGTCCGATTACTGCTATGCGCAATGCTCTAGGAGTTGAAGAAGGTGGCAGTGGTGTTGCTATTGATCGTGAAGCCTATAAAAATTCCGTTGAGTTCTGGTCAAAATATATCATGATCAGGGAGTAAAACTGTGGCTGAAAAGTTTCTGTTAAAGGATGTTTTTCACAAAGGAAACATCACCGAATTATCAAATTCAATCAAAGAATCCTGGAGTGAATTCGATCAACAATCTTTTCAGCAGCAAGTGTACAAGAGCTTTGAAGATTTAAGCTTTTCTGAAAGAAATAATCGCATTGCCGAGGCTCTAAGAGATAACTTACCTCAAAGCTATTTAAAGGCCGTAGACGTCGTTTTCAGCTCTCTAGGTGATGAATTACCAGAAAAAGAGTTAGAGGGCTATGATGGCTTTATTTACATGGCTGTGTGTGCTTTTGTGTCCCTCGCCGGCATGGATCATTTTCAGGAATCAATGGATATTCAAAAAGAATTGACGAAGAGATTTACCGCTGAATTCAGCATACGTTACTTCATTCAAAAATACCCGGAAAAAAGCATGGCGCAGATGAAAGTCTGGGCAACTGACAACAATTGTCATGTTCGGCGCTTAGCTTCTGAAGGCTGTCGTCCGCGACTGCCAATGAGTATTCGCTTACATCGTTTTGTTAAAGATCCTTCTGAAGTTTTGCAAATTCTTGAGATTTTGAAGTTTGATTCTCAGCTTTACGTTCGTCGTTCTGTAGCTAATAATTTGAATGATATTGCTAAGGATCATCCTGATCTTGTAGTTGAAATCATGACAAAATGGCAAAGTGAAGGAGTGGATGATTGGCTCATTAAGCACGCTCTCAGAACTTTATTTAAGCAAGGCAATAAGCACGCATTGAAACTTTGTGGTTATGCTGTTGATGAGCCTGTAGAGTGCAAAAAACTTACTTTGGAAAAAGCTGAAATTAATTTAGGGGATAAGTTAAACTTTAACTTTGAACTTAAAGCGGAAAAAGGGCTTTTTATGGTTGATTATGTTATTCAGCACATGAAGGCAAATGGTAAGTTGAGTCCGAAAGTTTTTAAACTTTCCAAGTGTGAAATAGTGGGTGGGAAAAACTTTAGTTCCAGTCACTCTGTCCGGAAAATATCCACCCGAAAGTATTATTCAGGGATACATAAACTCCAGATTCAAGTGAATGGTCGAGTCTTGAAAACAGTTGAGTTTCATCTGTCGGTTTAAGCGACAGCCTCTTCTTCATGGTCAATAATATCGTCGTACATCTTAACTAAGAGTCTTCTGTTAGCCGGTGTGTCTTCAAAGTTGAGTACTTGACACGCACCTTGGCCAAAAAGCTCTGCTCCGTCATGCAGAGAATCACTGAAACCAAGAATGCGGCTGATGTAACTTGAGAGGTTGATTAAAGCTGCCATACGAAGGTGATCGTTTGGACAGTCCATATCAATCATTTTTTGTAGGTTGTTGTGTAGGTGGATGACGTCAACTGTTTTTTCATCAAGTGTCCAAGACTTAGCGATGATCTTCCCGGCTTCATTATGGAATATTGGGAAGATGTTCTTAAATAAAGATTGGTGGTATTCAACATCAAGGTCATCTGGGAGCTCATAATGAATAGAAATCTGTTTGAGAAGTCCGAGTTTACCGACATTGTGAAGAAGACCTGCAAGGAAGGCCTCATTTGGATCTAAACCCAGGTGTTCGGCAAGAATTCTTGATATTTTAGCAACAGCCTGAGATTCGATAATAACTTCTTCGGCAATATTTGTAAAAATTGGTTTATCTGGAATGGTCAGCTTGGACGCATTGAGGAAAAGAATGGATTGAATTGAATTGACTGCTTTCCAAGTCTTGGAAGGGCTTGTGCAAGACTCTTAATTTTAATGCCGCGATTGAATGCTGCAGAATTTGAAATGGATAAGAAGTCGCCTGTTAAAACCGGGCTGTGCTCAACAAGACTGACAATCTCTGGATACTTAAAATTTTTGCGGTGCAGTATGTCTAAAATCGCAGCAATGTTGTTGGGGATTTCGATTATTTCAAGGCGGTGCTCTTTGACACTTCTATGCAGTTCATCATAGAGAATTGTGTTTGTAACTGATTCGAAATGAACGGATTCATCTTTGAGGATTGGGTTTTCCCACCAGAGGTTTTCATCCTCTGCAGGTTCTTCTTCAGTTTCAGCTTGTTCCTCTTTAGTTACCTGTTTGGACACAGCAGCTTTTTTGACGACTGTTTCTTGTGTTGCGCTTCCGAAAAGCCGGCTGAAAAAATCAAATATTCCCATTTTTTTTCTCACTGTTTTCTATTGACTCGCTCATTATCTGGCGCATGTTGTGTGCCATAATTTTTGGTTGTTTTACGAAAGAAAATTCGAAACAAAGCTAACGAATTTTGTCTTAAGTCTTGCACTGAGAAAATTTTAAAATTATTATTAACTTAGACACCGGGAAGGGTGTGATACACTGATAGGCGAATGAGAGGTACAGAATGGATTTTATATCATCAGAGGTTGTGACGGAAGGAATACGAGTCCGTGCATTGCCGGCGTACCAGGCGGATCATTCATCTCCGGAACAGAATCGTTACCTGTTCTCGTATCATATCATCATTCACAATGAATCGGAAGTGAACGTAACTTTAAAGAGTCGTTATTGGAAGATCATTAATGCTGAAGGAGACGAGCATGAAGTACGGGGCAGTGGCGTAGTTGGCGAAACCCCGACAATTACCCCTGGAGAGTTTTACGAGTATGACAGTTTCAGTATACTCGATACTCCGTTTGGTACTATGGAAGGCTACTATATTTTCGAAAGAGATGATGGCGACATAATCAAAGTTGAAGTGAAACGCTTCTACTTGGCAACTAATGCAGATGTCAGCTTAACGTAGATTTTTAATTGCAATATCATTGGCAGATTCAAAAGATTGAAACTGCCTTTTTTATGCAGAAAGCCTCGATTGTTAATCGGCTTACATTAAGCTTCTATAGCCATTTCAATCAATTTTACAGTAGATTCATGGCTGTAGGAACCACAAATGAAAGTGGAGTGGTGACAAAAAACTCCGTCTGGAATTCCAGCTACTTTAGAAAATTCTTCATCTCTAAGCCCGGCCCACTTATCAGGGAAAGACTTGCGGTCATCAAAACTTCCTAAATCACCAGCAACAGTTCGAGCGTACCACTTACCGTCATTTGGGTACATAACGTAAAGAATTTCATTGCCATCTTCAGAATTTAGTAAGTGTTCCATAAAGTTACACTCCTGTGAAACTTCTATATACTTTTTAGCTGCAGAATTGGCTTTAGAAATAGCTTCCAGTGTTTCTTGCTTGCTGTTAAACCATTTTTGAGCTTTGGCGATATAGGCAAGCAGAACTTTACGTGCACGGATGACTTCTTCTTCAAAAACTTCATCGGCTTTTGAAAAATCAGAAGGATTCATGACCGATAAAAGAGCACTGACTGAAACATCACTAACGCTATAACCATTATCGGCTTTTACTGTCAATTCTATGCCGTTGTCATGAGCATCGAGAGTACGAATTAATTTTTTACAGATGCGCTCTGCAATTTCTGCAGATTGACATATATCAGCTCCATAGTGCTTCCAGATTAAACCAACAGAAGACATGGGGAGGCCGTCTTCATAAGTTGGACCATTACGAAAATGGTGATCATAAATTTTCTTTTCGTGATCGTAAACGCCACCGACATCTACCAGATAGTCACATTTGGCCCAGTCTTCTGGATCTCTGGAGCGAATGATTTCGTAGTCGGGGTGAAGAATACTTAAAGCTGCGATGGCAAAAACATCATCAGCATGAAATTTGCCGCTATGGCTACCTAAAGTTGTCATATCTATTCCTGAAATTTTTTTGCTAATCTAGCTCATTCACAGTTAAGGCAAGTTAAGACAGCAATAAATCTACAATTAATAAAAAATTAAATATCTTTAAAAATTTAAAATGTTAATATATTTCATATTTATATATTCTTTTTTTATGGAATTTTTTATTTTTTGTAACAAACTAACATTTTTAATCTTCTATTATAAATCTTATGTGTTGAGGATTAATAATGAAACGTTTTACTTTACTAGAACTTGTTGTGGTTATCGCGGTATTGGGCATACTCATGACCATTCTTCTTCCTGCACTTACCAAAGCTAAAAATTCAGCAATGATGGCCGTAAGTGTTTCTAACTTAGGGCAGATCTATAAAGCCAGTATGGGTTATACGACTGATAATGGCGGGAAACTGATCAGGGCTGTAGTTCCAGATGAAAATTTTGGTGGTGGCAAAAGTTCAGAGCTCCAATACTCCTGGGATGATTGCCTTATGGAAGGTTACTTGGGAATGATTCCCAAAGCTGAAAGAATGGGGAGGTACCCCAAGTATGATTCTTTATTTGAAGTGTTTAAATGCCCATTTGACGACATAGACTCACTTTATCCTGCCGGTGCTCCCAGTTCAGAAGGTAAAGAAAGATATCGCAGAACTTATGCTTTCAATGCAGTCAGCTTCAATGGCAGTCCAGTTTTATCTGGTATAGGTGACTCTACAGCAAATCCTGATTTTAAAGAATCTATGTTTCTCGCTCAGGTCGAAGTTGCTGGAGAGACAATCCTTATGTCTGAGTTAGCTGACTACAAAAATCAGGTAGGGACCGGCTATAGAGTCGCGACTGTAAAAGTTAATAATTTAGATGTTGTAAATACCTATGAAGAAGTGATCGATGGCCAAACCTACAAACACGGGGTTGATCATAACCATCATAATAACGGTTTTAGAAAACCCTATCTATTTGTTGATGGAGGGGTGACTGTTATGTCGGCAAACAGCACTCTGGAAAACGGCAAACATTTATGGCGATCGATTAAACAATAACAAACTGTGGTGATGTGAAGATGAGAAATTTAAAAAAATTAGCTTTGACAGCTCTAATTGGCTGCCCATTTGGGGCTTCAGCAGAAGTTTCTGTTTCGAAAATATTTAGCAGCGATATGATGCTGCAGAGGGATAAAGCCGTAAAGGTTTGGGGGAAAGCCGATGAAGGTGAAAAAGTAACAGTAGAAATAAATGGCCAGTCTGTTTCTACGGTAGCTAAGGATGGGGCTTGGAAAGTGGCACTGAAACCGATGCAGGCGGGCGGCCCGCACAATATGTCGGTTAAGGGATCAAATAGCATAGAATTCAGCAATATTCTTGTTGGCGATATCTGGCTTTGTGGCGGTCAGTCGAATATGGATTACGACATCAGCCGTTATAACAATTGGAAAGGAGAGATCGGTCAGCAATACAGAGATATTATTGCTGAATCCAAGTCAAATACAGACCTTCGCATGATTCTAATGGATAAGTCTTCAGCAGATGCCGGGACCTATGATGTTCCGGTTGTGAAAGACGCTGTTATGCAAGGGAAGTGGCAGGCTTGTTCAGAAAAAGTCATTCTGAAAATGTCAGCAGTAGGTTTTGTTTTTGCTCAGAAGTTACAGAAACACATCAATGTTCCTGTAGGCCTTATCGATGCCAATAAAGGCGGTAGTAATATAAAAACATGGATGCCTTCTTCCTATTATAAAAAATTTGGTCGAACGCCGCGCAACATGTATTTCTCAATGATTGCCAGCTACAAAGATTTTCCGATCAAAGGATTTATCTGGTACCAAGGTGAAAGTAATGCTCTTGATGTCAAAAGTAGCTTAGAGTACGAAAATTTATTTAAAGCTATGATTGAAGGCTGGCGTCATGACTTTCAAGATCCGGATATGCCATTCTTATTTGTTCAATTAGCTGCTTATGGAAGAAATCCGTATCAGCATGGTATAACTTACCCGGTACTTCGCGATAGTCAGAAAGCGGCTCTTGAATTGGAAAATACCGCTATGGCAGTTGCGATCGATGCTGGTGATAGAACAAATATTCACCCACCTCAAAAAATTCCGGTCAGTGAGCGTTTGTTAGCTGGTGCTAAGAAATTTGCTTATGGTGAAGATCTGGTTTACAGCGGTCCGATTTTAAGAGATGTTAAATTGAAAGGCGCCCAGGCTGAGTTGAACTTTGATCATGTAGGTTCTGGACTGATGGTTAAGGCTATGACGGTTGAAGGTCGTCAATTAACTTCAGATAAACTAGAAGGTTTCGAGGTAGCTGGCGCCGATCAAAAGTTTTACATTGCAGATGCTTCCGTTTCTAAAGATAAGGTTGTTGTATCAAGCACCAAAGTAACTAAAATTGTTGCTGTACGCTATGCTTATAAGGGTTTTCCACATGCCAACCTCTACAATAAAAATGGCTATCCGGCATCGCCTTTCAGAACAGATAATTTTGAAATAGTTTTCAATGCTAAGGATTCAATGATCTTTAAGCGCCAATTTTACCTTACGAAGAAATACTCTAAAATTTTCCTGAACATGGATCAAAAAAGAGCTCTCTCTAAAATTCAGGATTCTGTTATTAACAGAGAGTTGAATAAGAAGATTACTGATATGTGGAAGCAAAGAGGTCCGATTTTAAGGAAGAATGGTTTTAAATCTGTAGAGTATAAGAACTTCATAGAAAGCTACGATGGTCTATTAAATCCTCTAAAGGAAAAAATTACTGAGCAGGCATTAGCAGCGGGAATTTTTAAATAACTAAACTCTAAAATTGCTTGATCAATTTCCTGCTTAAGAGACTGTTTCCCAATCTTCTAAAGCAGTGGTTTGCACACATACCATTTCCAGTTATATTACGCCACAAATTTTTGATCAAGCAATTTTAATAGTAAGAGTTTATACATGTTAACTTCTAAAGAAATACGTCAGAGTTTCTTCGATTTTTTTGAGTCGAAGCAACATACGATCGTACCATCTGCCAGCCTTATGCCGGACAGCCCTAACCTGCTGTTTACCAATGCTGGTATGAATCAGTTCGTACCGATATTCCTCGGTGAGAAAAAGTGCCCATACACGCCAGGCCGCGCAGCAGACACTCAGAAGTGTATCCGTGCCGGTGGTAAGCACAATGACCTGGACGATGTTGGAATGGACACTTATCACCATACATTTTTCGAGATGCTGGGGAACTGGTCGTTCAATGACTATTTCAAAAAAGAAGCAATTTCATGGGCCTGGGAATATTTGACTAAAACCTGTAAAATCCCGGTCGAGCGTCTCTATGTAACTGTTTATAATCCAGACAAATCCAAAGGCGATCCTGCAGAATTTGACCAGGAAGCTTATGACCTTTGGAAAGAGATCATCGTTGCAGCAGGCCTGGATCCTGATATTCACATCGTTAATGGTAATAAAGCCGACAACTTCTGGATGATGGGTGAAACCGGTCCTTGTGGTCCTTGTACTGAAATTCACATTGACCTGACTCCTGAAGGCGATACTAAAGGTTCATTAGTTAATATGGACTCTGATAAGTGTATCGAGATCTGGAATAACGTTTTCATTCAGATGAATGCTGAGCCGGATGGTACTTTCTCTGAACTTCCTTCTAAGAATGTCGATACCGGTATGGGTTTTGAGCGTCTTTGCTCTATCATGCAAAATACTAAAGGTTTCACAGATTTCTCTGGTGTTATCTCAAACTACGAGACTGACGTTTTCACACCGATCTTCGCTAAGATATCTGAGCTTTCTTGTAAGAAATACGGTTCAACTCTTCCTGAAAAGGATGCACACGGCAACTTTGTAGCGAAAAATGACCAAGAAACAGTCGATATCGCTTTCCGTGTTATTGCTGACCACATCCGTACTCTTTCTTTCTCAATTGTCGATGGTATTCAGCCTGGAAATGGCGATCGTAACTACGTTCTTCGTCGTATCCTTCGTCGTGCTGTTCGTTACGGCCGTACAATTGGTCTAAACGAACCGTTCTTCTACAAATTGGTAGACACTCTTGCTGATCAGCTTGGCGATATCTTCCCTGAACTTGAAAAAGGTCGTGGCCACATTGCTACTGTTCTTCGCAGTGAAGAAGAAGCTTTCAACCGAACTCTTGACCGTGGTATTAACCTTTTCGAAGGTGAAGTTGCTAATCTTAAAGCAGGCGACACAATTTCTGGTGCTTTTGCATTTAAACTTGCCGATGAGCAGGGTTTCCCAATTGACCTGACTGAGCTTATGGCTCGTGAGTACAGCCTGAAAGTTGACTCTGAAGAGTTCGAAAGACTCATGGAAGAGCAGCGTGAAAGAGCTCGTGCTGCCCAGAAGAAAGAAATCATTTCTCTATCTGAAATTAAGACTAAAGAAGCTACTGACTTCTTAGGTTTCAGTTTTGATAACAGCAATGAAGCTGTGATCAAAGAAGTTGTGCAGATGAAAGATAAGACTGCTGTGATCCTTGATAAATCTGTCTGTTACCCGGAAATGGGTGGCCAGGTTGGTGATACCGGATCAATTTCAGTTGGTTCTGAAGTTTATCACATCGTTGATACTCAGAAGAATGGCGACACAACTCTGCATTATCTAGACGGTAGTGATGCTCCGGCTGAAGGTGCAACAGTTGAAGTTTCTTACGATCTTGAAAGAAGAAATAACATTCGTCGCAATCACTCTGCAACTCACTTACTTCACGCTGCACTTAAAGAAATTCTTGGCGATCATGTTGAGCAGAAAGGTTCACTTGTTGAAGCTGGTTACCTGCGTTTTGACTTCTCTCACCACGAAGGCGTAAATCGCGAAAATATTGCGAAAATAGAAGCTTTAGTGAACAGCGAAATTCTTAAGAATGCAGCTCTTGAAACTCATGTTAAGGCTATCGATGAAGCCAGAGCTATGGGTGCTCAGGCATTATTCGGTGAAAAGTATGACGATGAAGTTCGCGTTGTTCAAATTGGCGATTTCTCTATGGAGCTTTGTGGTGGTACTCACGTCAGTCGCACAGGTGATATCGGTTCATTCAAAGTAACATCTGAAGGTTCTGTATCTGCCGGTATCCGCCGTATCGAAGCTGTTACCGGCCGTGCTGCCTTTGAAAAAGCTGCTGAGACTGAAGAGCTGCTGATCAATGTAACTTCACCTCTTAAGTGCCCTGCAACAGAAGCTCCGGAAAGAGTTCAAAAGCTTCTTGAGCAGATCAAAACTCTACAGAAAGAAAACGATGCTCTTAAACAGAAAGTTCTTCTGGCTGAAGCAGACGAAATGCTCAATGCTGCTGTTGAACATGAAGGCGTTAAGATCCTTACTAAGAAAGTTGAAGTTAGCGATGTCGACAGTCTGAAAAACCTCGCTCACAGTCTTCGTTCTAAGCTTGGAACCGGCGTTGTGGTTCTAGGTGCTGAACTGAATGCCAAAGCAATGCTTGTTGTTGGTGTATCTGACGACCTCGTTGCTAAAGGTGTTAAGTCTGGCGCTATGATCAATCCTATTGCCCGCATTGTGAATGGTGGCGGTGGTGGACACCCAAAACTGGCTCAGGCCGGCGGTAAGAGCCCTGAGAAGCTCGATGAAGCTATCGGAGCTGCTTTGGACATCGTTAAAGAAAATATCTAATTTTCAAAATCCTCTAAGCTTCGGTTTAGGGGATTTTTTTGTCTCACACTTGTTATTGATAGAGGATATTTTTGTCTCACGCAAAGACGCCAAGGCGCAAAGAGTTTATTTTTTTCCTTTTGCGTCTTAGCGTCTTTGCGTGAAATTTTAAAATATTAAAACTTCTTGTGTGAAGTTTTTTAAAGGGTTAACAACAAGGGTAAATTATGCATGAAAATGAGATTGCAGCTGCAGTCGTCGATGCATCAGTTAAAGTTCACAGTACTTTGGGGCCAGGTCTGTTAGAACATTTTTATGAAGTGGCACTAGCTCATGAATTGATTAAGAGAGGCTTCTGGTGCGAGCGTCAAGTCAAGATTCCCATTAACTATGATGGAATAATATTCGATGAAGGCTTTTCAGCAGATATCATTGTTAATGATTTAGTCATTGTTGAATTAAAGTCAGTAAAAGACCTTAGTGAAGTTCATAAAAAGCAGCTGATGACTTATTTAAAGCTGACAAAGAAGAAACTTGGGCTACTCATTAACTTCAATGAATCACTGATTAAGCATGGACTTAAACGCATAGTTAATAATCTCCAGCCCTTTGCGTCTTAGTGTCTTTGCCTGAAAACAATAAATAATCTGGTCGAAGATAGTTTTAAGAGCATAGTATGTGTTTTCTTTGCGTCTTAGCGTCAATGCGTGAAATTATTTAAATAAAGAAGAGTTTATGGACGACGAAGCAAGACTTGAGTTTGAAGCATGGGTTAGCGAGATGGGCGGCCCGGTTTACGTTTCTAAGATTACTGGATACGATAGATCTAATATCTGGCGTTATTCAGAAGGAAAATTAAGAGTTCCGACAATCTTATTGCAGTTTATGAAACTCTCGGCTGAGAATTCTGAATTGCGTCAGGAAATTGCAAAACTCAAACGCGAAGGCAAATAGTAACTCATTGCTTTTCTTTCTTGAGAATTGAGTTATGGTTGGCGGCATGCGCAAGATTAATTTTAGAAAAGTATATGTCGAGATCAGCAATAGCTGTAATCTCAAGTGCGATTTTTGCCCGCAATCGTCACTCAAGCGGCCAACTGCCTTTATGGATGAGGAACTCTTTGAGAATCTCATTGTCCAGTTGAACCCGCTGACAAATATGATTTGCCTGCATGTAATGGGCGAGCCTCTTTTTCATCCAAGTCTCAAAGGACTTTTGAAAATCTGTGAGAGAAATGGTATGCCTGTTTCTATTGTCACAAATGGAGTTTTACTCAATAGTGAAATGCAGGAGACTCTTCTTTCTCCGGCTATTTTACAAGTAAACTTTTCCCTGCAAAGTTTTGAATCCAATTACAAAGGTATGGATAACAAAAGCTACCTGGAAAAGATTTTTCGCTTCACAAAAAAAGCTTTTGAGGCAAATGATGACATTCACATTCACTATCGCTTATGGAATGGTGAAACCCTCCAAGAAGCTCTCAAAAAGAATGAGCTGACCATAAGTCGTATTCAGGAATCTTTCGGTATACCGGATGATGTTATAAATAATCTTTCGAGTTTGGGTAACCGCCTCCAAGGCAACTTGTTTTTGAATGTCTCAGAGAATTTTGACTGGCCGACTCTCGATATGCCATTTCAAAGTGAAAATGGTCGCTGCAAAGCTTTAAAAAACCAAATTGCCATTCTCAGTGATGGTACGGTAGTTCCTTGCTGCTTTGATTGTGAAGGAGTGATCAAACTTGGCGATGCTACTAAAGATTCATTGGTAGATATTCTCAACTCAGAGCGTGCTATGAAGATGTTTAAAGGCTTTCAGGCGAATAAATTAGTTGAAGACCTTTGCCAAAGATGTACTTACATCGATCGCTTTCAAAAACCTAATAATCAGCCTAGGTCTTGATTAATTGTTTATACAGGATTTTTTTTGAGGTATGTTTGGGAAATTTTTTAGACAGGATTAACAAGATCAACAAGATTTTTTAATTACGTTTGTATTGTCTAAATTTTCGTTTAAAGCCTATTTTGGAACCAAAATTTATAAGTAAGCCATTATCAATTCCAGTAGCATTTAAGTAATTCACAAGTTGAACCTCATGTGCAGAATTAAGTGTATGAACTGCTTTCAATTCAAGGATTAGTCTATTATCAACTAGAATATCAGCATAGAAGTCGCCTACACTATGCCCTTCATAGATAACATTTATTGGCTCTTGAGAAGATGCTTTAATACCATTTCTAGCTAATTCAATCATTAGACTTTTCTCATAAACTGATTCTAAAAATCCAAAACCTAGAGTGTTGTATACTTTGAATGCAGATCCAATAACTGATTGTGTTAATTCATCGATAACCATTTTTTGCCCTAAATATTTAACTTCCCCAAATATATCTTGTAAATCTTGTTAATCCTGTCTAAAAATTATTTTCTCATTCAGTTAAATGGTCATAGAATTTCTATTTCCATGAGAGTAAAATCATAGAAAATGAATTTCTAATGCAGGCTAGCTTATGTCGGAAAAAGTCCTTTTAAAAAATTTACAAGATAAACACATCGCTGAGTCAGTTATCATACAAGGCTGGGTAAGAACCCGTCGTGATTCTAAAGGTGGCTTTTCATTTATCGAACTGAATGATGGTTCCAAGCAAAAAGGACTGCAGGTTGTTGCTGATAATACACTAAAAAATTACGATGAGATCACTAAACTTCACACTGGTGCTTCCCTTGCTATTAAGGGAAAAATTGTTGAGTCTCCAGGAAAAGGTCAGAAGTACGAAATGCAGGCCGAGGAGGTCACCATTTATGGAAATACAGATGAAAGTTATCCACTGCAGAAAGGTCGAATTTCCTTTGAGAAACTTCGTGAAGTAGCTCACTTACGTCCAAGAACAAATGCTATTGGCGCTGTTGCACGTGTCCGCAGTGCTCTTTCTATGGCGACGCACAAATTCTTTCAGGAAAATGATTTTTTAAACCTGCATACTCCGATCATTACGGCATCTGACTGTGAAGGAGCAGGTGAGATGTTCCAGGTAACGACTTTAGACTTAAATAAGCCACCGAAAACTGATAAAGGTGAAATCGACTACAAAAAAGATTTCTTTGGTCGTAAAGCTCATTTGACTGTCAGTGGTCAGCTCAATGGTGAGACCTATGCCTGTGCTCTTGGACGTATTTATACATTTGGTCCGACATTCAGAGCAGAAAACTCAAATACTTCTCGTCACTTGGCTGAATTCTGGATGGTAGAGCCAGAAGCGGCTTTCTTTGATCTGGATGACGATGCCGCTTTGGCTGAAGCATATCTCAAATACTGTTTTAATTACGTTCTCGACAATTGTCTGGAGGATATCGAATTCTTTAACCTTAGAGCTGATAAAACTGTTCTAGAGCGCTTACAGACGCTTTCTAAAGCCGAGTTTACCAAGATCACTTATACCGAAGCTGTAAAGCTCTTGGAAAAGGCTCCTAAGAAATTTGAGTTCCCGGTTAAGTGGGGCATTGATCTGCAGTCTGAACACGAGCGCTACTTAACTGAAGAAATCTTCAAACAGCCGGTAACAATCACTGATTATCCACGTGAAATCAAAGCTTTCTACATGAAACTTAACGATGACGAAAAGACTGTAAGAGCTATGGATGTCCTCTGTCCACAAATCGGTGAAATTATCGGTGGTTCTCAGCGTGAAGATAATCTTGGTCTTCTTGAACAGCGCATCCGCGATATCGATATGGATCCGGAAGATTACTGGTGGTATACAGACTTGCGTAAATTTGGCAATGTTCCTCACGCCGGCTTTGGTTTGGGTTTTGAAAGACTGGTTCAGTTCTGTACAGGTATGGCGAATATCCGCGATGTAATCCCATTCCCAAGAACACCGAGAAATGCTGATTTCTAATTAGGGAATTTTTCGACAGGATTTACAGGAAGGACAGGACTTTTTAAGCTGGGCGCGTCGCAATCTTTGCGGCAATAATACTTTTACCGGCGAGCAGTTGGTGAACCCAGAATAGTTACATTAATTGAAGCTGGAATCTTATTCTGCTCTCTTTTGGTGTATTGACCTTCAGCAACTATCAGTTCTTTGAGTGAGCTAAGGTTTTCCAGGTCTTTTAAGTTTCTCATCTTGTTTTGGCTTAGATCCAGTTTTTCAAGGGAATGAAGCCCGGCGAGTTGATCTGGATCCATAACTTGGGTATTTACAAGTTTTAGCGATTTTAAAGGTAAATACCTGAGTAAGGATTTGGCCGAACCAAAGCTGTCCGGAAGCTTTAACTGCGTTAAGTTTTGACCTTTCAAAGTCAGGAATTGAGTCTTTTTCTCCAACTTAAATTCATAATGTTTGAAACCATTCACAGCATTTAAAACGGTCTTTACAGATTCAGTGTAGTCTGCTTTTTTTAGGCGATTTCTTTGGTCCCATTCAATCATTCTTTCGCTTAGATAATAACGTCGACGAGTATAAGTGATTTCAGAAAGGAGAACATTAAAATCCTCAATAGAAAGGAGCTTATTATCATTCTCCTTCATTTTGGAAAATTTTTGACTGATCGGCACCAGGTCTTCCTGATCGAAGGGCTCTTCGGCAAATATGGCATTCGCTTTATGAAAGTTTTGAATCATAAAATATTGATGGCCGATTAAGCCATGAGCCAGCTTATTTCCCGGATCGAGCTGAACTGATTTCTGCAAACCGTCGATAGCTTGTTTTATAAAGCGTTTAGGATCGTGAAAAAACAATTGATATCGAAAGGCATCAGTGCTTTGCTCAAGGTCATCAGACCATTGTTTACGAGCTTGTGTTAAACTCTTTTTCTCTTCTTTATACAGAGCTAAAGCTTCATCGGCATCTTTTTTGGCAATGATAGCTTCATCACGGCTTTTGGTCAGTTGCAAAATAAAGAAAAAACTAAGACCGATTATCAGAGTAAGACTGACGATAGTTAAATTGCAGATAGCTTTGTGCCTTTGCCAGAATAGTTGAGCCTGTTTCAAAAAGCCGGCATCTTCAGCTTCAGTGGCATACCCTGAGAGATGCTTTTGTACTTCTGAACTTAACTCTTGAACTGACTGGTAGCGCTCTGAGGCATTTATATTCATCGCTTTGTAAGCTACAGCACTCAAGGCTTTAGGGATTTCTTTATTTGGAAACCTTTCATCTGCTTTTGAAATCTGACCGGCTTTAGTCTTGTTTATTTTTTCTTCTGTTGAACCAGAGATGGGAATTTCGTCAGTAAGTACTGAGTAAAGAATGCAGCCTAGTGAATAAATGTCAGTTTGTTTATTTTTTGCTAAATCGGCATCGATTTGTTCTGGTGCCATATATCCGGGAGTGCCCTTTATATGTCCTGCCAGAGTCATGTCGTTTAACATATCTGAATCAAACAGGGCCGAGTCCAGAGTATCTTCGGCATCGCCAATAATTTTACCCAGGCCCCAGTCACAAACGAGAACTTCACCAAA
Organism: Lentisphaerales bacterium; assembly: GCA_022446985.1. Taxonomy (GTDB): domain Bacteria; phylum Verrucomicrobiota; class Lentisphaeria; order Lentisphaerales; family Lentisphaeraceae; genus JAKVBD01. The sequence goes on from JAKVBD010000007.1 coordinate 120,614, forward strand.
GTTACCGATTTGAATGTTAGCCGGTTTTAGGTCGAGGTGAATGACTTCTTTAAAATGAGCAAAGGCAATAGCATCACAGATTTTCAGGAAAACTTCGAGAAGGTCATTACGCGAAAAGCTTTGTAAGTATTCGCTATTTCTTTCTTTCCTCTCAGCCAGAATATCTTCTAGAGATCCGCCATTTTTGAGCTCCATGGTGAAGTAGGGCTCGGTATCGTTGATTATACCGATGTCATGAACCGTCATGATGTTTGGGTGAACCAGTTTAGCGGTCAGGCGTGCTTCACGGATAAAAGAATCGTAGTGGTTTTTCGGAGCATTTTCATGCAGCTTAGCTAACGCGACAAAACGTTCTGCTCTGGTATCGAAAACTTTAAAGATCCGCTTCATGCCACCGGCAATAAGAAACTCTTCTTGACTGTAGCGCTCAGATAGATTTTGAAGAGAAGAAAATAAAGGACTTTCATCGATACCTTCACCACTAAAGGCATCATCAAAAAGGTTTAAAAGATTCTCCGATTCTTTATCTTCTGCACTCAAAACTGTAGTTCTCGCGATAAGTGCCTGACTTCCTCGACAAAGCGAAGTTTAACGCGATTGCGCAGCGTATAAAGTGAATCTTTTTGAATGTCAAGCTTTTGGCAGATCTCATCTGCCGGGACTTCTTGTAAGGTCATGCGAAAGGCTTCGACGGCTTTGCCCGAAAAGATCTTTTGAATGTTTTCCATGGCAAGAGAAGTGATATGTGTTTTCCATTCGGTTTCGATCACTGACTCAAGTTCAGTTTCATCGCCTTCTTCGAGGAATTGGTAAAAACCGGCTTTTTCTTCGCGCTTGCGACGGCGGCCATCGGATTTATAGAACATTAGTACAGTATTTCGAATGACGCCGGCCAGCCAGGTGCGGAACTTAGCTTTTTCCGCAGAGTAACCTTCGAGGCTTTGCCAAAGTTTTAAAAGAACTTCCTGAGTCAGGTCCTGTTGTTCATTTTCGGCAAGATTCATTTTACGGGTGATCATGAGGATAAAGCTGCGATAGTACTCGACAAACTCCTGCCAGGCCTGTTGGTCATCCTGGTTTTTTGCTCTTTGCAGCAAAGTTTGTTTGGTATGCCATTCGTTGTTCAAGTTTGATTCCTTCCTTGTTCACCGACAATTATATTGCATTTCTTCTAAAAATACATTTTTTTGTGGTATTCGATGACTTATTAACCTCACTCTTAAACAAATGGTCTCAAAAGTTTGATTTTTTATATAAAGTTACCGTAATAAATATTTAACATGATTATTTATTATATAGAGAGAACGAAATTTGTTGTGTAAATGGAAGAGCGATTTTTAGACATTTTTTTAAGAGTCTTCACAGGTACTGCTCCAGTCATTTCGGCTGGGGTGGTTTTTTAAATTCGAGTTCACAACACTTTGCTTAGAAAACTTTTATGGTCATGTGAAAGCATGGGATAAGAAACAAAATCAATGCAGGTAAACTCGCCTGCCGTTGAGAGACATATATACATATGATTCGCCTCGGCTTCCTCAAAGTCGAGGCGTTTCTTTATAAATTTAAAGACCTCCTGGGTGTGTAAGCCAGGAGGTACTCAGTGTTTTTGTGTCTAAGAGATTTTAATTGGCATTATGAAAATAGGGGGCAGTCCCGAATGGCACTAGTTTAAGAAGAAAAAACTCAATACACTGCTATATTTATTGACATTATTTTACAATAAATAACAGGCATAAAACAGCATAAATTTCACCCCTTATTTACCTGGATTCAAAGCCTCTTGCGGCCGCCGGAAATCAACCTTTGAGAAGATTCAAGAACAACTGGCGGCTTGTCGTAAACTTGAAATTCATCACCTTCGCAAACTCTTTAGTCCGGTTATGTCGATAGATCTTTTAGAGAAAAGAAAAAGAGTGACCAACTCATCCCAACGTGAACGTATTTATACACCAGATGTGACATTTTGGGCTTTCCTCGTCCAAGTGCTTTGGCAAAATGCCAGTTGCGCGGAAGCGGTAAAAGCAGTTCAGACATGGTTTTATGACGCTGACTCAGGACGCCAAATCAGCTCAAATACAGCATCTTATGCCGCAGCACGTCTTCGTGTAAGCTACTTCAAGTTATTGGCATTTTTTCATTTTATCACCCAAAAAGCAACAGTCATCTCTCCTGAAAACCTCTGGTATGGGAGGAGATTTAAAAAAATTGACGGCACCTCTTTTCAGTTGGATGATACCGAGGAAAATCAGCAATAATTCCCCCAACCTAAAACACAGAAAAAAGGTCGCGGATTCCCACGTTGTCAGGTACAAGGCTTAGTTTGTTTGGCAACTGGACTTTTGCTTGATACACTCCGACAGAAACCACAAGCAACTATTAAATAATAGTTTAAAGTCAGAAGTGTTCGGCAAGTAATCTAAGTTTTAGTCAATAGTCATAATTTTTATGAATCGTCTTTGGTCAGCTATTTTTGCTTGCAGGAGGTGGCGCTCGATACCATATGACAATGTAGAAATTTCATTAAACGCCTTGAGGAAATCCTGCCTAAAGTCAAGCAGCATTGTAGCGTGATTCAATCTATGCTAATTGATGAGTACTTTTCTCGATTTACAGATAAAGTTTTGATGCTTGAACATCGCTTTACAATGGCTCCGTAAAACTATGATGTGAAGACGGCATGTAAAATTTACAGTATGGGCGATGATGATGCAGTATTTATAAAAAGGGCGCTCGTGAAACTGTATTCGGCTATCGACCAGGTTTTACTTTCAGTGCAAGTGGATTTCTAAGCGCTTTTACTTTAGAGACTGGGAATACCAGTGATAGTAAAGCATTTATAAAATGTCTTGAAAAAAGTGAACAAATGA
>JAKVBD010000070.1 GCA_022446985.1 Lentisphaerales bacterium
GAAGGGTTAATCTGAGCCGCTTGCTCTTCGAAGTCAGCTTGTGTACCTTTTTCAAACTCAGCAAATTCTGTGCTTCCTGTCATCGTACTTCTAACAGCTTCCAGCTGGGTGAGCATGGCATTTAAGTTTTCAGCGACAGGACAGTCGAGATCGTTATAAGCAGTTCGCTCAACAGTTGCGATTAAGTTATTCGCGGAAGAGCCAGTAACAAAATTAAACGTTTGAAAAAACGAATCTGAAGTACTGTTATAAAAATTGGAGTCTATACTTGTTGCATTGCGGATTATGCTGATCGTATCGCCATTTTCGAGTAATGCATCAGCTGTGTCAATGGAAACATTAATGCCATCAACATCAGTGACTGCACCACCACCAAGTAATATTTCACTACTTCCAGTGCCATCATAGAGAACGTTGATAGTAGAACTATTTGTTAAATTCAGGCTACTAGCAGTCAAATCACTTGTTGATTGATGAGTTAGAGTACCATTTACAGTAAGGCCATTAAAAGTTGCACCATTGGCAATATTCAGTACGCCATCGGCAACAACATCAGCCGTCAAAGTTGAACCATTGTTAACTGTTGCAGTACCACCATCTTCAATTGTGAAAGTAGCAACAGTATGATTTGAATTAATGTTCCAAATAGCAGCATCTTTGACATTAAGATTTTCAATAGCAGTTAGTGTAGTAATAGCCCCTAAAGAACCACTACCTTGAAGATTAATTGTGTCTGTACCACCTTCACCATCAATTTCACCATTGATAGTTGAGTTGTTGAGATTAACAATGTCATCTCCAGCACCCAGATTAAAATCTGCATTGGCAGTCGAGTTACCTGTAAGGGTAATCGTGTCAACATTTCCAGAGCCAGTAACAGTTGCAGCTGTAAATGTTGAGCTAGACTGGAATATCAATTTATTAGTATCACCTGCGAGTGTAAGAGTATTGCCACCCATATTGAATGATGCGCCGCTAAGAGTGAAGGTAATATCTTTACCTGCAGCACCTAGTGTTTCATCAGCTGCAAGCGTAATGGTTTCACCACCAGTAGCTTTAAAAGTATCAACATGATCCATATTGAAATTGCTGAAGTTAGTCCCCGCATCGCTGGTTAAGTTCGTGAAGTTAACAGTGTTATTGGAATCAGCATCCAGAGTAATAGTACCAGTTACTTTTTCACCAGTTCCTGAAAGGTTAAATGTCACATTTGTTGGATCGTCATTAAAAGTAACATTCCCATCTATCTGAGCGGAGTCCTCAAAAGATATAGTAATATTATCTGCAGTAGCATCGTCGGTAAGATCACCATCAATTACACTATTTCCACGTAATTTAACAGTAGATGTATTATCAAGTGAAACATCACCAACAACGGATGAAGTATCATCAAGGATAAGTGTATTATTATCGCCATCTAGTGAGATCGAGTCAGTTATACTAGATCCGTTTATGAGGTGAAGTGTGTAGTCACTGCCATTATTCATATCAAAGATGGAACCATCATTACTTGTAGAGTCATCAAATAAGAAGTAATCGCCAGTAAAAGTGTAGCTATTTCCATCAAAGCTTCTAGTTACTGCTGTGCCATTGGCTGAGCCACCAGCAAGTGAGCCGCCAACTAGGTCAACACCTGAAAGAACAACAAAGTTGCTGCCACTTGTAGTCGCAATATCAACAGCATCATTAATTCCGGAATAGAAAAGTTGGTCATTACCGGATCCTAGTACAGCACCGCCAATAGACGCTGCGGAGTTGACTGTAATGATGTCATTTCCGTCTCCACCATCAATGTCATTATCTACAAAAGAATTGCCATTTAGAGTGATTGTATCGTTTCCGTCTCCACCATCAATATTGCCAAGCACAGAAGAATTATTGTTCAAAATAATTGTATCGTTACCAGCATCGCCATTGGCATCACCGAAGATTGAAGAATCATCGTTTAGAGTAAGACTGTCATTTCCAGCGCCCAAATAAACATTGCCAGTGTCTGCATCATCTGTCACAGGGTCTCCAGCTATAGCCTCGTCATCGATTACAATGTAGTTATCTAGGTCACCTATAAATGAGTCACCATTTAATGTCATGACGTCATTTCCAGCGCCTAAATAAACATTGCCAACAATATGAGAAGCATAGGCTGTTTGATCCCCCAATACGAAAGCGTCATAGTCTGTTATGTTAGTACCAGAAAGGGTAACCGTATCTATACCGCTGCCAGCGATAAGATTGCCACTAATTTCGCTTTGGCCGAGCATGGTAAGTGTATTATCGCCATTACCAAGGTTGAGATTGCCACCGACAATCTCGAAATCATCTACAAAAGGATCGGGATCATTATCGACAGCATAGTTCCTTATCCCTGCCCATATATTATTTTCAGTGAAATCATCATCAAGACCAGCATAAGCTCCATATGTACCATCAATAGTTATAGTATCGTCACCTTCACCAGTGTAAACATCGCCAACAATATGTGATTGATCAATGATCTGGATGATGTCGTTACCACTACCAGTAGTTAGTCCAGTAGTTAATTCAGTGCCACCATACTCAAACCAACCAATAATCGCAGTACCTTCCATGGTCACTGTATTATCACCATCACGAAGGTTTACATAGCCAGCAATAGCTCCGTTGTCGAAGGTTAATTCATCATTCCCTGCTCCAGTATCAACTGAACCTTCGATACCTTGTACACCACCTCCATACTCCACAGAACCTAGTTGAAAATTGAAGTTGCCATCGAGTTTAAGTATGTTTCCGCGTAAAACATCGGTGCTTTCAAGCATGGCCAGGGTTAGGTTGTTGCTGGTTACGTCAATGATGGCTAGTTTGTCAGCTTCAGCAAAATCATCGTTTGTGCTGCCATCGAAGTTTAAACCATTTGAAGAATAAAAATCAGCGATTTTATCTTGATCTGTAATTCCACCGTCTCCTGCAGCGACTGCAAGGACTTCCCCACCAACAGTAAAGCCAGCAATAAGTTGTTCCGCACTGTCTAGAATGATGACAACGGCACCATCAATACCTGCACCATCTGAGGTATCAACATAATCAGTACCATCGTAAGCTAACTCATAGTCCATATTTTGAGCAAATATGGCAGAAGGTGCATTTTCATTGTTTATGACTAAACCACCATAAACTGCCGGGTTTTGGCAGAAGACCATGTAGCCCGCTAGCGGTAATAAAAGTTTTTTGGCCAACCTCTTTTTGAGAAAGTCGTACGATTTACCTATAAACATAAAGTCCCTTGTTTAGTTTTTAGATATTTAAAAGTTTTTGCAAATTTATAAAATGCCAAGGATGACGGATAATTTAACATTTTCTAAATGCAAATAACTTGGAGTGATAAAATGTTAAAAATGTTAGATTAGTTGATTTTCATAAAATTCTGAGGTGAAGCGATTAGAACGGCAGAATGTAATTTCAAAATGCGCTTGTAGAGTTTTTTTTGTTGTTCGTTTCGCATATTCAGCCATTTCCCTGTATCGATGGCAGATTTTTGGTGACTGCGTTTCAGCTTGTTGTTGGTAAATTTTTTAAGTGAATTGGGCTCGTTTAAGTAAAGCTCGTGCATCATTTGATAGCTGGCTCCATAGGGCTTTTTACTGTCACTCAGAATAGTTTGGAAGTGCTCCCAAGAGAAATTAAATGTCGTGGATAATTGCTCTGAGAAAACATTGGCTAATCCTTCCATATGCCAGTCATATATGGTGGGGTCAAGGGTATGAAAAAGCTCATGCCCCAGCTCGCAATAAAAGGCATCGCTGCCTACAGGGTGTTTAAGGTATATGATGTATATGCCTCTTTTTGCGTCTGCAAGTTCACACAGCTGCATGCCTGTTGGTGGTCTTTTGATGAATTGAAAGCTGTTCACACAATCTTTTAGGAAGGTGTCTAAAAGGTTGCGATTCAGCTTTATGTGATCTTCAGAGAAAAAGCCAAAGAAGCCTTTGCCAGCCCATTTTTTTTGTTGATTGGTAAGGCTGAGGCTCGAGAATGGCTTTTGCTTGACGAGCTTCTCATCTGCAATGAGTGAGTTTAGAGCCTTGATTAAACTTAGCTGTGATTGCAGGTTGTGTTGAATCTTGGGAAATGACGGAATTGCCAATTCTGAGTGCAGTTTTTCATTGAGTAGAGTCCAGTTAAGAATATCTGCTCTAGAGTACATCCTTGGTTCTTCTCGCAATTTTGACTGACGCAGGTGGACTTCAGTCATTGGGAAAGCAAAATCGCCATAGTAAGTCAGTTCTTTTAAGGCTTTAGATACGAAAAGCTCAACCTTTGCATCGTTAATAGGCCGATAGAACTGATAAGCTTTTGATTCAGCAAGTACCGAAGAACTTAAAAGAAAAAGTAAAAGGATTAACTTACTTGCTTTCATTTAGCTGTTTTTTATAGGCAGCTTCGTAGCGCGTTCTCTGTTTAGCAGCAATCTCATTGAGGTCTTTCTCTTCAAGAACGAGGTAAAGAGCAACAGAAGTTATGTCTACTATATAATCAAGCTTTGGACGGATGCCGTATTTTTTATTCATCGCCTCGTCGAATTTAGTCTTTTCAGCTTCCAGCTTTTTTAGTTCTTCGATGATCTTCTTCTGATCGGCAATTTCTTTTGTTTGTCGGCTTTTTTTCAGTTCTTCAATTTTCTTAGTGAGAGCAGTACCATGTTTGGCAACTACAAGGAATTGCTGAATGGCTTTGCTAGAGTTGATTTCGAATTGTGGATACTTTTTTAGCTTACCGGTAGAATCGGTAGAGTTTTTAGCGATTGACTTGCTGTCAGAAAGTTTATTTAGCTGTTCATCGCTAAGCAAGAGAGAGACTGTGGCTTTTTCATTTACCAGCTGATACGTCATTCCTGGAAGCATGCCATATTTCTTAGCATGGAAAGCTTCCAATTTGGCAAATTGCTCTTCAAATTGCTTAAGTTGCTCGGCATTTTTGTTTTCACTGAATTTTATTTTGAGAGCAGAATTTCTTAGAGCTGACTGGGTATTTAACGACTTCTTCAGTTCCTGGATATTTTCCTTGCCGTTAATAATGGTTGCTTTGAAGACTCTATGTTTTGGTTTAGGCAGAGGAGTGGTTTCTGCAAATAAAGCAACGGCATAGAAGAAAAGTAGTAGTGTAGAAATCAGTTTCATGATTGACCCTTTTGGTATGAGTAATTATAAAGTTTTTATTTTCTTTGTCTGAGTTTTGGTAAGTCTGAAGAGGGGGCTTCCTGAGTGTTTGGGACTCTCTCGGAATTTTTTCCACCAGAGAAAACAAATAGTAAACCTCCACCAACAATGATGATGAAAATAACAGCCCCAATAAATAACATTTTGAAATTTTGTTTAGCGTTATAAGCAGCTTCTAAATCATCGAAGTCCTGCATATCAACAGCAGTGTCTTGAAGCTTTATGTCGGGCTCAACATCTTTGATGTTTGGGTCCAAAAGAAGATCAATGCTGGTAGTTTCTTTTAAGTCTTCAATATCTATCTGAGTTTCCAGGTGTTGGGACGATTTAGTGAGATTTACACCGCCAGATAAAAGATCTAAATCAATTTCAGTTGGTGGTCTTGGTCTTAAAGTTTGGTCAGGCCCTGGCATGTCAAATTCACGTTTAATTTCGTCGACTTTGACCTCATCAACATGTTTTAGATTTACAGCAAAGCAGTCGATGACCTGTTTTAGATCGTCTGGACGGTCATTGGCGTCTTTATGAAGCATTTTCATGACCATCTTACTGACATCCGTTGGAATAGCCGGCTTTCTAACGGCTACATCTATAGGCACTTCATCGTTATGAGCTTTTAAGACTTTTTGTTGCGAACCGTATTCTTCAAAAGGAGGTAGTTTGCAGATCATTTCATAAATGACACAACCGGCAGCATAAAGATCGGACTTTAGGCTGATCTCATTGTTTTGAATAGTTTCTGGAGCTGCGTACTGGAAGTTATTTATGGATTCGACATCTTTTTGTTTAATGGCCAAAAGAGAAGCGACGGCATGGGTGATGCCCAGGTCATCTAAACGAACTTTGCGATCTGGGAGGCAGCGAAGTGTACTGGGTTTTATATTGCCAAGGATGATGCTATGCTGGGAAATAGACTCCAGACACTCAACTAAAGATATGGCGTACTGGAGTGCAGCTCTTTGTGACATCTTTTTGGCGGTAATTCTAGTTTTCAGAGAACCGTTATCTGCCGATTCTGTTTCAAGATAAAACTCTTCACCGACGAAGCCATAGCTGTGAACTTTACAAATGAAGGAACTGTCTAGTTCCTTGATCTTATAAATCTGATTTTTAAGAGCCTTAAGTATCTCTTCATTTTTGTAGACGGCTTCATCAAAAATGCGAACATGGCAAGAATGGCTTTTTTCGAGGTTTGTCGCATTGTGCGTGGTCGAAAATTCGTCATTTGAAATAATGTCGTGGAGAAGAAGAGTACCAAAAAGCTTTGGAATAGTAAAACGAACGGAGCAGCTCTCACAGAAAGTTTTAGTAAAAGCTCTGCCTGCATCCACATATTGTTTTGTGGAACAATTGGGACAGACGACTTTTATTCTACCTTCCGTATCGGCCATGAATTATCCTTGTTTATCTACAATGCCGGTTAATAATAGCACAATGCATCGGTGCCGTAAACTCGAAAAGTTAATACAAAGTAAACGAAAGTTATGTTGCTTACTTAAAAAAAGATCAGATTATATGAGTGAATACAGCTTTAACAACAAGGCGAAAAACATTGTAAATAAATTCATATTTATTAGTATATCATTCATTTTTTATGGGTGCCAGACTTTTGAAGAGAAAGTTCAACGTTCGGGAATTGAGTACAATCAATTGGTTTCCAAGGATAGTCATCCAGGTATTCTTGAAGAGAAGGTTGTCCCTTTGAATGCGATCATGACAATCGTTCATATACGTCAGCAGCATGACTCGGCAATCTATACGAAAGTAATCTTGGCGCAAATTAAGAAACAGAACGAAGGTGAACGACGAAAGAGTGTTTCAGACTTTTATGAGACGCAATTAAAGATAAACGAAGTACAAAGAGAAGTTTTAGAATTTGTTTTAAATAATACTTTAGAAAGACACAGAGTTTATGTAGAGGGAGTGCCGTATCCGCGGTCCTATCGAAATCTATTTGCTGAAGCTTTTAAAAAGCAAAGACAGGAAGCGTTAGAAGAGGTCCTGGCATTTAGCCAAGAAGAACTGAGTTTACCGGTGCCAACTTATTATCTGGGGGCATCATTCATGCTGCACGAAAGTAAACAAAGAACAGTGATAGGCGTGGAACATGGTGGTTTACTTAATTTAACGACAGATATATATACGAACCCTAAGTTGCCTTTGCCATTGAAAAAGGAGTTGTTAGTTGAGTGTCACGAACAACGCGAAGATCGAGTCATTCAAAATATAGTTGAACCAGATCCTGAGGCTAATTATATAGAACCGACTGTGAAGTTTTTGATATTTGGCTCGAAGCACGATTTTAGTGACAAGGTAATTAAGTGGAATGAAGATCATCCACAACAGCAAATTCGTTTAATTACATTTACGCCAAAGTCATTATGATTTATTGGAGAGGAAATAATGATTGAATATTTGGATAAGCCAGAAATTGATAAGATCAAATGTGTGATTTTAGACTATGATGGCACACTGACAACTTTCAGAAAAGGTTGGGAGTTTATTCTTTACCCTTATGCCCGTGATTGTATCGATAAAAATCACCGTGCAGAAACAAATCCTGAGCTGGAGAAGGACCTTCAGTACTTTGTCGCTCATGCGGGTGGGACTAATCCGCAGCAGTTAATGAAGCGCTTGGCAGATTTAATCGAAAAATATACAGGGAAGAGTGAATCTGTTGATTTTTATATCAAGGATTACGGTGCGATTTTCAATGGTGAAATCGAAAAGAGAGTCGATGGCTTTGATGAGGACTGTGAACAGTATGTAATATCCGGGGTTAGAGAGTTGTTGGATTTTCTCGAGAGTAAAAGTGTTCTGAATTATGTGGTTACCGGTTCATGTGATAAAGCGGTCAGCCGAGAATTAAATAAGCTTGAGATGTCGAAATATTTTGAGAAAGTATATGGTGCAAACGTAAGAACTGTTGGAAATCATAAGCAAGAAGCTATTAAAAAAATAATGGCTGATCATCAGTTAAAGGAAGGCGAAGTTCTTATTGTCGGTGATGGTAGTACTGAAATGCGCGCCGCACAAAAACTGAATCTGCCGAGCCTTGGCATTGCCAGTGATGAACACAATGGTGGTCTGTGTCCGGTTAAAAAAGAAATGTTATTGGATATAGGAGTTCATGTTTTGATTGCTGATTATCAAAATTTTGAAGATGTCTGGACCTGGTTTCATGAGTCAAAATGAAAAAAGTACTTTATCGATTGCTTGGTTATACCATTCTTTTTTATGTTTTAATCTTAATTGGAGTAAGTATGGCAGTTCCAGGTAATTTAGGGATCACAAAAGGACGTTTAGCGGATCCTCCAGAAAGTCCAAACTGTGTAAGTTCTCATGCTGATTCTACTGATAGTGTCCATTACATATCTCCACTGGTGTATGAGGGAACTTCAGAAGCGGCCATAGAAGCGATTGTAAAAGTTATTGAAAATTGGCCGAGAGCTAAAGTTATTACTCAAGAGGAAAATTATTTTCACGTGGTGTGTACGACGTTAATTTTTCGCTTCAAAGATGACTTAGAGATTTTTGTGGATCAGGAGCAAAAAAAGATTCACTTTAGGTCAGCAAGTCGAGTAGGCTATTCCGACTTAGGAACAAACCGGAAACGCGTGAATAAATTTAAAGAGACTCTTAAACAGTTTCTTTAATACTTTTTAGGAATCTGTTGAGAATTAAGCAAAAAGTGATCGTGGTACCAACAGAAATCAAGGCGTAATAAATAGAACTGCTATAGCCTTGGCTTATAAGGTATATGCCGGCACAGCCCTGTATAACGATGACCGAAAATAATGAAAACGGGATGGGTTTTGCAGGTTTGCTGATTCCCTGAAAACTAAAGTTCATAAGTATAATTGCGCAGGTAAAAAGCATATTTAGCGAGGCAAATAAAAAGTAACTTTTACCTTCGGCTATAATGGCTTCGTCTTGAGTCAAAGAAGAGTAGTAGATTTCATTGCCAAATACCATGAAGAGCGTAATAGGTATACCGACAAGAAATAAGACCTTTAAAGCGGTTCTAAGTACTTCTCTAACACGTTTGTAATTTTCAGTTGCATGGCTTGCACCCATAACAACCATGGTTCCAGCTCCCAGACAAACTGTCAGTTGAATCAAGTAGAGTTCGAAACGTTTTGCTAAGGAGAAGGCATCGACTAAGACGTCACTTTTAGAGCTCATGACTTTGAGAATGATTATGATGACAAGATTTGTGATCAGTGGCAACAGCGCTGCAATCGAACTGGCTTTGAAGATGTCTTTAAGTATTTGTTTGTCAAGTTGCCACTTTAGAGTGATTATTTTGAAACCTTGATTTCCCGCGATTAGATCTCTGATTAAAAAGAGAGTAAATATAGTGTAGACGACGACGGTTGAAATTGCAGCGCCTTTAATTCCCATATCCAGACCAAAATTCAATTGTGTAAAACCAAGATTAATGCTTTTAAAAGCAAAAATTGGTGTGAAAAGAGCATTTAACGCCATACAAATAAGACTGTAAATCGCTGGACGCTTGGCGTAGCCAGCTCCACGCATTGCTGAACTCGTGACAGCTCCAACTGCCATAAATGTGATGAATAAAAAATACCAGAAGCAATAATCGTAAGCCATAGTTCGACTGATTTCATTTCTGGCTTCGGTAAATAAGAAACTCTTTCCTAAAATGATGCCAAACGTAAAAAGCAGGGAAAGAGGGATAGCCAAAACTAAACCAGTCTTCAGACATGTTTCACTCAGATTATGGTCTTTTAAGGCATACTTCCTGGCAACAGCCACACTGACCCCGGTTCCAAGACCACCGTATAAAACGGCACTGCATAAATTGATTAATGGAAACGAAATATCCATAGCATTCAGGGCGTCACTGCCAAGTCTCGAGATATACCAGGCATCCAAATAACTGAAAGCGACATTGGTAGTCATCATAATCGCCATGGGTAGCATAATGCTGCAAATGGCCTTAAAGACCGGTCCCTCATTTAGTAGAGATGTATTATCTTGTTCTTGATTCAAATCAGTTTCCGTAAAATGCTTCCTCGCAGAATAGTCGTCTTTTTCAGAGAGTCTTGTCAAGCTTTTAGAAATCATACATTTTCCTCAACTATTTTATCAATAGACATATTCAAAGAGTCAAATTTCTTCTCAGTTGATTATTTTAAAAACAAAATATTTTGGATCTTCTTTGCGAGATTCTACGGGGTGGTTGCGAAGATATAACCAGAAATCTTTACAAAAAATGCCAGAAGTATGTCCGTATTTGATTTCTAGTAACGTATCAAGAAAAGATCACGTGATGTGTTTAAATAAGTAATTTTTAAACGTTGAATAACCGTTATCTGTAAGTTTCTCCTGTGAATGGTAGTTCTTATACAGGAATTTAATGAATTTGAATGTGTGGGCAAATTCATATGTGCGTCAGTTAGCCTAAGGGTTGGCTGTGAATTAATATATATAATATAAGTGGCTTGTATGGAATCATTGTATCTCCTGGCGGCAAATGTCCGCCCCGTGAGTGACACTCAGCTTATGCTGGCGTCAGTTATAGGTGTTGCTGTTCTACTAATTCTGGTTATGAAGTTTAAACTTCATGCATTTGTCTCCCTTCTACTCATGAGTATCGCAGTCGGCATTGGTGCCGGCATGCCTCTTCAAGGTGTCCTCAAAGCAGTCGAAACCGGTATGGGCGATGCTCTGAAAGTTCTGGCAATTATCGTTGGTCTTGGCGCTATGTTTGGTAAAATGCTGGAAGTTTCCGGTGGTGCTGAAAGACTGGCAAAAACTATTCTAGATAAATTTGGCGATGATAAAGCTCCCTGGGCCCTTGGTCTTACAGGTTTCCTGGTATCGATTCCGGTTTTTCTAGACGTCGGTTTGATCATCATAATCCCAATTGTTTTCAGTTTGGCAAAAAGAACTGGTAAATCCATTCTATTCTATGGTATTCCGCTTCTTGCCGGTCTAGGTGTAACGCACAGCATGATTCCACCAACTCCAGGTCCTCTTTTGGTGGCAGAGTTCCTTGGCGCAAAACTTGGTTACGTCATTCTTTTTGGTGCTATCGCTGGTATTCCTGCGATGATCCTTGCCGGACCTGTATTTGGTAAGTTTATCTCTGAAAAAGTTAAACTTGAGATGCCTGATTACCTCGACTTCGAAGAGCCTGAAGAGACTGAAGAAAAGCCACTTCCAAGTTTCTGGCTTGTAGTCAGTCTTATTCTTGGTCCTCTAGCAATGATCCTTCTTGAAACAACAATCGAGTTCATCACCGACAATCAACAAATCATCGATGTCGTTAAATTCCTCGGTAACCCAATCGTTGCAATTCTTCTTGTGACTATGTTGACCTTCAGAGTTCTCGGTAAGCACTGTGGCTTTACCAGAGACCAGGTTCAGGACATGTGTACAAAAGCTCTTGAGCCTGCTGGTCTGATTATCCTTGTAACAGGTGCCGGTGGTATCTTCAAAAAAGTTCTTTCTACTTCTGGTGTAGGTGACATGCTTGGCGAAATGATGTCCAGCTCGGCTCTTCCACCGATTGTTATGGCATTCATTATTGCAACTTTGGTTCGTGTCGCCCAGGGTTCTGCAACAGTGGCTATGATGACTACAGGAGCGATAATGGCGCCGGTTTGTGCAGCTGCAGGTCTCTCTGAGATGCAGTTGGCTCTCTGTGCTATATCTATTGCCTGTGGATCTACCGTTCTCTCACACATAAATGACTCCGGTTTCTGGTTGGTGAACAGATTCTTCGGAATGAGTGTGAAAGATACCCTGAAAACCTGGACCATGGTCGAGACAATTATTGGTGTTGTTGGTTTCTCTGTCGTGCTCCTTTTAAGTCTATTTATTAAATAATTAATCACTGGAGTGGTTATGAGAATTAAAGAAACTATATGCAGAGTTTCTCTGCTGATGCTGTTTGCCTTAGTAGGGGCATCCTGTACTTCAACTGACGTCAATGAACGTCCCAATGTTGTTCTGATTATTGCGGATGACATGAACTGGAATGATTGCGGTGCCTATGGTCATCCAACAATTAGAACAGCTCACTTAGATAAATTAGCTGCTACTGGTATGCGTTTTGATCACGCCTACCTGACTGCAAGTTCCTGTAGTCCAAGCCGCTCCAGTATAATAACCGGTCGCTATCCGCACAACACTGGTGCGGAACAGTTACACTGGGCTTTGCCTAAGTCTTCTTTGACTTTTGTAGAGCAACTTAAAGATTCGGGCTACTACACAGCAGCAGCTGGTAAGTGGCACTTGGGTAACAATTTAAAAGACCGCTTTGACCTTGTTGTTGAAGCGAATGTTGCAGGTTTCCAGCTGCCGACTGGTGATGGTAAAACTCCACCAAAAATGGTTGCAGACAAGAAACCAAGTGGATGTGAAGACTGGGTTCCAGTTCTTAAACAGCGTCCAAAAGACAAGCCGTTTTTCATGTGGTTCGCAGCACTTGACCCTCATAGAGCTTATGAGCAGGGTGCACTTAATCCTCCACACAAAACATCAGATATCATCGTTCCTCCACACATGCCGGATCACCCGGATGTCCGTGAAGACCTAAGACTTTACTATGATGAAATTGGTCGCCTTGACCTTTATGTTGGCCGTGTAAAAGCAGAACTCGAAAAGCAGGGTGTTGCTGACAATACAGTAATCATTTTCATGAGTGATAATGGTCGTCCTTTCCCTCGTGACAAAACATCTCTTTACGATGGTGGTATCAAAACTCCATTTATAGTTAACTGGCCTGCAGGTATCAAGCCGGATCAGGTAAGTAAAAGCCTTGTAAGCTCAATCGATATCGGGCCAACAATTCTAGAGCTTGCCGGATTGAAAGCTGGTTCCACTTTCGAAGGTAAAAGTTTTGCTGGAATCCTTCAGGATCCAACTGAAGAAATTCACGAATACGTATTTGGCGAAGATCACTGGCATGACTATGAAGATCACGCTCGATCTATTGGGAACCAGAACTTCAAACTTATCAGAAATAGTTTCAATGACCTGCCAACAACTCCTTCTGCAGATGCCGGAAGATCTCTTACTTGGCAGGCAATGCTGAAGCTGAACAAAGCTGGTAAATTGAACAAAATTCAGCAGGCTTGTTTTACTGCTCCACGTCCAAAATATGAACTTTATGATCTGAAGAAAGATCCACACGAAATCAAAAATCTCGCAAACGACCCGGCTTATCAGGGTGTTTTCAATAAGCTGAAAGTCGAATTGGCGAAATGGTCAGAAAGAACAGGGGATTATGTCCCTTCAAAAAGAACTCCAGACGAGTTCGATCGGGTAACTGGAGAGCCTGATCACTCTGTTCGTAAACGTCCACGTCCATCTAAAATGGATATGTACGGCACGAACGGAAAGTACTAAGCAATGGTGTGTGATTGCTAAATTAATGAGGTTATGATATGAAAGAATTAGTCTTAACTGACTACAATAATTTTGAAATTCAGGACGTCGAAAAACCGACTTGTCCTGCAGATGAAGTACTTATAAAAATTGAAGCATGTGGAATCTGCGGTAGCGATGTCCACGGTATGGATGGCAGCACAGGTCGTCGTCAACCACCTATGGTTATGGGACACGAAGCTGCCGGTACAATCGTCGAAGTTGGTAGCAACGTTTCAGGTTTTACCGCTGGCGAAAGAGTGACGTTTGACTCAACAGTATACTGTGGTGAATGTGAATTCTGCCAGGCAGGAGACATCAACTTATGTTCGAACCGTCGTGTTATTGGTGTTTCGTGCGATGAATACAAAAGTGCTGGAGCTTTTGCAGAATATATCGCACTTCCTCCAAGAGTCCTTTACAAGTTTGGTCAGAATCTTGACTTTGCTAAAGCCTGTATGGTTGAGCCATTGTCAATCGCTTTTCACGCGGTTAACATCACGGATATTAAGCTTGGCGATACAGTCGTAGTTATTGGTGCCGGTATCATTGGTCAAATGGTTGTTCAGACTGTTAGGCTTGCTGGTGCAGCCAAACTTGTAGTTGTTGACCTGGATGAAGATCGCATTGCGAAATCTCTAAAACACGGTGCTGATTATGGCATTAACAGCGGTAGTGCTGATGTAGTTAAAGAGATCGAAAAAATTACTGGCGGTAAAATGGCTGATGTAATTATCGAAGCTGTTGGTGCTGATGCGACTATCAACATGGGAATCGACTGTCTTAAGAAAGGTGGCGCTATGACAATTATTGGTAACATCTCTCCGACTATCAATCTTCCACTTCAGAAAGTAGTTACTCGTGAACTTAAGATTCAGGGCTCTTGTGCTTCTTCTGGTGAATATCCGGCATGCCTTGAGTTCCTTGAGCGCGGAGATATCGATGTAAGCGACGCGATCAGTGCAGTAGAGCCTATGTCTAAAGGTCAAGAATGGTTCGATCGTCTCTATGGTAGAGAAGCCGGTCTGAATAAAGTAATTTTAAAGCCTTACGAGTAGGTACTATTTATGAGTGATTTATTCGATTTATCAGGTCGCGTTGCCATCGTTACTGGTGCCAGCCGCGGATTAGGTCAGTACTTCGGTCGTGCACTTGCAAAAGCTGGTGCTGATTTGGTGATTACTGCCCGTAAGAAAGAAGATTTAGCTGAATTTCAGGCTGAAATTGAAAGCCTTGGTCGCAAAGCGTTTCCAGTAGCTCTTGACGTGCATTGCCAGGACAGCATCAAAAATATGGTGTCTGAGTCTATCGCACATTATGGTAAGATTGATATCCTAGTTAACAATGCTGGTTGTAACGTTCGTAAGCCTGCACTTGACGTAACTTGGGATGATTGGAACTTGATTCTAAATACCAACCTTCGTGGTACATTCTTTGTTGCTCAAGAAGTTGGTCGTCACATGGTTGAAGCCAAGTATGGTCGCATCATTAACATCGGTTCAGTAACAAGCGTTGCTGGTTATGCCGGTCTTGGTCCTTACTGTGCCAGCCGTGGTGGTGTAAAGCAGCTGACTATGAGTCTTGCAGATGACTGGGGCCCACATGGTGTTACAGTAAACTGCCTGGCTCCGGGTTGGTTCAAAACTCAGCAAAATAGAGTTCTTTATGAGAATGAAGAGTGGCTTGAGTATATCTGTGACCGTATCCCTCTAGGTCGTCCAGGTAAGCCAAATGACCTTGACGGATCTGTTGTTTTTCTTGCATCTGAATCAAGTGAGTACGTGACAGGTCAAACACTTTTGGTCGACGGCGGTATTTCTACAGGTGCGACTAAAGCAACTGTTTAAACTTTCCCCACACTGAAGACTAAAAGCCGTTTCAGAGTTTTCTTGAAACGGCTTATTAGTTTCTTATTCAGCTAATTCAGTTAAGGTAAAGCTCATAGATTCTTTTGCGCCAGAAGTATTGTGCTTGGTATTATATATATTTTTAGGTGTAAGTTTTACTTTGGTACCGTTGTCTAGAGTTAAGATTGTATTTTGATTTTTAATTATAAGGTGTTTAGTGTTTACTGTTTCAGGTTTTTCGATAATTATAGCCATAGAATAATTTTTAAAGAATTTAAATGTTTCTTCATCGGCTTTTAGATCATTACCATTATTATCTTTTATATTCTTGTCAGAGGAATCTTTAATTTCATATGTTTTATCTTCTATATAACTTCCTGATTTTAATAATTCATTTAAAATACTGTTTGCCAGTTCTGGGTTAGGCGCTAGATCGATATGTGGCTTTAAGTTAAATGTGATTCCAGATAAAGTTTGATCTAAATTATAGTTATTCTTTTTGTTTTTATCTAACAATGTCAAAACATTAACTAGCTGAAGCTCGATGGCTTGATTGTTAAAGATGAACTCTTGAACTTCGCTTTTAGTTATAATTCGAATAGTCTCTGGTTTAATCAAGATCTTCTTTATGTAATCTCTATTGGCTAATCCTACTGCTGCTTGTCCAGTAGCAAAATATTGTTTCATTGAAACTTTATTATCTTTACCTGCTTTAGCCCCATTATCATGGACAGCTAGTACTGGGACAGCAGATAGATATCTGCCGTTTTCATCTCTGTTAGAAACGATATGTAAAAAAGCGGCTTCATCTCGTTTGTATCCAGCATTTATTTTAGTGGGTAGAGCATTGCTTTTGTCAAATGTTGCACTTATGCCAAATTGAGTTTTGGTTCCAAAGAAATATGGTTTTATTTCGTATTCTGAAAACTCCATCGTGTATTTAGGTAAACAGTTATCAGGAATAGTAC
This sequence comes from Lentisphaerales bacterium, assembly GCA_022446985.1. Classification (GTDB taxonomy): domain Bacteria; phylum Verrucomicrobiota; class Lentisphaeria; order Lentisphaerales; family Lentisphaeraceae; genus JAKVBD01. The sequence continues at coordinate 16,408 of JAKVBD010000070.1, forward strand.
CCAGAGTTAAAATATTTAAAGCTTTCGCATACCATGGTGTGTATACCATGGAAATATTGTTAATATGTGGCTTTTTCAAAGCTGTAATAGTTTCTTCTTCATTTTTATTCGTGATTAAACTTTTGATTGTATCAAATTCTATACCTGTTTTACTGCTAACTTGCGATGCAATTGTTTTGACTCTAGTTGATTTATTTTCGTCGTCGCTTGCATCATTTATCGTAGGATTCTTTTCAAAAGCTGATTTTACTATATTTTCTATATCTAGGGTCAACTTTATTGGCTTATATTCTTGTCCTAAAAGAGTTGTTGCTGCTTCCCCGGTTGCAAAGCTTCCTTCTGATCCTAATTCTACACCGTCTGGATTAAAAAGAAGATTAGAGGCACCAATAGCTGCTTTAACAATTCCTACAGAGTTTTCACCATCAAAATTTGTTATTACAGGTATAGTTTGCTGACCATTATTTGTTGAGAATTGTGGCGCTAATACACCATCAGTTCGAGACATGCCCAATTCAACTATACCTGCAAGTGCATCAACATCAGCACCTACATTGGTTTTAGTTGTTACGAGCATAGAATTATATCCTATAGTACATGAAGGGAGCAACGCAAATACTGTAGCGATAGACAGTAATTTATAAACTTTCATTTATTTTTCCTTTTCTGTGTCAATATGTTTCATTTCTTTGCTAAAAAAGTTATTAGGTTCTTTCGTAGTGATCATAACTGCTCCACCTGCATTTCCGCCACTTAGAGTTGATTCCTTTGTGTAACCTAAGTTAAAGTTGGTTTCTTCAGGTTTAGAATTAATACCAACTCCATAAAAGTTATTTTCACGAAGTATAAAGTATTGGTCTTTGTCTACGGGTGGTGTTTTCACTTTTATGTACCCAATCCCAAAAATATGGTCTATTCCAGTATCTTCATTATGCCATTGGAAAGTACATGAAGATGTAAAGAGCAAACTTAGTATGTGCAATATAACAATTTTTAAATATTTCATAAAATAAGATTATAAATGTATAATGTTTTAATAGTAGTGCTTTGTACTGAATTTAAAAGTTGTTCGACTTGTTCAGTGTGACATAAATATCAATCATTGAAATTACTATAGAGTTACTCATTAAGGAGTCTAATTGTAACGCAACCAAGGGACATCCTCAGAGTTTCTTTGAAACGGCTTTTTTACGTCACCAGTCAGTGAGCGCTTTCCTGTAGGAAAAGTATACACATGCTAAGGGAGAGAGCTCTTAGAGTTGTTGTTTAAGACAGTGTTTTACAACTCCTTAATAAATCTTCGCGTACAGCCATTAAAATTCACTAAGATTTCTACTTCTGTGGAATAATTAGTGCGTTCGAACCAGGCTTGTTATTAACAAAATAGGAACAATCGATGAGAAGCTTAATGAACTGCAGACTATCGAGACTTTGTCGAGGAGTGTTCATATGCATAAGTACATTCTTCCTCACGGCCAGTAACACAGTAGCGGATGAGCATTCGTTTTGGGCTCAAAAATACCTCACAGGTGATTGGGGAGGATTGAGAACTCAGCTTGAAGAAGACGGTGTGACTCTAGGTGGTTCCTATGAAATGGGGTATTCCAAAAATACCCGTGGAGGTGTTGATACTTCAGGGGATTCAAATAAGCAGCGTTTTACTCTAAATGCTGACTTTAACTTTGAGAAATTGTTTGATTGGAAAGGCGCACGAGTCTTCTTTCAGTACCAAAATCACACTGGAGCCTTTGCTGATGAAGTTGGTGATATTCAGCAATTTGATGGATTAGATGATCCAGAGTATGATCGCATTCACATGTTCTGGTTTGAACAGTGGCTTTTTGATGAAAAAATGCGTGTTAAGATCGGTAAAGTTGAGCCAAAAAGTGAATTTTTTGCACCACTGAATGCGAAGAATCATTTAGGCTTCTCAACCGAGCGAAGTCCGACAATTGGTCATGGCCCACCAGCAGATAGTGTAAATCTTTTCTTTTATCCAACCCAAGAAATTCAATTAAGTTTTGGTATGTACGACGCAGCCTTCAATGAAGGTAGAGATGAAAATGACTTTGACCTACACAGTATTTTTGACCCTCCCGCAGATGCCTTCTACATTGGTGAAGGTTCATATAGCTGGGCAAAAGGAACAGAAGATTCCGGTCGTTTTATGGCAGGTTTTTGGCGATTGGAAGGTGATGTCGGCCGTTTTGACGGTGGCAATTCTGAAAGTAGTACGGATGGAGCTTACTTTGTCCTGGATCAGACTGTTTATAAAGAAAATGCTGGAGACAAAAACTGTAATCAGGGAATTGGCTTTTACCTTCAGTATGGTTTCGCAGATGAAGATGTCCGAGCTATAAAATCACACTACGGTGGTGGCTTTCAATGGACTGGGGCAATAGATGGCCGTGACTCAGATGTCTTTGGTATGGGTATATCAAATGTTGAGTTGAGTGATGAGCCTGGTGCTGGCTTTTCTGACAATAATGAATGTGCCTATGAGATCTTCTATAAGGCGGCAATTAACAATTATATGATTCTTCAGGGTGATGCTCAGTATATTCAAAATTCTGGAGGAGTGTCCCGAAGTGATGCTTTAGTCTTAACTTTAAGACTGACTATCCTTCTTTAAAGCTTGCAGTCTATGCAGAGTCTGGGGCTCTGCATGAATGTCAGTAAGGTATTCTTTTTATTATTCAAAAAGGATACCTATGCTCGAAAAAATATTTTCCACCTACAATTATCCCCAAAAGACGATCCCTCATTTGGTTAAATGGGTGAAGCTCTACCTTAATTTTTCTCAATTAGAAGAAAGTGAATGTGATAGTTCGGAATCCCTAAATTTGTTTTTATTGTATTTGCAGGCTCATTTTAAGGATTGGCAAATAGCTCAAGCAGAAGAAGCAGTGAAGATTTTTCTCTTAGAGAAAAACTATAATTTAGATCATTACAGGGCTGAGTCATCAAGATCAGCGTGGAAACTAGTTTATAGCCGAGCTGTTAGTATATTTTCCCTTCAAAAACTGTCACCAAATACAGAAAAAGCCTATACTCACTGGTGGCGCCGCTTTTATCGATTCATCGCTGGGGGGCATCCCAATGATTTGACAGATACCCATATGCAAAACTTTCTGAGTCATATTGCTTTACAGAGAGTCTCGGCGCAGACTCAAAATCAGGCACTAAATGCTTTGTTATTCCTCTACAAAAAAGTATTGCTAAAAAAGGTCGAAGAATTAAGTGTCATTCGTGCCAAACCCAAAAGAAGAAATCCGGTCGTGCTGACGGTAAATGAAGTTAAAAGGATTTTTTCATGTCTAGAAGAATCAACAGAGAAACTCATGCTGGAGTTGATATATGGTACTGGTCTACGGAATTTCGAATGCCATAATCTTAGAATAAAAGATATTGATTTCGATCGTCGAGTTTTAACGGTAAGAACGACTAAAGGCGGCAATGAGAGGGAAACTCTTTTGCCTTTAAGCTTAGTAGAAAAATTAGAACTGCACGTTCAAAAAATACATGAGCTTTATCTTGAGGATAGATCTAACAAAAAGGCCGGAGTCGAAGTGCCGGATGCCTTGGCTATAAAGTATCCAAATATAGATAAAAGCTGGTCGTGGTTTTGGCTTTTTCCAGGGGCAAATGAAAGTTGTGATCCGCGTACAAGAATAAAACGACGGCACCATCAATCAAATCATCGAATTCAATCGGCGTTTAGAATAGCCTTGGAGAAATCCGGTATTCCGAAATTTGCTCATATCCATCATTTGCGTCACTCTTTTGCAACTCATCTTCTAGATGCAAATGTGAATTTACGGGAAATTCAGGATCTACTTGGTCACAAGTCTATCAAGACCACCGAAATATATACGCATGTCTGTCGGAATAAAAAATTGGGGATAGTCAGTCCTCTTGATAAGCTTTAGGCAACAAAAAAGCCGCCCCTGGAAAAGGGCGGCTCGAAAAACTAAGAGGTAACTTTACAGAGGATTAGAATTTTACTTCGAAACCAGCTGTGAAAGTTAGTGGCTTACCAGCTCTATCATAGTTAGGGTGGTGCGAAGCCTCGTATTCTTCATCAAATAGGTTGTGAATATTTGCAACCAATCTGAAGTTATCATTTACGTCGTAGTAACCTGATAGGTCTACTAGGAAGTTCTCACCAATTCTACGATCGTTATCTGCACCTGAGTACATACCACCAACGAAGTTAGTGCTAAGGTCAAAACCAACTTTACCGAAGTGAAGACCAGTACCGAGAGCGAACTGATTTTTAGCGATGTAAGGCATTTCATTACCTTCTTCAGCACCATTGAAGAAACCATCTTCTGCAGCAACACCATCGTTCAAGTGAACAATCTCTGTGTGAGTGTAAGTATAGGCTGCGTACCAAGGGTTGCTGAAGTCCCAACCGTTTGCTACACCTAGGTCGTAAGCGGCAGATAGTTCTAAACCGTAAGTTTCAACATCACCTACAGTCTGACCGTCTACTGTACCACTTGCTTGTGATTCACCATCGTAGTAATCAGAGATGTCATTGAAGAACAGTACAGCTTCAGCAGCTGCAGCTTCTTTTCTGTAGCGTAGACCAAGTTCATAGTTGATACTTTCTTCATGACGAGTGCCATCAACAGTATTAGCTTCTACACCTGGAGTTGAGATGCCTTTGTGAATACCACCAAATAACTGGTAGTTTTCGTTGAAGTCATAAGCAAAACCTACACCAGGAGCCCAGAAGTCATGTTGGTTTTGGTATTTTGGTCTTCCAGTGTCGCCTCTTTGATCAAGTTTGTACTGAATTGTTTCATAGCGTACGCCAGGAGTAATTGTCAATTTATCGGTTACTTCAATTTGATCAACTAAATATAAAGATACAGATTCTGCTTTACGGTAATCGCCAGGGTCTGCAGTTGCTTTATCACTAGTGATCCCATTGACTGTACGACCAGTGACAGAGTATCTGTTATACCATGAGTCATCTTCATATGTATCTACATGATAGCGAGCACCAAAAGTGAAATTGTTTTGTAATCCACCTAAAGTGATAGATTGCTTATACTCGGATTGAATACCATAGGCATCATAGTCACGGTTATTATTTTTAAGAGCAATTTCATCGTTACCAGTACCAATACCTTTAATGATATCTAGTTTAGAATCGCCGCTGCCGTCATCAGTGACTGTTTTAATCTTTTCCCAGTTACGGTGAAATTTATTATAGTAAACAGACGTTTCTAGAGAGCTGTCTTCATCTAGCTCAATGAAATGTTTTAAGTAGGTACGAGTACTACGTGCATCGAATTGATCCCACTGAGTACCCCAGTAACGGTCATATGGGTTATCTTCAAATTCTTCATCCTCAATACCATAGTATGAAAGAGGTGCGCTCATTTCAGTGTGAGCTAGTTTAAATTCGAAGAATTGGTACTGTGAAGTCTTAGGTTCGAAACGAACTTTTAGCATTGGCTCTTGCTGGTGGTTGATACCAGTATCGCCACTAGCGTGCTGAATATCTCTGAAGCCATCATTTTGACGATCGTAGTATTCTAGTAAGAAACTTAAAGTACCAGCTTCTAGGTCATAAGAATTACCATAGTAAGCGTGTGATCTTGCTTCACCATAGTTGCCGAAAAGTTGCTTGTAGTAGAAGGTCTCTTCATTTGGGATAGGAGTAGAAAGGTAGTTGATTACACCGCCCACAGAGTGTGGACCATACTTAGTTGAGCTGGAACCTTTGATGACTTCGATACCATTCATACGTCCTGCATTTGGAGAGTAGTAAGCATCTGGTGCTGAGTATGGTGCTGGAGCGGACATGATGCCGTCTTCCATCATAGTAATTTTTAGGGAACGAGCAGAATCGATACCGCGCATAGAGATATTGTTGAAAATACCGTAACCGTCTTCTTCACGGATGTTGATACCAGGGATTTTGCGAAGTATGCGATTGATATCAGCATAGCTGTGTTTGCGGATGTCTTCAGTTTCAAGTCTGGCGCTACTACCAACTAGTATGTTGCCATTTTCAGGAATAATAGATCCTAGAACGAGAAACCTTTCTTCTACTTCTTGTGAAGCTTCTACTTTTTTCTCAGGAGCTTTTTCCTGAGCCGTAATGCCTTGCACTGCTAAGAAAGAAGCAAATGCCAGTTTACCGATTAGTCTTTTAAATTTCATTTAACCTTACCGAGTTATTTTTATTTAGATAAAATCTCATCTATGAAATTGCTGTAAAGTAGAGACGCTTGGTGGTTTGTCAAAGCTTAAAAATGAGTTAATTGAAATTTTATCTCATTATCGACTGGGCGTGGTGCGGTTAGGATTGTGTTAAGTGTTGGTTTGTATAGAGTTAAGTTTCCTGTGTAATGAAGCTTGTTTTGTAGAGAATGAAGTAAAATGTACTAAAAACAGGCTGAATGATTTTGAAATTCTGTCTAAACTAAGGTAGTATTTGCGATTGTTTAATATTATTTTACAATTGAGACAAATTTAAAATTAACAAGGTAAGAAAATGCAACAATTATTATTGATCATTGTTCTAGTTCTATTAGGCGCATGTGGCAAAAAAGAGGGCGGTGCTGCAGCGACTCCTTCAACTACTCCATCAGCAGATGCTGATTCTGATGTAAAAGAGCTTCTAGTTTACTCTGGCCGTAAAGAAGTTTACGCACAGCCTCTTTTTGATCTGTTTGAAAAGAAGACTGGAATCAAAATCGTTGTTAAAGCGGGTAAGACTTCTGGCCTTGCCAACGTACTTCTAACAGAGAAAGATAATTCTCCGGCAGACGTTTTCTTTGCTCAGGACTCTTCAAACCTAGGTGCACTTTCTGCAGCTGGTGTTATCGAAGCACTTCCAGCAGAAATCACCAATCTTGTAGACAGCCGCTTCCGTTCAGCCAAAGGTGATTGGGTCGGTACTTCTGGCCGCGCTCGTGTTCTTGTCTATAACAAAGATATGGTCAAAGTTGAAGACCTACCAAAAACTATGCAGGATCTAGCTGACCCTAAGTGGAAAGGTAAACTTGGCTGGGCTCCAAAGAACGGTTCATTCCAGTCGCACATCACTGCTATGCTTCAGGTTGATGGATTAGAGAAGACTACTGCCTGGTTAAAAGCAATGAAAGCTAACGGTATCGCTGACTTCCCAAAGAACACACCAATCGTTAAGGCTGTTGCTGAAGGTAAAGTAGCTGCTGGTCTTGTGAATCACTACTACCTCTACAAAGTTCGCAAGGACATGGAAGAAGCCAACAAAGCAGAGAACCACTTCTTTGCTGACGGTGATATCGGTATGTTCGTAAATATCTCTGGTGTTGCAGTTGTTAAAGCTTCTAAAAAGAAAGAAGCTGCTAAGAAGTTTGTTGCTTTCATACTTTCTAAAGAAGCTCAGGAAATATTTAAAACTGAAAACTTTGAGTATCCTCTAGCAGCTGGGGTTGTAGCTTACGAGAAGCTTAAGCCACTAAGCAAGATCAATCCAGTTAAGTGTGACCTTGGTGACCTCGACAAGATTGAAGCTACTCAGAAAGCTTTGGAAGCTGCAGGGTGTCTGTAATAACAGACAACAAGTCTAAAACAGCTTTAAAATTTCTCATGGTGGCAGGACTGTTTCTGGTGCTGCTACCATTTTTCGTTTCTATACGAGATGTGTCTGGATGGGAAGGGAATCTTTTTGAAGCTTTAATGACAGATCGCGTACGAAGTTCAATTTATGGCAGTTTGCTGTTGGCTTTTAGTACAGGGATCGCTGGTGGCTTAATTGGTGTCCCGGCGGCTTATTTTCTGTCACGCTACGAGCTCCCTTTTTCAAAAGTCTGGGTCGTTGTATTTACTCTTCCACTTGTCATGCCATCCTATATAAGTGCCTACAGTTACTTGGCAGCTCTAGGGAAAATGGGTTTCTTTGAAGAGTTGTTTGGTTTTGCTTTTCCTATAGCAATGAAAGAAACGTTGTTTGGTTCCTGGCTCAGTATGACAATGGTTAACTTTCCTTTTGTTTTTCTCATGACCTACGCGGCACTTTTAAATCTGCCGGCATCTATAGAAGAAAGTGCTTTAACTCTAGGGTTTTCTAAGCGTCAGATATTCTTTAAAATTATTTTTCCCAATATCAAAGTGCCGGTTATTTCTGGTATGTTGCTCATAGCTCTTTATTCACTCAGTGATTTCGGCACGCCGGCGATTATGAATTACAGAACGCTCACTTTTGAAATCTTTAAGTATTGGGATATTGGTCGCTTCAGTCACTCTTCCCTTTATGCTTTGGTTCTCATATTATTAGCATTCATTATTCTTGGTGCAGAGGGTCTTATAAATCGCAACAGTCATTTTCAACTAAAAAACAAAAACTGTAAGCCGGTTAGAAAAGAAAGACTTTCTTTAAAGGGAACAAGTGCAGTATTGGCATTCCTCTTTAGCATATTTTCTGTATCTATCCTCTTACCCGTCTTCAATGTTTTGTACTGGGCTCTGCAAGGTCGTGAGAAATTTGCGGTCAGTAATTACTTAGGCCCTGCCACTTACAATTCTGTAGTGCTTGCCTTATTGACTGCTGGATTTGCATTGTTTTTTGCTTTCCCATTTGCTTGGTTGGCTGTACGAGAAAAAGGTAAGCTGGCTTATGTCGCAGATAGAGTTTCATTTCTGGGAAATATGCTGCCAGGTGTAGTTATTGCCTTAGCACTTGTCAGTTTCTTTGTCAGTTTCCGAATAGGTAATTTTACTATCTATCATACATTAGCGATGCCAGTTTTTGGCTGTGCTATTCGCTTTTTACCTCAAGCAGTGAGTTCTTTAAAAACTTCTTTGGTACAGATAAATCCTAGTCTTGAAGAGGCTGCAGTTTCACTGGGTAAGAGCCCATGGCAGGCATTTAAATCAGTGACTTTGCCCTTGATAAAGCCAGGCACTCTGGCAGCGTTTGCCTTGGTTTTTATAACTACTATAAAAGAATTACCTATTACACTTATGCTTTCTCCACCAGGAAAACGCTACTTAACGCAGAATATCTGGGACTTTATAGATGAAGCAGAATATTCTAGAGTGGCAGTTCCTGCTATGATGCTGTTGATAATTTCCTCACTGACGTTATTTTTTACCCTCAAACAGAACAAAAGACGAGTGAATGCAGAATAATTTCCTGAATGTTCAAGGCTTTACTAAAAAATTTGGAGACTTTACTGCCGTTAATAATGTTTCTTTTTCTATACATGAAGGAGAAGCTTTTGCCCTGCTTGGAGAAAGTGGTTGCGGAAAGACAACTTTGCTGCGTTGTATTGCGGGCTTGGAGTCGGGTAATTCTGGCAAGATTTCAGTTGCCGGAAAAGTATTTTATGATAATGAACCCACCGTCCCAGTCAATAAACGAAACATTGGTTTAGTATTTCAAGACTATGCGGTATTTCCGCACAAGTCCATTGCCGAAAATATTACATTTGGTGTGAAGGATAAAAGTCAGCAGCCTTATATGTTGGAGAAGATGCTCAAGCTCTTTAAGCTTGAGGATCAAAAAAATAAAATGCCCGATCAATTGTCCGGTGGACAATTGCAGCGTGTTGCCATTGCCAGAACCTTGGCGTCTTCACCATCTTTAGTTTTACTTGATGAACCATTTTCTAATCTGGATAAACAACTTGGAGTTGCACTGCGTCATGAACTTAAGGCTATTTTCTCAAGTCAGGAGTTAGCTTCTATTTTAGTGACTCACGATCAGGAGGAAGCCTTTGCTTATGCAGATAGGCTTGCTATTATGAAAGATGGCGTGATTCTGCAGTGTGATTCCCCTGAAAATGTTTACTTAAAGCCTTCTTCTATAGATGTCGCAATGTTCTTGGGAAATTGCCAGTTTCTCTTTGGCGAAGCACATGGTGATTTTGCAGAAACGCCTATTGGTAAAGTTGAGATAAACGAAAACCTGAATGGTAAAGTTAAAGTTTTACTTCGTCCGGAAACTTTATTACTTGAGGAGGCTGAAGATGGGCAATTTGAAGTTTTTGAAAATGTATTTCATGGAGGTTACCGCGAAATTACAGTCGGAAACGGTTCTATCGTTTTAAAAGCTCATAAAGCTTCTTATAGACAGTATACTAAGGGGACTAAAGTCAATCTGTTTACGATAAGTAAGCTTCCTGCCTTTCAGATTAAATAAAAAGGCTTCAGAAATCCTGAAGCCTAAGATAAAACATTTATCTGTAATTTTACTTAACTGTTATAGTAATTTTTTTAGACATGACTGGTTTATCATGTGGAATGTGCAGATAGTTACCTAAAAGAAGTTGAAGTGTGTGTTTACCTGGAGCCAATTTTAGAGTTGTTTCTGTTTGGCCGGCACCAAAGTGTTTATGATTGTCATCTGCCGGAATAGGCATGTTCATTTTTGGCAGCTTTTCCAAATCAATCAAAAGGTGGTGGTGACCAGTATTTGGCAGATCAATACCTGCAGGAGCGACTCCCATACCTTTTAAACCAAAAATAATTTTGAACTCTTGACCGACTACATTGCCATCTTTTGGTGAGATAATGTAAGCCTCAGCACCTTTTGCACTTGGACTTCTCTTAACAGCGTTGTTTGTTGGGGTTACTTTGGACGTCGGGCAACATTTACCAGTATCACACTTTTCCTGAACTACAGAAGGTGTTGCTGAAGATTTCGTTTGGTTCCCAGCATAGAGGGCAAATAATGCTGAAGCAGTCAATGCTGCGAATAGTGCCTTTTTAATCATAGTCGCTCCTTAATTAACTTGTTTAGTGAGGCAATACTTATAATTTCTGTTGTTTATACGAAAATCAAGAAGCTTAATTCGGTTTATTTGTATGTTGTGGCTCCAAAACTAAAAAAAGTTTATGCTAAATCAAAAGCATTATTAGCACAGTGATCAAGTAAAATTTTTTTTAACCAATTTTTAGAATGCCCAAGCATAACATACTTCATCGCTAAAGCTTTTGACGGTTTTCTAATCAATCATCGTCAAAATATAATTGCCATGTCATCATGAAGCTAGCATCAAAAAACTTCTTGGTCTTAGTGATCCCGGTGGTTGAAAACATTTAGGGAGCCATTTTGGACAAAGAATAATATTGAACAAGAGTGGAGATACTAAACTGATTACTGTAGGATGTTTGTATATCTTGAATTCAGCTATTATCGATATTAGCTGAAAATATTTTAAGCTATTTCTTTACTTAGGGAGTTCAGAAGTCTTGGCATTTAATGCGTCATTTAAGTTAAACATGAGTTTTTGCCTGCGAAGGTCATTTCGCTTGACGATTTCTATGGAATCCTTAAGGCTTGTCTTCTTGTTAATCTCCTCTGTTCTTTCATAATCAATACTCTTTACTTGATTGAGCTTCTCTTGAAGTTCATGAACAAAAAATGTTCCTACAATAGTTGTTAATAGTAAACCTGCACTGATTTAGGTGACAGTCATTTTTTTCTCCTAATTGACAAAGGAGGAATAGCATAACAAACGTATAAATTGATACAATATTTTGTAAGTATCACAAAGTTAGAAGTATATAAATACAATAAGGTTTAGGTTTTTTGTTTAATTGTATATTTTTCTTAACAGTTACGTTGCTGTCATTAGAAAATTTATTGTCAATATAAATAAATTGAGATATAATCTCAGAATTTATTGAAATACAAAATATCACAGCTATTCTAGTTTTAGTTTTACTTAGTTTGAGTTGGAGGACGAGTGGAGTGTTCTTATAGCTCTATTTGTAGGCTTGTAGAACTTTGAGAGAGCGTCTTTTGGGTAGGGCGCTCTCTTTTTTATGTAAGGACAATCATAGAGTTAATCCACGGATATGTTTAAGGCTTTATCAAGCTATAACGCCAGGTCCTGTCGTCTTGAATCACTTCTTCCAACGATGTCTATGGCATCTCTTAGACTGGTCTTTTTAGTTATTGGTTCAGCCCTTTCATATTTTATTTGGGTTAGCCTTTTGTAGATATGCTGAAGTTCCTTTGCTGTAAATGAGTTAACTCCATCAGTAAGAATCATTCCTGCAGCAACATGTTTAATAGTCATAATCTCTCTTACCATTAGATATTTTTATCGTCTGTGGAAGGTAAGCTTTTAGGGAATTAATGGATAATCAGTTTACTTGAGTTCGCCAGTAAGCTCACTCCAGGCCGTTAATTCATTATCGCCTTCTTTTCTAGCGCCAAAGAATGAAACGATGCGCTTACCCCACTCAGTATATAGTTCAACGGAAGTAATAGGGTCGTTTTTTGAAGGGTGTTTAGCTACCCATGCTTCAGTAGTCATTGGTTGTTTGAGGTGTAGGTTTAAGTTTGGATCAAGAATATTAATCCATTCATTAAATGGCTTAATCGTGTTGGCTGTTCCTGCAAAAATCTGAATGTTCGAAGTGTCACCACATAAAACCATGAAAGGGGGCTGACTCTCAGAAACATAAATAGCTTATCAGCAGAAGTTTACAGATTATCTTTTCGGGCTCTTTCAGGGCCGCCAAGTCTGAAAGCCTGTGGTCGTGAAAGTTTATGCTTGCGAGTTCATTTCATGAAATCGTGAGTATCCTGTTGAGCATCCCATGCAGCTTGAAGACCTTCGATGTCGACTTTAGAATCTTCTACAGTCGGTTGATCTGCGTGAAATAGCTTGACTTCTGTAGTAGATGACTGATCTTCACTACGGTACTTTTCTATGATTTCATTATATTTATCAAGCTTACTGCCTTCTCAGGGTAAACTTTGTGAATTACCTGATCATCTATGGCAAAAAAATGTAAGGCATTTTTAAACTTTTTCATGGATTCAGGTAGATCAACAGCAAAGGCATGTCCCCACTTATTAAGGAAACTTCTTAGGTCGATATCATAGCCATTGTGGCCCACGGGCAACAGCTTTTTTGTAAAGTCCGGTTTG
>JAKVBD010000071.1 GCA_022446985.1 Lentisphaerales bacterium
TTCTTAATGCTTTCTAAAGGTGAGGAAATTGAGACCATTGCCAAAGAGCTGGATGTCAAAGAAAATACCGTCTACCAATCGCGCAAGAGGGTGAAGAATAGACTCTGCCGCGAGATTCGCCGCCTCAATTACGAGTTGGGATAGTTGAGCTCCAGCTCGGTATAGGTACATGGTGTAAACCACGAAGATAAGAATTTTGAGAAGATCATAAGTATGGAGCCCCGAGCCCCAGCTCGGAAAAGTTTCAATTAAACTAGTAGATCACAGACTCTTTCAGAAACAGCTTCCTTTTCTTCTCGCCTTCGTGGTTTTATAATCCTTATAAATTTTAAAGCCTACTGAGCTTTCTTCTGGTTCTTTTTTTCCTGAATCATCAGCCAGATGTTGCCGGCTTTGGACTCTGGCATATTTTGGAGTTCTCCATCAATAGCCTCGGTGACTGCTTGGGTATTGCCATTTTTAATTTCCAAAGAAACTTTTTTGAGGAGTTTTTGGTAACCTTCGACTTCTCTTGAGTGTTCAACATAGATCATCATACTGGACATGATGTTAAGAATTAAGGCCACAAGAATACAGATGTATGAAACCTTTTGATTTTTGTAATATGTACAGGCCCAACATCCTCCCAGCATAATCAAAAGCAGGGATACAGAAAATATGATCATCATCGTTTATAAATCTCTTATTGAAAATTACTAATTCCCACAAGCTTGTTGAAAAAGGGGAATTGTCCAGAGCTGTTGATTGGTAAAAAATAAAAAAACATGGAATGACTGTCACACAAACAAAATCTCTGAGTACCTGAATTAAAATTAACTTAGAGGTTTGTAATGCTTAAAATACTTTTATTGCTATTGATGACTTTCAGTGCATCAGCTCAGCTTCTGGAGGAAAAGCTGGTTCTGGCGCATTTCATGACAGGTGATATCCAAAAGACAATAATCAATGGTAAGCCATTCAATGGTGTCAGCTCTCGGTATGCAGACTATTCCAAAGATGGCAGCTATGCAGCCATTGGTGGAATGAATCAGGCTTTGCCATTTTATCTGGAAATGGATCGGGATAAAACAGTGCCACTGCGAGAAGTCGTTCAAAAAGAGTTAAGAGCAGCGAAAAAGTATGGCATCGATGGCTTCCACTTTTACTACCCTTTAGTGAGACACGACACCTTCATGAAGAATTATAATGCGATCATCAGCATGTTCTTTGAAGTTGCCAGGGAAGAGTACCCAGAGTTTATAATGACCCTTTGCCTGTGTAATCCAACCGGTGGTAGCCAAGTGGAGAAAGTGGCTTTGTGGTCTTATCACATTCGCAATCTTATGAAAGATATCGGCGAAAGTCAGAACTGGTTAAAGACAAAAGATGATCGTTATTTGTTTTTTCTCTGGTGTCAAGATGGCTTAGCAGATGTAACTAAGGATCATCACTGGTCGGTTAATCGATATCCAGAGAGAGTCGCAAAAGTGGCTGATGCCTATAGAGATCTCGCGCAGTCAATCGGTATAGAAGCTGCCTACATGTATGACATCCGTTTTCCAGAGAATGATCAACTTGTTGATGAAGTATTGAAGCACTTTGATGGTGTATGGAGTTGGACCGACAATCTTGGGGCATTATCTCATTTAGAAAAGGTCATTGATAAAAGCCGAGCAGTTAACAAGACTTTCTGCTTAACAGTTTATCCCGATTATTACACCGGTAAACTTTATAACAAAAAGCCGCCTTACAGATGGCAGAGGGTTCACCCAGGAAAAGCCTCTAAAATTAATCGGAATGATTATAGCCGTCATTATCATAACTGTGGGCTCTCTATGGTTTATCGTCAACTATTCGAATTTGCAGTTCGCCATGACTTGTCCGTGATTAGTATAACTTCATGGAATGATTACCCGGAGGGTCATCATATAGCTCCTGAAGCAAACCACAATTTTGCTCCGGCGGTACTATTAGAGTACTACAAGAATAAATGGCAGGGTAGGGCTGCGATCTCTCAGGAATCTTTATCGGTATTTTACAAGAAATATAGAAGTGACATTCTGCCACAGTATAACTTCGCTATTCATACCAAATTATCTGTTGGTCCAGAAATCCTGGAAGATGATATTGAGGTGATTAGTATTTTACAGAAAGCCGGCAAAGTATTTTTTAATGGAGCGTATCTTGGTCAAGCAGAGCCTGGTCTCAGTGTTTTTAGAGTTCCCTCAAAGCCGGGTAAAGTATCAGTAAAAGTTGTGAGAGAGAGTTCAGACGTTTTATCTGTAAATCCTCCTGAGTGGATTACCGACAAGCCTTACAGGACTGATCGTTTTACTTACATGTACTCTTCGCGATTTGATGAATATTTTGAGGATATCTTTGGAGACAAAGTGAATGCCCCGGCGCTCAAAGAATATGCAGAGGAGTAAAAGTTTTAGCCGATTTCATCTTCGAGGACGGCAATCTCCTTGGAGATTTTATTGACGACTCGTTTTTTGTAAACACAGACAGTGTTATAGGGAATGTCGAGTTTGTCTGAAACTTCTTGTGGAGATAGGCCCTTTGAAAGGAGCTCAAAGGTGATGATTACCGGTTCACTAAGAGTCTTGCAGACTTTATCCCAGGCCATTTTTGAGATGAACTTTTTCCACTCGGTTTCAGTTAATTGTTCAATCTCAGATTGTTCTGCCTGATCGGTTTCTTTAGCGCAGAACAGTTTTGATTTTTTATTAAATGTTCTGAAGTAAGTGCGCGCGGTATTTGCAGTGACAAAGCTTAACCAGTTGCGGAATTTTCCCTGACTGCGATTGTAGTCAAAGTCTGGCAGAGCTTTCCAGGCCTTGAGAAGTACGTCTTGAACGAGGTCTTCCTGGTCTTGCTTTGGAATGTCCATTTTGATGAGCACTGACCAGATAAAGCCACGGTAAATCTCGGCAAATTCATTCCAGGCATGATCATCATTCTGGTTCTTGAGCTTAATAAGAAGGGTTTCGCGGGTGTTATTCTGTTCGAGCACTATTGAGTCCGTAGCTTAATTCTGCTAAAACAATATATGAACCCAGGAGAGTTTAAACAAGTTAAGGCCGCCTTATGGATGAAGATATATTACTAAATATCTATGACTATACCAGCAAGCTGCGGTCTGGTAAGATCACATTACTGGATGATCTGCTTCCTTGTGGAGAACGCTATAAAGATCTTGAAAAGTTGACTTCTGGAGGTATGAAAAATGTCTTTAAATGCTACGACTCTCACACCGACAGTCAAGTGGTTTTAGTCACTCCCAAAGAAGAAGATTTTTATGAGTCATTCATTCGCGAAGGCCGCATAACTTCTTTTCTTCAACATCCAAATATTATGTCTGTCAGTGATATGGGGCTGATGGACAATGAGGCGCCATTTTTTACTATGAAGTACTGCGCCGGAGAGGACTTTGATAAATACCTTGAAAAAGATTATGCACTACCAGAAAAGTTAAGTCATTTTATTAAGGTTTGCGATGCCGTAAACTATGCGCATTCGCGGGGTGTGATTCACTTGGATTTAAAACCTTCCAATATTCGCATTGGTCAATATGGCGAAGTTCTGGTTGGCGACTGGGGTATTGCCGAGTTGAACTATGAGATTGATGATGCCGATGAATCTTACCTGGATAAGGATTTACAAAAAATTCTTCTCTACAGGAAGCCGACAAATTTAAAAACATTAAGTGGAACTCCCGGTTATATCGCTCCGGAAAGATACTCGGAATCCAAACCGCAGGCAGCGAATGATATTTACTCACTAGGAGCCATGCTTTATGAAATAATGACAGGGGCTCCACCAGAAAAATCAGGACTTATTTTTACAGAAGAACAGCCTGAGGGATTAGTAGCGATCTGTCGCAAAGCTTTAGAGAAATCGATTGATGACCGTTACGGCAATATGCAGGAATTGGTGTCTGACTTAAATCGCTACACACAAGGCTTTGCGACAAAAGCAGAAAATGCCGGGTTGCTACGTCAGCTCAAGTTAGTTTATCAGCGAAATCAGAGTTTTTGTCATTTACTGGCAACTTCACTCATTTTATTGGTGTTGATCATATCGGTTTCTTTTAAGCGGATATCAGAGAGTCGCAAGATTGCATTGAACGAAAAAGAAGCGGCTTATAATGCAAAGCATAAAACGGAAAAGCTGTTTAGTGAATTGCAGTTTGAGCAACAACGAAGCATAAAACTGAAGCACCAGTCAGCTGAGAATCATTTGGTTATTGCCAGGCAGAAACTGGTGTATCATTTATATCAGGAAAGTGAAGCTGCCTTCAAGTTGGCTAGGCAATTAAATCCTGAATCGAAGAAAGTACGCGAATTTGAAGCAAAGCTGAAACTTATTTACTCTGATTGGCAGGCGTCAGAAAATTTATTTAGAGAACTGAAAAATGATTATGCTGTCCAATTAATTCAAAAGCTCAAAGGCTTATCAAGTGAAGCGACAGTTGACCATTTAGGGGAAACAAAAAAACTACTGGGGCGCCATTTTATGATCTACTTTTTAGATAAGCGTCTAAAGGAGGTCAAAAGTGATGATTTGAAATATACGCTCTACCTTTGGTCATTGCGTGAAAGACATGTAGGTATGCGATTTTTCCCAGAAGTATCTTTTGATAAGGAGAAAAGTGGTCTTTCTGTAACCTTTAAAAAATCGCTGGCAGTAAAGTCTGTCGATCCGATTCATTATTTGAATCCAGTTAAAATTAATCTGGCTCATTCAGGTTTGATCTATGAAACAGGCTTAAATAGCTGCGAAAACTTGCGCGAACTGAATATCTCAGGAACTGGGATGTTAGGTGCTGGTGCATTAAAGATAAAGAGTCTTAAAAAGATAAATGTCAGCCATACGAGTTTTAATGATGCAAGACAGTTTAATGGTCTTCCTGCACTTGAGGAAATAGATGTGTCATTTACCAGGATTAAGTACTTTGAAGGCTTCAAAGTGTTGCGCTACTTAAAGGAGCTTTTTGTCGATGAATCCCAACTTCAAAATGCCCGCAAAAATTTCCCGAATTTAGAAATATCTGTAAAAAAATAATACAGTCTTTTTAAGCTCTTTGTTCGAATAAATTTTATACAGAATTTACATGATAGTGAATGATTTTCATAGAAATGTTATGTGACTGAATTTTGTAGCATAAGATTTTCCGGGTAAATTTCAAAATACGGATGCGGAATGTTAAATTTTTTCTGGAACCCCGAGCATCAGCTTGGAATTTTTAATAATGTAGCGCCGAAAATATTTATCCCGCATAGGGTTGCGAATCTACTAGATCTTTCAACCTTTCCTCTGGACTGGCTTTTATGAAATATTCCTGCTTTAAACAATGGTCATTTATTGCTAAAAGCTCAGGGAATGGACTCATGTCGAATTCAAAGCGGCAGGCATTGTAGATCTGTGGTATGAGAAAGAGATCAGCAAAAGTAGGGGTTTCCCCAAAGCAAAATGGGCCGTCGCCTAATTTTGCAGTGAGTGAAGTGAAACCTTTGTGTAACCAATGAAAGTACCACTGCATTTTTTCCTTATCGCTTAACGCAAAATCATTCTTTATGTACTTTAGAACACGAAGGTTATTTAGTGGATGAATCTCACAGGCGACTTCCATGGCAAAAGCTCTGACTTGAGCTTTCTTTAATGAATATTTCGGCAGCAAAGGCCTATCCGGAAATTTCTCTTCGAGATACTCTAACATTGCCATCGATTGATTGATGTAGTTCTCACCATCTCTCAAAAGCGGTACCAGTTGCTGACTGTTTTTTTGAGTGAAGTCTTCGAGTAGGTGTTGACCTCCATCTTCAACCAGGTGAACCTGAGTCAATTGGCAGTCCAGACCTTTATACAGAAGTGCTATGCGAATCCGGTAACTGGCGGAAGAACGATAGTAGTCAAATAACTCAAGCATTATTCTTCGTCGTGCTCATAGCTGACAAGATTGACGTAAGGCTGAACAATCTGGTTAATTGCACCGAAGATGGATTTTCCCTGTTCATCGAGCATTTCGATTTTTATACGGTCGCCAACCACCATAAAAGGAGTTTTCATTTCGCCGCAATCCAGCTTTTCCCGCATCCGTTTTTCGGCAATACAGGAGGAACCGCTTTCTGGATCTTTGTTGGCGACAGTTCCCGAACCAATAATAGTACCGGCTCCCAGTTTTCTGGTTTTTGCCGCGTGGGAAATCAGCTGAGCAAAATCAAAGGTCATATCAACACCGGCATTTGGCTTACCAAAGACATCGCCATTGTAAGTCGAGATGAGTGGCAAGTGCAGTTTGTTATCTCGCCAATTATCGCCCAGTTCATCAAGAGTTACAAAGACAGGAGCGAAAGAACAGGCTGGCTTACTGTGAAAGAAACCAAAGAATTTAGCAATCTCATTTGGAATGAGGTTTCTAAATGAAACGTCATTTATAAGTCCTACTAATTGTATGTGGTGGCCGGCTCCTTCGACATCGCGCCCCATTGGGACATCATCGGTAATCACTACAATTTCCGCTTCAAAGTCGACCCCGAAATCTTCCGATTCCGCCAGAATGGCATCGCATGGTCCTATGAAACTGTCAGAGCCACCCTGATACATAAGTGGATCGTGCCAGAAGCTGTCAGGCAGTTCGGCTCCTCGAGCTTTACGGACAAGTTCGACATGAGTGACGTAGGCACTGCCATCGGCCCATTGGTAAGCTCTTGGCAGGGGTGCTTCAAGATCTTTTGGTTCCAGGTTAAAAATTTCTTCGACAGTGTGGTCATTGAGCTTTGTATAAACTTTCTCAAGCTTGGGTCGGATCTCTTCCCAGTTATCCATAGCATGCTGCATGGTCATGCAAATTTCCGGAACCTTGGTTCCGCGGCTTAGATCTTTACTAACGATGATCAGTTGACCATCGCGGGTGCCATTTTTTAATGTTGCCAGTTTCATTCCTCACTCCTTTTTCTCCTGCCAGCTCATGTAGTAGTCGGCCCATTCGACTGCGCCCAGACAATCCTGGCAGATAAGTTCATCTCTGGTGTCGACCATGACGGCGACTTCATCGGTAAATTTTATTGGATCTTCCATACTCTTCTTCAGGGCTTTGGGGTGTGGCCCATGGGTGAAGCCGGATGGGTGATAACTGATCATTCCAGCTTCTATGTTATCGCGGCTGAAGAAGTTTCCTTTATGGTAAAAAAGAACTTCATCGAAGTCATCGTTATTATGGAAGAAGGGCACTTTTAAAGCTCCTTCATCTGTTTCAATCGGCCTTGGTGTAAATGTGCAAACAACAAAACGATTTGCGACAAATGTTGTATGTGCCGATGGCGGTAAGTGGTAGCGGTGACTCATGAGAGGGCGAATATCTCGCCAATTGATGCGTACTACACACAGGTCGCCATGCCAGCCAATAGTATCAAGAGGATTAAAAGGATAGGTAATGACCGAAGTTTTATCGCGGCGTTTAACGATGACTTTAGTTTTATTTTCATTTTTCTGATTTTCGAAAGCTGCATCCAGAGCCGGAGAGTCCAACATGGCCGGATCAAAGATTGCATGACGGCCAACCATACCTTTATCGGGCAATTGGAAGGAGTCATTTGTGGCTTCGATCATATAGACTTTCATCGTTTCAGAAGTCTCTATTCTAAACATACAGTTGCGTGGCACCAGGATGTAATCGCCTTCGCGAATTTCTAGATGACCATAATCACAGAAGAAGTCACCTTCTCCTTCATGAATAAAAAGTAGCCAGTCGCCATCGGCATTGCGGTATAGGTTTTGAGTCTCACTGCCGACTTCCCAGAAGCGCAGTTCAGTGTGAGCATTTTTCATAAATGCCGGAGCAGAAAAGGGGCAGCGCATATTTTGTTCAAGATTATTCAGGTAAAAAGCTCTTGGCTTTAAGGGGCCTTCCCAATCTATCCAGCCTGTAGGTGGGTGTGTATGATGGAAGTGTGTCGCTGGTCCAAAAAAACCTTCACGACCGGCTTCTCGCTCATAGATGCCTTCCTTGGGAAAGTCGGCATGAGCCTGACGTGAAATGATTCCCTGTTGTCTGGGAAAGTTAATAGGCTTTCGACTCACACAACACCTCGTTCAATTTGATCTTGTTCGATGGATTCAAACAGGGCCTGAAAGTTTCCTTCGCCAAACCCTTCATTGCCTTTACGTTGTATTATCTCAAAAAATATGGGGCCAATACAAGTGTTGGTAAAAATTTGTAGTAATAATCCTTGATCATTTTGCGGATCACCATCGATTAAAATGCGCAAATCCTGCAGCTCTTGAATATCTTCCCCATGATCAGGAAGGCGTTTGTCAATCATGCGGTAGTAGGTGTCTGGTGTATCGAGGAAATTATTGCCATTTTCTTTTAGTTTTTTTACTGTTTGGTAAATATCATTTGTGGCTAAAGCTATGTGCTGAATGCCACTGCCGTTGTATTCTTTGAGGAACTCGGCGATTTGTGATTTATCGTCTGCAGATTCGTTGATGGGAATGCGAATGTTGCCATCCGGGCTGGTCATGGCTCGACTGTAAAGACCGGTCATTGAGCCTCTGATGTTAAAGTAGCGTATTTCTTTAAAGTTAAACAGGTTTTCGTAAAAGCCGGCCCAGCGGTCCATGCCTCCTTGAAAAACATTGTGGGTGACATGGTCTATAGTATGCAGGCCAAGATCATTTTTCTTTAAGTCTGCTTCCGCCAGGAAATCAAAATCAACTTCATAGATATTGTTTTCTCCATAGCGATTTATAAAGTATAGAATCGCACCGCCTACTCCTACAACTCCAGGAAGGTTCAGTTCCATAAAGCCGGGGTTGGATTCATGTCGCTCAGCGCCCAGTTTCAGAGCTTTGTTGTAAGCTTCGAAAGCGTTTTTGACTCTAAAGCCCAGGGCACATGCAGAAGGACCGTGAACCCTGTGAAACTCTTCCGCATAACTTGCCGGTTCGGCATTTAGTATGAAATTTATGTTTCCCTGTCTGTAAAGCTTCACGTTTTTAGATTTGTGATTGGCTATATGAGTAAAGCCCATATTTTTAAATAGCTTGGCCATTTCGGTGGGATCCGGTGTAGCGAATTCTACAAATTCAAAACCATCTGTCCCCATTGGGTTATCCCATGAATCCTTATACATATCTACCTCCCAAACGAATAATAGTTTCGTTGTGAAACTAATTGAGTCCTAATTGATATAATATAATTCAATTTGAGTGATAGACGAAATTTTTAGATAATTATTTCTGTGAAGTCATAACAAAAGCTTACTAAGCGTTACTATTAGACGTATATGTGTCAATTATTTAGGAAGTTTTGGATGTTAAGAATATTATTCTTAGTGGTGTGTTGTTTTGTACTTAATTCGGTTTCAGCTTTGGAAAAAAAGGGCTTTAAGCCGGATGAGTCAGTTGACTACAAAAAGACTGATAATGGTCAATTGAAACTACATTATTTCCTTCCGAAGGGGCATCAGAAAAATGATGGTAAGAAGCGTCCAGCCATAGTGTTCTTTTTTGGAGGAGGCTGGAATGGTGGTTCTCCTTCCCAGTTTTATCCTTTCTGCCGCCATCTAGCTGATCAAGGGATGGTTGCTGTTTCCGCTCAGTATCGCACGAAAAAGAGCCATGGAGTTATCCCTTCTGAGTGCGTTAAAGATGGTAAGTCAGCGATTCGCTGGGTCAGAGCTAACGCAGCTAAGTACGGCATAAACCCGGATATGATTGCCGCAGGCGGCGGTTCCGCTGGTGGGCATGTTGCGGCATCCACTGCGACTTCTACAAAATTTGAAGAGGACAGTGAAGATAAATCAATCAGCTCCTGGCCGAACCTTTTGGTTCTCTGCAACCCGGTTCTTGACAATGGTCAGAATGGTTATGGTTTTGAACGAGTGAAAGATTATTGGCAGGATTTCTCGCCAATGCACAATGTTACAAAGGAAACTCCAGCCAGCATTTTCTTCCTTGGTTCTAAAGACAAACTCATTCCTATTTCTACTGGAGAAGCATGGGATGCCAAAATTAAAGGTATAGGTAAATTATCTGAACTTCATGTCTGGGAAGGTGCGACCCATGGTTTTTTTAACCTCAACAAGGAAGGCGGTAAATACTACAAAGAAATCATTGTTAAAATGGATGCTTTCCTTAAGGCAAATGGCTATTTAAAGTAAGTAGTATTTAGAATCCACGACAATCTCCAAAAGCACGAAAAAAAATGTCTCTTTCGTTCTTTTTATATTTGTATAAAAAGTCTGATTATTTTTTAGAAGTTGCGTAACAATGACCACTTTATGCGTACTTAGATATAAGTGAACAATCGCCAAGGAGGTTTTATGAATTTCAATATATCAGATGCAGATTCTATAACTGAGGTTATCAAAAAGCGTATATCCTATTTTAAAGAAGTGCATGAAAAGTATGAGGACTCTAAAACGCGTTCACTTTGTCAGGTTAAGATTTCTACTTTGGAAATGGTTTTAAATGACCTTTACACACTTCATTCCCTCAAGTCAGATAAAAGCCTGCTCTAATCATGAAAAGAAAGCATGAAATCTGAGATTTCCTGGTCCCCGAATATTTTGTGGGAGTCACCAGATATTTCCTTTAATGCTTTGCGGTACTCTTTGGGACGAATGCCTGTCATTTTTTTAAATGAATCAAAGAAGTATTGACTTGAAGAAAAAGCCAGTTAATGGGCAATAAAAGTTATAGCCTGCGATGATCTCAAAAGCTCCTTTGATTTTTCAATTCTCTTTCTTAAAATAAAGTCGACAGAGTTGGTTTTGTAGTCAGTTTAAAACAAGTAAAGAAAGTGAGATTCAGACAGGCCGGCTACTTCGGCCATTTCTCCAGAGTAAATCTTTCTGTGGAGATTCTCAGATACGAATTTATTGACTGTAGAGAGTAGATCATTTGAAATGCTGGAACTCATTTTAAAAGATTCAGATAGAAGGTGGTGTGCTTCAAAAATGTTAATTAACATCTGTTGAAAAAGACTGCGGCGCTTAAGTCGACTAAACTTATGAGGGGTGCGGTGTTCCTGTATTATTTTTTGGAACTTTTTATTAAAACCTTTACCTACACTAAGGTGGGGGATTTTAAGTTTTGAATAGAGGACTAGATGCTTTCTCGCTCTTCAAGATCCCAACCGGTCAGCTGCTCTTCCAGATAAACTTTGAATAAAGCAGACTTACTCTTAGGAAATGTTTCATTTAAGGTTCCAAAGACCTGCCGAGGTTTATTAATAATGATGTCACCAGCTTTTATGGAATAAACACAACCATCCAGGTTAAAGTCAATAGTTCCATCGATAGTATATGTCACTTGAATCTAATCAGACATATGTTGCAGGAAAAAGTTATTTAATGACTTTGAGAGACTTCTTTGGCTAAGAATCGACATGCCGGGAAGCAGAGCTTTTTCATCGCCCGGACGACCATATCTTTCAAATGTATTTTTCATAAAAGTATAATATTCAATGCTGAGAGTTCATAGGTAAAGTAGTGAATTTGAGCTTAGATAGCAAACGTTGAATATTACTCTTAATAATATTCTCTTAATATACACGTACCTACAAACTATTGAGCCCTTTAAGTTAAACGCTCAAAGAGCTTAATTTTTTGGTGCATTGTGTCATTTCTTCTCAAAAGGTGAGTATTCAAGTTAAAAGTTGACTATTGGTGTGTTTATTATGAAAAATATTTACTTCACTTGAAATGATGGTTGTCATAGCCATTATCGGTATATTGGTAACCCTTCTTTAGAGAAGGAAAGGGAGTCGCCGAAGAAAGTCGTTTGCAAGAGTAATAAAAAACAAATGTATGTAGGAGTTCATGTCTTTGCATCTGAGAATGATGGTAAGATTGTCACTTCAGTTTACAGTGGTAAAAAGTACAATAGCCTGCTCTCTGCGGCATTACATTAATGCTACTGAAGTTTATGCTTGTCCCTCAGATAAAGTAGTGCTTATAAATAACAACCCAACGAGAAGTTATTCACTGATTCTGGGAACCAGTATTCGAGTGACAAATGATCCCTCGCGCTGGGATTCTGAAAACCCGACCAGATTTGATGAAGTCGAGACGGATACCATACTGGCTACAGAACAGTAGCATACGGTTAACCGCCTCAACTCAGTTCATCGAACTGAAATGTTCCGGATCTGGTGGCAGGGCTGGGGTCAAAACGAAGCCCATGCCTGGCACGCGGGGAACCCAAATTTCATGATGACTGAAGGCTCTATTTAGAGTCGCAAGTTCAACTCTATTCAGACAAATGAGTTAACCAAGCATGCAGATTAAAGAGACTCTTGCCAACGCTTAAATTTCTTTAAAAGTTTCTGAACTTTTTCAGGATGAGATTCAGCAAGGTTTTGGCTTTCGGAAATATCTTTATGCAGATCGTAAAGTTCTACTTTGTCTGATTTTAGGTTGTGGATTAGTTTCCAATTTTTAGACCTTAAAGCATTACCGCCATTGCCTTTCCAGAAGATGTCTCTTTCCTGAAATGTAGATTGGCATATTAAGTGGTCTTTCATGGAGCTGCCATCTAACTGAATTTCGGCAGGAATTTCAGCGCCGCAAAAGTCGATGAATGTCGGCATGAGGTCAAGTGTCAAAGTCAGGGCATCAGAAGTAGTCCCTGCCGGGATTTTACCTGGCCAGTTGAAAAAGATCGGGGCACGGTTGCCGCCTTTATAGTTTTTACCCTTCTTATCGCGGTAGACTCCGGCACTTCCTGGAGAATGTTTACTGTGACCGTTATCCGCAGCAAAAACTATTAAAGTATTATTTAGCAAGTTATGCACCTCCAGTTTGTCAACAGTTTTACCGGCATCGTGATCTATTTCTTGAATCATTTGCGGATAGGCTTCTTCCTTAGTTTATTTTTTACCCTTGGAATCAGGTCCTTGAAGAGGAGTGTGAGGCGCTGTGTGTGAGACATAAATAAAAAAGGGACGATCTTTATTTTCTCAATGAAGTTTAGAGAATGTTTCGTAATCAGGTGTGTTGTATAACCTTTTTCTTTTTTCTACTCGTCACCTGACCAACAATCGACATACTTTGAGCGCGGGTGAATCTGCGTGAAGAAATGAATGCAACCCTCCCAGGTTACCGACAAACTCATCAAAACCCTGCTACAGGGGCGACTGCCATCTTCATACCCGACATGCCATTTGTCAAATACATCAGAGCGGTAACCAGTAGATTTTAGGGCATCTGTTACAGTATAAAAACCTTTTGGAATACCGTGATTCTTACGACCTCCTTTAAGCTTTGTCAGGTGATCATTCAGAATATCCGTCACACCACTTCTTTGTTGGTATCTACCTGTCAAAAAAGCGGCTATTGTTGGAGTGCAGACGACACCACTAGACTGAAAGTCTGAAAAAAATCATTCCGCATGCACCAGCTTATCCAGATGTGGTGTTGAAATATTGCCACCGGTAAAACTGACATCGCCGACTCCAAGGTCGTCGGCCATGATAACAATGATGTTCGGTTTGTCTAGTGCTGGCAGGTAAAGCAGGGCAAGAATACAAAATATAATAATTTGAAAAGGCTGTTCACTAAAAGCTCCATGTGAAAATTTTGGCGGTATCAACAATGGATGAGAAAAACCTTAACATTAAAAAACTAGAATTAATTCCTTTGAAGTGAATTAAGAAGATAGGGGGAGTCGTCGTAGAAATTGAATAGAATCAGGCAAGTAGATGAATTATGGGAACTAATCAATTTCTTTGGTTTCGAAATTCTGAATCGTGTATGTATGGAGATGACCAATGCTTAAGCAACTGCTTATATTTTTCCTCTTTGCTGGCAGCCTTATGGCTCAACGCCCAGAAAGTCCTTTATTTAATATGAAAGAGATTGAGGATCCCTCAACTCTGGATGTAAAAGTTATTCAGGATTGGCACCTTGTAGAAGGAAAAGTGCCAACTCGTCAGAAGTATGTCACTATAAAAGTAGGGGAGTTCTGGCAGGGGAAAGAGTATCGCGTTCCCGTTCGTTTTGTGGTTCCGGCGAATGGCAAAGCGAAAGGTTTTCACTTAACCGGAGGTAATAATTTAAAGGGAATAGAGAAAGATTATCGACCGCGTGGTGTCGATGCCGAGTTACTTCAAGGTGGAGTTGGCTTGGTTCAAACTATTGTTCAGGTTCTCAGTTCTTGGGGAGAAAAACGGCTTTGGGGTGAAATTCATCAGAAGTTTTACAAATCACTATATACTCAACATTCTATTCAGTACTGGGGCTGGCCGGCGAGTCTTATGAGAGCTGTTACTGCAGCCTATGCTGAAAAAGAGTACTTTGAAAAAGGTAAGGTGGCTGCGGGTGGAGGTTCTAAAAATGGTGCTTCGCCATCAGTTTCAATTATTCACGATACGAGAATTACCGCCTTGCATGCGACAGTTTCACCCATAAGTGAGTCACCTTTGAGGCTGTGTGATGATGCTGCCTGGGATGAGTTGAAGAAGTATGAGGCAGGCAAAAAATTAAAGAAAAAGCATACTTTTCTAGGTGGGACATTTGGGCCTAATTATAACTACTTTGCTATGGAGGCAGGGAACAGTTGGGAAGATGTGAAAGCTCTTTCTAGAAAGGTGGAAGATTATGTGTTTATCTCTAAGAATCTTGAGCAACTCGAAAAGAGAAAAGTCGATTTGTACTTTCATCCGGGAACGCACGATTTCGTGGCATTTGATGTGCCATACACGGGTAAGCATTATCCACAAATTCCCATTTATTTAAGAGTAAACTCGGGTCACGGAATCAAAGGCGGAAGAGCTTTTGAAAAAGACGAACAAAACAAAAGTGCCTTTCTTTTAAATCATTTCTTTGGGAAGCGCGGGGATCTATTACAAGCGCCATCGATTAGCACTGAAATGCTAGGTCAAAACCTTTTAGTGAAAGTGACTTTTCCGAAAGGTTCAGTTGCCAAAGATGGTCGTATTTACTGGATGTTCGACCGTGGGCCAGATGGCAGCCATGATTATATAAAAGAACTATTTCCTAAAGAAAATACCGCTATAATGAAGTTCGATGGCAAGTCATGGATAGTTAAAATAGCTCTGAAACAAGGAGCTGAAACTATCGATATTTTTTCAAACCATGGTAAATCGATCAAGGTAAATGGGCAGAGCCATAAACAGTATATTTCGAGTCCTTATACGCGAGTGGAATTTTAGCAGGATTGATTTTTCTACCGCAAAGATTGTGGCTGTCCCAGGAAACTACTTAAAACTCTTAATGAACGCCTCTGCTTCAGAGATGGACGCTTTCATATCTTTGATAAGAATCTGAATGTCTTCCTGAATGCTGGCCATTTCTTTGCCAAGCGAGCCAACAGCTTTGGCGTTGAGGTTGTGTTTAAGGAAAAGCATGTTGTCTTTTAGTTTTGTGAGAATGGGTGGAATCTTGGTAGCTGATTTATGCATGGCCTGGCTGAGACGCTGAAACTTTGTATGGGACTCTTTCTGAGAGGATTGGCTTTGTTGACGTAGTTTAGCGTTTGAAATTTCAGAAATTTCACTGACCCACTCTTCAAAAAGATCTTCAGCAATTGAGTCGACCTTATCGATTCTGGCCAATAAATCTTTGTGGCGGCCTTCGCACTCGTCGTAATCTGCTTTGATTTTTTTATAAGTAGTTTCCAGTTCTCCGCCATCCAATGAATACTCAGATTGGATGCGCTCGACGACTGATTCAAAAACTTCGGCAGTCTCGGCTTGTTCTTCACTGAAGTCCTCAACATGGCCAATAAGAAGGTGACGCTTTTCCTTCCCAAGCATTTCCCAGGTAGAATAGTAAACTTGTGAGCAAGAGGTTAAAAAGAGAGTTATTGCAGTTAGGTAGAAGAGTTTCATATATGGGCCCCGTGATAATTTAAGTTTCTTTGAAAACATTTTATAAAAGTATTTTCCTAAAATCTCTTGGATGAGAGAGTTTATATGAATGATTACTTTAAACAACTTCATACTTTTTATTTCGCTCAGATTAACAAACTCTTTACGGTTTAGCTCATATATTTGCGACTCTTGAAGTTTTCAGAAGTAAATCAAAATGCATATATTCTTTAACAAGGATTGATCATTAGCTAATTTAAGGGTAGGTGCGCATGCGTTGTCTTCTCACATTTTTCTTTTTTACTACATAACACTTATGGGCCAATTACGAAGTCAAAATGGCTGATTCGGCAACATTAACGTCCGATGGCAAAGAGAATATTTACAATTAGGCCGGGGAACTTAGGAAGGTCAGCTCATCTGGCGGCGAGGCTAAGAAGGTTACTTTTCATCCAGCTCAAGTTCAGCCCAGATTACAAGACTTTAAGTTATCGCAAAGAACGCGGAACCTTGTGCTTATTTGATTTGAAAACACGCCAGGAACGGGTGCTTTTTGAATACTGGAATTTTCCGGAATACAGTTGGTCGCCAAATAGTAAATGGATTGCATATTCGGTAGAGGATGCTCACTAAAATCGCGATATCTGGATTAGACGTGCAGATGGGCAGGGGAACGCCGTAAATATTTCGAAGCATTATGAATTTGATGATCTGTCGGTTTTTTCTCCGGATGGAAAAATGCTTGCTTTTAAAGCTAAGCGTTTGGGGGAGCAATACTTTTGTTATGTGATTTTGACAGCTCAGGACAGCGAACTGACGAAGAGGGACAGAACTCTTAAACAGGCTCTGGATAAAATGAATGAGAACCGCAAAAAGCTCAAGCCTGTAAAGTTGAAGGTCAGTGAATTTCACGAAGAGTACGATTTTGAAGATATTCACAGCCGCATAAAGATGTTGAAGCTGGATGCCTCTGCAACCAATCTTTTTTGGACAGCAGAAAGTAAGAAAATCCTTTTAATATGAGTGTCGATACCTACACCCTTGGTGTGCTATTTAGTAATGAGTCAAGAAAGCTGAGTAAGAGTAAAGTAGTTGTTCAAAAGTATCTTGGAGAAGAAGGCTATCTTGGAACTCATGAAGGTAAACCAGTCCATTTTGTAAAAGGCAAAGTTGATAAGCTTTCTTGTTCTATTTTACAGGAAAGAAAATTTTCAGAACTCTGCAAGTTGGTTTTTCGCCATGCATTGCGCATCATGCGCGACCGCTTTTATGACCCTGTTCACAATAACAGGAACTGGGAAGCGATTCGTCAAAAGTATAAAGCAGCTGCAATTGACGCTATCAATGAGCCGGCAATTGAAAAAATTATGTCGATGCTTAGGGTGAGTTGAATGCTTCACATACTGGTTATAAACTTTTAGTCAAGCAAATCGAGTATTCAGTAGATGTTGTTTATACAGCCCACCTTGGAGTAAAATTCGATACTTCTTACTCTGGCGAGGGATTGAAAATTAATGATGTTATCGAAGGTAGCAGTGCGAGTCAAAGCAAGTCACTTTTAGAGCTTGGTGAAATTATCACTCACATCGACAATCAGATAATAAAACCAAATGTCGATTTAATGGTATATTTAAATGGCAAGATTGAGAACGATATTCGTGTAACGGGTCAAAGCATCAAGGGAGAGATTCGTGAGCTGAACCTAAGACCTCATAATTATGCCGAAATACGCGAGTTAATTTATAATGAATGGCTGGAAAGTAATCGCAAGTGTTATCATGCCTTGAGCGATAACGAAATTGGCTATGTTCATGTAGCAAAAATGAAGTAGTCTCACTTTAAGACATTTACTGGAGAGTTATTTAGAGAAGGTTGGGACCATAAGGGTTTAATCATCGATATGAGGGATAATGGAGGTGGTTCTACTGTAGATCACTTGTTGATCATACTCTGTCAGCCACAGCATGCCGTTACAGTTGTCCGTGGTGTGGAGCAAGGTCAGCCATAGTCACGGATGACTTATCTGAACTGGAGCTATCCAATTGTAGTGGTGTGTCACCAGTTCAGTTTTAGTAATGCAGAGATCTTTTCACATGCAGTTAAAACTCTCAAGCGGGGCAAGGTTGTTGGTGTTCAGGCTGCCGGCCGTGTGATCTCGGCTTTTTATAAAGAAGTGTTGCATCATGGTCGTATGCGCCTGCCATTCAGAGGTTGGTACGCTTTGAGTGATGGCGAGTATATGGAAATGAAAAGCGCTATGCCGGATATAGTGCTTTGGCCACACCCGGGTGAATTGGAGTCCGGAATTGACAGGCAGTTGCAAAAGGCAGTTGAGGTTTTGAAAAAAGGCATTGCTGAATCAATGCTTGAGGATATAAAAATTCATAAGGTAAGTGAGCGCAAATAAGTCCGATTTTTTCTCTGCAATAAGCGATGATGAACTTTCAGTTTTAGCGGCGTTGAATCTGTCTCAGGGTGGGGTAGAATAGGGGACTTTAAGAAATGGAAATACCACCAGGAGAGACAGGTAAATGTCGACAATTGATGCACTTACTCCGATTGACGGACGTTATGACTCCAAGATTACGGAGCTAAAAGAATTTTTCTCAGAATATGCCCTTGTTAAGTACCGTGTTTATGTTGAAATTCAGTGGCTTATTGCCCTTTGTGAAGAAGCCGGTATTCCTGAAGCGCGAGCTCTATCAGCTGAAGAAGTTGCTATACTTGAAAAAATCGCAACTGATTTTGATGTCAACGAAGCTCAGAAAGTTAAGGACATCGAAAGAACTACTAATCACGATGTAAAAGCTGTTGAGTACTATCTGAAGAACAAGATCGAAGGAACTTCTTTAGAAGATGTTTCTGAGTTCATTCACTTCGCATGCACTTCTGAAGACATCAACAACACTTCTCACGGCTTAATGCTTAGAGAAGGTGTTGCTTTCACTAAGACTGTTCAAAAAGACATCATCGATCAGCTAAAAGCTTTCTCTGAAGAGTTCAAAAATGACTCTATGCTTTCTAGAACTCATGGTCAGACAGCTTCTCCGACTACAATCGGTAAAGAGCTGGCAGTCTTTGCTAACCGCTTAGAGCGTCAGTCTAAAGCTATAGATTCTATCGAGTACCTCGGCAAAATGAATGGTGCTGTAGGTAACTATAATGCTCACATTTCAGCTTATCCGGATGTTGACTGGAAGGCATTTTCAAAAGGTGTGATCGAAGGTCGCCTTGGTCTGACTCAGAACAATTTCACAATTCAGATCGAGCCCCACGATTACATGGCTGAGCTTTTCGATGCTATAGCTCGTTGGAATACTATTCTTATCGACCTTGATCGCGACATCTGGACTTATATCTCAATGGGTTACTTCGGCCAGAAGACTATCAAAGGTGAAGTCGGTTCTTCCACTATGCCTCACAAAGTTAACCCAATTGACTTTGAGAACTCTGAAGGTAACCTGGGTTTGGCAAATGCGATCTTCCAGCATCTTGCGAGTAAACTTCCTATCAGCCGTCTTCAGCGTGATTTGACTGACTCTACAGTTCTAAGAAACATGGGTGTTGGTTTTGGTTATTCTCTTATCGCTTACCGTTCAACTCTGAAAGGTTTTTCTAAGCTTCTTCTTAATAAACACCGTCTTGCAGAAGATCTTGATAACTCATGGGAGGTTCTTGCTGAGCCAATCCAGACAGTTATGAGAAAAGCTGGCATCGAAAAGCCATACGAGAAGTTGAAAGATCTTACTCGTGGTCAGGATATGAGCAAAGAAACTATCCGTACTTTCATTGAAACTCTTGATCTTGAAGGTGCCGACAAACAGCGTCTTCTTGAGATGACTCCAGGATCTTACGTCGGAAATGCATCTTCAGTTGTAGATCAGCTGTAATTTTAGAGCTTTCCCTATAAGATAATGAGAGAAAGGGAATCACTGATTGATTCCCTTTCTAAATGGGAGCTTTTATGAAAATTTTACTGAATCTTTTGTGCCTAATTTCTCTTTGTGTTTCGTGCCAGGGAGAAGAAGAAAATACTTCAAATTCCTTACCTGAAACAGACGCACAAAAGGTCTATAATCGAACGGCTAGACTTCCTCAAAGTCAATTCCGCGCGGTGTGGGTAGCTACTGTTAAAAATATGGATTGGCCGTCCAAGCCGGGACTACCTGTCGCCCAGCAAATGAAAGAGGCTATAGCCTTCCTCGATAAAGCCGTCGAACTCAACTTAAATGCTGTTATTTTCCAAGTTCGCCCCCATGGCGATGCCTTTTATAAATCCTCTCTTGAGCCATGGAGCTACTATCTAACTGGCGAAGAAGGAAGAGATCCGGGTTACGACCCTCTACAGTTCTGGATTACAGAAGCTCATAAGCGAGGTTTAGAGTTACATGCTTGGTTTAACCCGTTTCGCGTAAAGCACCCGGCAATGAAGAGTAAATCGTCCCCTTTGAGTATAAATGTCCGTAGGCCGCAATGGGCTCATCAATTGAAGAAGGGTTACAGATGGCTTGATCCGGGAATTAAAGAAGCCCGTGATTTTTCTAAGGCTGTTATTCTGGATGTATTGAAAAGGTATGATGTCGATGGCATACACCTGGATGATTATTTTTACCCTTACCCAGAATACTCTGCAAATGGTGAATTTCCTGACTGGAGAACTTACACTGCGTACAAACAGCGTGGTGGAACACTCACACACAAAGACTGGCGCCGAAATAATATAAATATCTTTGTCCGGGATCTCCATCTATCGATTAAAAAACAAGGCCGTCCTGTACGTTTTGGTATAAGTCCATTTGGGATATGGCGTCCTAACAATCCTAAAGGCATTAAGGGGCTGGATGTTTATGAAGTTTTGAGCGCGGACAGTAAAAAATGGTTAAATAACGGATGGTTGGACTATCTTTCTCCACAGCTTTATTGGTCAAACAAAAGTGTGGGGCAGAATTTTACCCGTTTAGTTGATTGGTGGCGTTCAGAGAATTGGCAGAGAAAGGATGTTTTCCCAGGTTTAGCTTGTTATAAGGTGAAAGACTGGAGTGATGGCGCTAAGCAGTTGGTGGAACAAATTAATGTCATCGAGCAGCGTCCCGATGTACGCGGATTTATTCACTTCAACATGAAATCAATTTACGATAGTCCCAGCATGCAGGCGACTTTGAAAGCACGCCACAGAACTCCAGCGTTAGTTCCACCGTTAGGAGGGTATAAGTATGCGACATTTGCCAAAAATGTTACTTTGAGAGCAGGACGTCTTAGTTGGCATACAAATGCGATTTCAGTCCGTCGTTGGTTGATTCAGATAGGACAACAGACAATGGTTTTGCCAGGCAGCTATCGTTGGCTGGATGTCAGCCAAATCAGAAATTTTGATAAGATTCAAATCTTTGCCATTGGGCCATCTGGATTAATTGGTCCACCGGTAACAGTGAATAGCGTGGCTTATTAATTTAAGTTTATTAAAGTAGAATTTAAAAACAGGCAGAGAGCTATGGCTGGAAAGTATGAAAGCTTGGACTCAGATCGATTAGCAGAAGTCATCTTAAGTGGCCCGGTTGGTATTTTTATATTAATTGCTGCTGCAGATGGCGAGATAGATAACAAAGAAGTTATGTCATTTATCAATAGTGTTGGTGAAATAGGGGGAAAACAACAAGTGCCCAGTCAGATTAGGGCGATATTTAAGGCTTTGCCAAATTCAGTAAAAAATTTGATCGATGAGTATACTCCCAAACAAGAAACCCCAGAGAAACTATACGATCTTGTTTTGGAATCCTCAGAATGTGTTAAAGAGACATATAGCGAAGAAATAGCCCAACGTTTTAATGGTATCCTCGTTGAATTGGCGACAAATATAGCAAAAGCTTCAGGTGGTTTTTTCGGACTCGGTAGTAAGATCGATCGCAGTGAAAAGAAAGTTATTGAGCAGCTTAAAAGTATGCTCAGAGTCAAATAACAGAAGTCTTTTGCGAAGTTAATCATCTCCTAAAATTTTTATTCTCCATGG
Organism: Lentisphaerales bacterium; assembly: GCA_022446985.1. GTDB lineage: Bacteria > Verrucomicrobiota > Lentisphaeria > Lentisphaerales > Lentisphaeraceae > JAKVBD01. Next base: position 21,828 of record JAKVBD010000071.1, read on the forward strand.
GTGAAGTGTATATTGAAGTACAGGGATTCAAAAAAACTGTGCGGAGCATAAGATGAACTTAGCCAGCCTATTTACGCCGGAGTTAATACTGTGCGATCTTGAGGGTCAGGATCGCCGCAAAGTTTATTTGGAATTGTTATCCCGCCTTAAAGGTGAAGTTCCGGAAATAGGCAATACCGAAAATATCTACAATGAGATTATCGATCATGAAAAGTTGATCGATATGCCTTACCAGATGGGTTTTGCAGTGCCGCACACCCGTTCTTCTTTAATCAATGACTTTTACATAGTAGTTGGTATTCATAAAGAAGGAATCCTGCTTCAGGAGGACGACCTAGAACCCAGTAAAGTCATAATAATGTGCTTGATTTCTAAGAGTACTTCAGACTTATATCTTTTAGCTCTTCGTTCTATTTACAGTTACTTCAGTTGTCCGGGTGTGGTAGAGGAGATCGCTGCATGCCAATCTCCAGAGAAACTGCTCGAATTTCTGGATCGAGATAAGGTTGAAGTGAAGCATACTTTGACTGCTGAAGACATTATGAATAAAGAGTTCATGTCTTTACAGACGGATGCATCTGTGAGAGAGGCGATTGATCTTATGATAAGCCAAAAGATAGATGAAATTCCTATTCAGGATTCAACAGGCGGCATTTTGGGGGTTGTGGGGACATCATGTCTGTTAAAGTTAGGTGTTCCAGACTATATGCTGATGATGGAGACCCATGCTTTTTTACATTCTTTTGAACCATTTGAACGCTTGTTGACACATGAGGATGATTGGAAGATAGAGGAAGTCCTGGATCGTAAGCCACATACCTGTGCTCAAGGATTTCCTGCGGTTCAGTTGGTGATCGGCTTTATCAAAGATCATGTGACGACTTACTACATAGTCGATGAAAGTAAAAAATTGATTGGAACCATATCGCAGTTGGAGTTAGTGAAAAAACTACTAAGGGGGTAGTATGTTTTGGGCCGGGACGGCAATATTTGTCGTCACATATATAGCAATTGCTTCTGAAAAAGTTCATAAGACAAGTGCCGCTTTGGCGGGTGCTATGCTCATGTTATTTTTCATTCTTCCCGGACCGCATGGAGCTTCTGGGGAAGGCCCAATTCTGGATTCCTTTGCGAGGTATGTCAACTTTGATGTTATCTTCACTTTGGCGGGGATGATGGTTTTGGTGAATGTTCTTAGTGAAACCGGCCTCTTTCAATATGTGGCCATTAAGTCAGCTAAAGTGGCTAAAGGTTCACCAGTATATACTTTGATTTTACTGGTTTTCTCGACAGCAGTGTTGTCGGCTTTTCTCGATAATGTGACAACAATTTTACTTATAGTTCCGGTTACTCTGGTAGTGACTGCTGAATTAGAAGTTCCTCCTATTCCCTTTTTAATGGCGGAAACCATTGCTTCAAACATAGGTGGTACAGCGACCTTAATCGGCGATCCTCCGAACTTGATTATAGGATCTCAGGCCGGCCTGTCATTTGGAGCCTTTATGGTGAACCTAGCGCCGTTTATTTTAATTCTGTTGATTTTGTACTGTCTGTTTTTGTGGGTTTACTATAAAAATGAAATGCAGGTCACAGTTGAGAAACGCGCCAGGATTATGGAGTTTGATGAGAAGTCGTCGATCGTTGAACCGGTGATGCTCAAGAAAGCAGGTTTTATAATGTGCCTGACTTTACTTGGTTTTCTTGCTCATGGAGCTTTACATCTTGAGCCATCAGTTATTGCTATGAGTGGTGCGACAGCTGCTTTGCTCTTTTGCTGTAAGGATATCGATCATGCTCTGGAAAAGATTGAGTGGTCCACTTTATTTTTCTTTATCGGTTTATTTCTTTTGGTGAAGGGGGCAGAGCACGCTGGTTTGATGGAGGAATTGGGAAGCCTTTTAAATTTAATATCTGATTGGCATCCATTAGCGATAATCATAACTTTGATCTGGGTTTGCGGTTTGTGTGCCGGTATTATGAATAATGTTTCATTTACGGCCGCTATAGTAATTATCATTCAAGCCTTTATGGCCAGGCATGGAGCTTTTGTCGATTCACCTGCAATGCAGGAAACTCTCTGGTGGGCTCTAGCTTTGGCAGTTTGTCTTGGTGGTAATCTTACTGCGGTTGGCGCAGCGGCGAATTTATGTACAATCAGTATTGCGAAGAAGGGCGGTCAGGATATCTCTTTCAAAACTTTTTCGATGTACAGTCTGCCGATTACCATCGTGACCTTGATCCTGACATCGGTCTATGTAGCTATTCGGTATTGGGTTTTGATTTAATAGTAGCGAGGAGAAAAATTTTTTTAGACAGGATTAACACAATGATTAGAGGATTCACAAAAAGTAATTTTTATAACTTGTAAAATTGATAATTATGTCTGCGGCGAGTTTGCTATCCATACATAGAAAAGACGCAGTTTCCTGCGCCTCAAAAATAGTTATTAAAGCAGTTCAGTAAGCTCTGACGTTGCGACCTTCGACGTAGTTGATAAAGGCGCGATTAACAACGCGGTTACCACCAGGAGTTGGGTAATCACCTGTGAAGTACCAGTCGCCTTCGCTTTCAGGACAAGCCTTGTGAAGATTTTCAACGCTTTGGAAAATAACTTCAACTTCGCACTTAACATCTGGTGGAGTGACTAGCTGAGAAATCTTCTTTGAAATTTCTTCGTCTGTGAAAGGCGCATAGATTTCAGTAACAAAGTTTTTCACTTCTTCTTTGACGAGGTTTTCTTGAGCTTTACACTTTTTGTAAACTTCGTCGATGACTTTTTCCTGACCTGTTTCTTTGAGAAGTTCAATAGCGGCATTGAAGGCAATGAAATCACCCATTTTGGCCATATCGATTCCATAGCAGTCCGGGTAGCGTATCTGTGGAGCAGAAGAAACGATGACGATTTTCTTTGGCTTTAAACGATTCAACATACGGATGATACTCTGCTTAAGAGTTGTTCCACGGACAATTGAGTCGTCGATAGCGATAAGGTTATCGACACCTTCATTGACTGTACCATAAGTTACGTCGTAAACGTGTGTTACGAGGTCGTCGCGATTAGTGTCGTCAGTAATGAAAGTTCTTAGCTTTGCATCTTTAATAGCAATCTTTTCACGTCTTGGCTGGATATTCAGAATATCTTCAAGAGATTTTTGATCGAGTTGATCTCCGAGTGCTAAAACCTTGTCTCTTTTCATTTCATTGAAAAGGTTATTGACACCTTCCATCATGCCGAAGAAGCATGTTTCGGCTGTATTTGGAATAAAAGAGAAAACAGAATTTTCGATATCGTTATCGATAGACTCCATGATTGAAGGGCAAAGTAGTTCACCTAGCTTTTTACGCTCAACGTAGATGTCTTTATCTGAACCACGAGAGAAGTAGATTCGTTCAAATGAACAGGCTTTCTTTCTTCTAGGCTTAATGATTTCCTTTTCCGAAATCTCACCGTTTTTCTTAATGATGACTGCGTGACCCGGTTGAATTTCCTTGATGTTAGCAGCAGGGATATTCAGGGCTGTTTGAATAGGCGGACGTTCAGAGGTAATAACCGCGACTTCATCGTCATGGTAGTAGTATGCCGGGCGAATACCGCTAGGGTCGCGCAGGACGAAAGCGTCGCCGTGACCCATGATACCAGCCATAGCATACCCGCCATCCCAACGAGCGGAGGCTTTAGTTAATACTTTAGCAATGTTGATTTCTTCTGCGATTTTGTCGCTGATTTCAGCATTTGAGTAGCCGTGATCTTTAAATCTACGGAAAAGCTTTTCATTTTCGACATCGAGGAAATGGCCGATTTTTTCCATAACAGTAACAGTATCGGCAATTTCTTTTGGGTGCTGGCCCAGTGAAACGAGCTTTTCAAAAAGTTCATCTACATTTGTTAAGTTGAAGTTGCCGGCAACCAAAAGTGAGCGAGTGCGCCAGTTATTTTCTCTTAAAAATGGGTGACAGCGCTCGATAGTGTTGCCGCCAAAAGTTCCATAACGCAAGTGGCCCAGTGAGACTTCTCCAGTGAAAGCTGCATTTTTTTGCAACCAATCAACGTCTTGTAGTTTTTCCGGGTCTTCCTCCTGAATTTTTTGAAAACGGGAATTAACTTTTGCAAAGACATCTTTAATAGGGTTGGGCTGATTTGAACGGACACGGCTTATGTATCTGGTGCCTGGAGCTGTGCCAAGCTTGACGTTGGCTACACCAACACCATCCTGGCCACGGTTATGCTGCTTCTCCATAAGGAGGTAGAGCTTATTTATACCATAGAGGGCAGTGCCATATTTTTTTAAGTAATAGTCCATTGGCTTCAGCAGTCGGACCATTGCTATGCCGCATTCGTGTTTTATTGGATCGCTCATAAATCAAATAAGTCTTTTAAAAGTTTTCAGGAGGCAGATTTTCAGGCCTGCGGTTTAAGCCACTATTGTAAGCCGTTTTTAGACTTTGTGTAACCGAAATTAACAGAATATGAATATATATTTTTTACTCTGCGAAGTAAACGCCATAACTGATTGAGGGTTAAGAGAAAACTTGTTATTTATATCTTAAAACTTAATACTAGTACAGAACGGCAGCTTATAATTTCTAAGATTTAGTTGATTAAAGTAGATTCTCTCGAAAGAATTATCCTGATTATTTATAATTGTTTTGAAATCAATATGTAAGAGAGTAAAAGGATGATCACTCCAGACATGAGCTTTACTAAAAGTATTCAGCTCTCGATCATAGACTTGGATGAAGCTAAAGTTTTTGCAGCTCTAATCAATGAATCTATAACGACGCAACATAAAGAGTCGTTCAATAAAAAGAATCTTGATATCGGGGCGACTCAGGCGAGTAATGGAGCTTACGAATATACCTTTCAAAACAGTGGGTTTTCGGGAAAGGCCAAGCTGGTTGTTGGTTGGGATATGAAGCATGTTGATGGCGCCAATAAGCGATTTATGGCTTTAAATTTTAATCATAAATTTGGTAGTCGTTTATTTCAGGATTCAATAGAAAGTATTGAGGGCTTACCGGATAAAGGTTACTTTGGCGGTATGCTAATTGGCGGTTTTCTGAGTTTCGCAGGCTGTATGGGCTATGCATATTATACTGAAGCCTTGGATGTTTTTTTCTTCTTTTTTGTGATTTTAGTAGGTGGATGGCTTAGTTAAAAATTGGGCGCTTTATTTGGCGAGAGACTTTACAATTCCAGACATGATGAAGTTACCGAAAAAGTCATGTCGGATGTTTCTTATATAGAGTCTACTGAGAGAATATTATTGTTTAATGAAGCAGTTGAAGACATTTAAATAAGGCACATGAGGAAGATAAGTTACGGGCTGTTTCATAGTGAATTTCTGTGAATGTATACGACTAATCTTCAGGATGGTATTTTTAGACATTTCCTTTTGTTAACGGTTTCATTTTTCAAGCAAAGTTTTTCTGCAACACGCCAAGGTGTAACATCATGGCGTATTTGTCTTTTTATGGCTTCTCCACCTTATTTGAAGCACAATTTCTTTGAATCGGAGTTTTCGGTCTACTTCAATTAAAAAAAGCAAGCTTTAAAATTGAGTGGCGGTCTTACAAACATGAGTTAGGTTAGGGACAAATTTTTTTAGCTTAAAGGACAATAAATGAGTAACGACGATATTCCTGAAATGAATTTTGTAGATATGGATGTGGACTTTGCTTCTCTTATGGAGAGTGCAGACTCTGTGAAACAGGAATATAACACTGGAGATAAAGTAACCGGTCGCGTTACGATGATTGGTGAAAATAGTATTTTTATCGACTTGAACGGCAAGAGTGAAGGCATCATTCCTAAAGTTGAATTTATCAAAGACGATGAGTTGAAGGTTCAGGAAGGCGATGAAGTGACAGCTTACTTTGTAAGTGATGACGGTGGTGAGATTTCTCTAACTCTTAGAATGTCTGGCGATGCTTTGCACGAGTCCTTGGCAGATGCCTTTGCTGGTCAAGTTCCTGTAGAAGGTAAGGTTGTTGAAGAAAGAAAAGGCGGTTATACAGTTTCACTTGCTGGTATTAATGCATTTTGTCCTTACTCACAAATTGATTTCCGTTCACAGAATCCAGAATTTTACATTGGTAAAACTTTATCATTTGTAATTACCCGTCTTACAGAACGCGATGTTGTTTTATCTCGCCGTCCAATCGTTGAAGAAGAAGCTAAAGAGAAGCGTGAAGAATTGATCAACACTATTAATGAAGGTGATGAGCTTCCTGGTATTGTTAGAAAGATTGAAAGCTTTGGTGTTTTCATTGACCTTGGCGCTGTTGATGGCTTAGTACCAATGGGGGAAATAAGCTGGACAAGAAATTTCGATGTCAACGAATTGGTTAAAGTAGGTGACAAAGTCACAGTGACTGTTCGCAAATTGGATTGGGAGAAGGACCGCATTGTTCTTAGTCTTCGCGAGTCTGAAGGTAATCCTTGGGAAAAGGCGGATGAAGTAGAGCACAACGTTGCTTATAAAGGAATCGTTACTCGAGTGGAAAGCTTTGGTGCTTTTGTTCAACTGCCTAACAATCTTGAAGGTCTTTTACACGTTTCTAAGTTCGGTCTTGGGAAAAGAATTGCTCACGCTGCAGAGGTTTACAGCGAAGGCGACGAAGTAGAAGTTTTTGTTTTGGACATCGACACAGAGTCACGCCGTATTTCTTTAAGTGTTGAAGATGAAGATCACGACATAGAAACTCATGACAAGTCCGGGGTTCCTACTGGTCACTCAAATGCGATTAAAGTAGGTAATACAGTACCAGGTAAGGTAGATGGTATCAAGCGTTTTGGAGTTTTTGTTAAACTTAACCAGTCCAAGAGTGGTTTGGTACATGTGAGTACTCTTGATGTTCCACCAAACGGTGATCCTCTTAAGTTTTTAACAAATAAATTCCCAATTGGGTCAGACCTTGAAGTGGAAGTTTTGCATATTGAAAATGGCAAGATTGCACTGGCTTTACCGGGGACCAACGCAGAAGCAGAGTCAAAAGCATCAGTTTCTGCTTTTATGAAGTCGAACAAATCAGCTTCATTCGGTAGCCTTGGGGATGTCTTTCGGGATATCAACCTTTAATTGATCTTGGAACTTTTCCCAAAATGCTGCAGGTTTCTTGTTTTGGTATTTATCTGAAACACTTGTGATATTTTTGAGGTCTTTGACAAAATAATAATACTTACGTTTTCACGGAAAGGTAAGTATTTCTAGTGTCTGGATGCTCTGTAGAGTTTCAAGAGTTACAATGTTGTGATTGTTATGAATCTTCAAAACTTGAAGTTTTAGCTAGATGCACTCCGACATACTATGCGGCGACTTTCCCCTGATTTTGGCATAGTAATTGACAAAGCCTCTCTAAG